>NZ_JBMSDW010000003.1:0-424633 GCF_049445895.1 Neotabrizicola sp. VNH66
CAGGGCCGCATTGTAGGCGGGCCAGTTCGTCGTGCGGTAGCGGGCAGAGGAAGGCTTCGGCATGGACCGAATCTAACGCTCAGGATTCACGACGTGAATCCGCATCACCGATAAGTGCAACAACGTCGGCTTCGGGCGCCGAGGACTGTGATCCGAATTACGGCGGCGTTTGTGTGCCCATTGCCTCGGACGTGGATTGTGCAGGCGGCAGCGGTAACGGCCCGGAATATGTCAGCGGGCCGCTCTATGTCATCGGAACCGATATCTACCAGCTGGATCGCGATGGCAACGGGATCGCCTGCGACAAATGATCGGGCCGCGTTAGAGTTTCCTTAACCATCCTGCCGCAGGTTGGCGCCATGGCCCGGCTGATCCTGCTTCCTGTTTTCCTGTTCCTCGCGGCCTGCGGCGCGCAGCCCACGCCGTTGATGTTCGGCGCGGCGCGGACCGAAGTCATCCGGGACGGGCGAAATTATGTGATCTATCAAAAGGGCGAGCTGGTCGAGGTCATCCGCCTGGGCTGGGCCGCGCCCGGGCAACATCAGGCGATCCGCGCCACGATGATCGCGCTGATCCCGGAAGTCACCGGCTGCCGTCTGCGCGAAACCTCTCTCACCGGCGACAGCGGCGAGATGCGGGCGAAAGTGACCTGTCCGCGCGCGAAACCCGGCTAGCGCCGGCTCAGAACCAGAATCCACAGGGCATAGAGGCCGACGGCCAGAAATCCGATCCCCCAGCCGGGCGAGCCGGACAGAAACTCGACCCCGGACCAGATCAGCGGCACAAGGATCACCGCCCAACGGACCCAGGGTTTGCGGAAAAACGGATCGTCCGGGTCCAGAAGTTTCATGATTTCCGGTGCGCTTTCTGGCAGGATAAGGGGCAGGGAGGATGAGACCATGCCGCAGATCAGCAAGGCTTTTCAAGGACAGACTGTCATCACCACCTTCGAGACCAGCCCCGCCACCGCCTTCGACCTCTTGGAGGCGCTGGAACTGGCCTATGCGCAGGTCATCTCGAAACAGCCCGGATTCCTGTCCGCGGCGCTGCATATGAACGATGCGCGCACCCGGGTCTGCAATTATTCGCAATGGCAGCGGCGCGAAGATTATCAGGCCATGCTGCGCAGTGCCGAAATGCGGGAGCGGAACCGCTATATCAACACGCTGTGCAAGGGGTTCGAGCCGGTGATGTATGAGGTCGCGGCCGCCTATTAAGGGTAAAGGGAAGGGATCGCCGGGTTTTGCGGGAACCGGCGGTCTGGACGGGACGTTGATGCGCAAAGACCAGAAGGAGTGTACGATGCGTCCCACCCTGATCCGTTTCACCCTGTCTGCCGCCGCCCTTGCGCTGCTGGCGGCCTGCAATACCGTGGCCGGCGTTGGCGCCGATATGCAGAACGCGGGCGCCGCTGTCAGCACCGAAGCGCGCAAGGCCGAAGCGGGTATGTAAGCGGACTTCCTGAATCAAAGCCGCGTCCCGCCATCCGTGCGGGGCGCGGCTTTCAACATGCAGGACGGGCCGTGCCGTGAGGGCCTTCAGTCATGCGGCGCGGGGGCGCCACCTTCGAAGCGGTTGCCATTGGTGTAATCGCAGGGCGCCTCCTGCATCTGCAGATGCAGGGCATTGCCGGTATAGGGATGGGCGCGGGCGAGATCCTCGTCGAAGTCGATGCCCAGACCGGGGCCTTCGGGGGGCAGGATATAGCCGCCCTCCCACCGGATCGAATTTCGGATCAGTCTCAGATGGAAGCTGCCGCCGGTCTCGATCGTCTCCGCGATCAGCAGGTTCGGAATGGCGGTGGACAGGTGGATGTTCGCCGCCCATTCCACCGGCCCCGCGTAAAGATGCGGCGCCATTTCGGCATTGTAGATCTCGGCAATTGCGGCCAGCTTCTTCGCCTCCCAGATGCCACCCAGACGGCCAAGCGCGGGTTGCAGGATCTTGACCCCGCCCGCCCGCAGAAGCATGCCGAATTCGGTCTTGGTCGTCAGCCTCTCGCCGGTGGCCAGGGGGATGCGGACCTGCCGCGCCACCTCGGCAAATTCCAGCAGGTTGTCGGGCGGGATAGGCTCTTCATACCAAAGCGGGTTATATGGTTCCAAAGCCTGCCCCAGCCGGATGGCGCCACCGGTGGTGAACTGGCCATGGGTGCCGAAGAGAAGGTCCGCCCGGTCGCCCACGGCCTCGCGGATGGCCTTGCAGAAGGCGACGGAGCGGGTGATGTCGCTCATCGCTGGCTGGTGGCCGCCGCGGATCGTATAGGGGCCGGCGGGGTCGAACTTCAGCGCGGTGAATCCCTGCTCCACATAGCGTGCGGCGGCTTCGGCATGCTGGTCGGGGTTCACCCAGAATTCGGCATGGTTCTGGCCCGGCTCCGGGTAGATATAGGTATAGCTGCGGATCCGGTCGTTCATCCGCCCGCCGATCAGCGCCCAGACCGGGCGGTTCCGCGCCTTGCCCAAGATGTCCCAGCAGGCGATCTCCAGCCCGGCGAAGGCGCCCATGACGGTAGGGTCGGGACGCTGGGTGAAGCCCGAGGAATAGACACGGCGATACATCAGTTCGATGTTTTCGGGGGAGGTGCCCTGCATGTGGCGGGTGAACACATCCTCGATCACCGCTTTCATCGCCGCGGGGCCGACGGTTGAGGCATAGCATTCCCCGTAGCCCGTGATCCCGCAGGCGGTGGTGATCTTCGGAAAGATCCAGTAGCGCCCGCCCCAGCCCGGCGCCGGGGGCGCGACGATGAAGATTTCAAGATCCTGAAGTTTCATGGCACGCGCCCTTGGCTGGCGGCGGCCGGGGGTTTCACACCCCCGGACCCCCGTGGAGTATTTGGATCAAGAGGAAGATGCGGCGGGATTCTGGGCAGAGAAAGCCAGAAAGCGACTTTCGGTGTCGTTTATGGCAGGGTCGCGGCGATTTCACTGATCCGGGCGGCCAGCGCGCCGGGGGCGGCGAAAAAAGGCGAATGGCCGGTCGGCAGAGCGAAGCGGTTCTGCGGCGGGACGGTTTCGGCCATGCGGCCCTGATCTTCGGGCGGAATGGCGCGGTCGTCCGTGCAGGTGATATAGAAGCGCGGCAGGCTTTGCGAGCGGCCGGTCAGGGTCAGCGGGGTTTCCTGCGGCCCGATGGGTTCCGGGCAAAGGTTTGCTGCGGCCAGCGTGCGGTCTTCTTCCGGGCAGTCATGGTAGAACAGCGCGCCGGTCTGGTCGGGGTCGAAAGTGTAGCTGCCTGTGGAGCGGTCCACGCGCAGGGCCGGGGCCAGCGGTTGCCGGATCTGTTCGCGGCGGAGGCTGGCAACCGAACTGCCGCCGCGCGGGGCATAGGCGCAGAGATAGATCAGCGCGCGGATGCGTGCGGGGTCTGCCTCGGCCGCGGCGGTGATGGGCAGGCCAGCCGCGGAATGGCCGAGGAGAACGGCGGGGCGGGGCAAAGCGTGCAGAATGGCCTGCGCCTGATCGGCCAGCGTCACCCCCGGGTGGCGGGGCAGGGTGATCGCCGTTGCGTCATGGCCAAGTGCCGCCAGCGCCGGGATCAGCCGGTGCCAGCACCATGCCCCGTGGCCGGAGCCGTGGATCAGCAGGATGTCAGCCATGGCCGATGGCGGTCAGGAAATCGCGCAGGGCCAGGGCGTAATCCCCGGGCTTTTCGGCCATGGGGATGTGGCCCGCCCCACGGATCAGGTGAAAGCGGTGACCAGGGATCAGATCGGCGGTTTCACGGACCAGATCGGGCGGGGTGGAACCGTCATTGCCCCCGGCGATGACCAGTGCGGGCAGGCGCAGGGTGGCTGTCGTTTCATAGAAATCGGTGCCGGCGATGGCGGCGGCGCAGCCCATCCAGCCCTCGGCCGACCCGGAGAGGAACATCTGCGACAGACCGGGCAGCGCGGGATTGCTGCGCCAGCTGCGGCCCAGCCACCGCTCCATCATGGCGTCATGAAGGGCGGGCAGGCCCCCTTGCCGGACGGTTTCGATCCGCTGTTGCCATTGGCTGGCATGGCCGATCCGGGCGGCGGTGTTCGACAGCACCAGCCCGCGCACCAGATCCAGCCGCTTGACCGCAAGGCCCTGCGCGATCAGCCCGCCGATGGACAGGCCGAGGACGACAGCCTCACGCATGCCGGTATGGTCCATTGCGCGTTCGGTGTCGCGGATCAGGCTGCCCATGGCATAGGGCGCGGGCGGCATGTCGCTGGCGCCATGGCCGCGCATGTCGATCCGCAGGATACGGTGGCGCGGCAGGTGCGCGACCAGCCCGTCCCAGAGCGAGAGGTTCAGGCCAAGCGCGTGAAGAAGGACCAGGGGCGGCCCGTCTTCCGGCCCGTCCAGCCGGATGTTCAGCCGCAGGTCGGGCAGGAAGATCGGGGCCATGGCATCCTTTCGCGTCAATGGCCGACCAGAAGCATCCCGCCCAGCACGAGGCCCGCGCCGAACAGCTGCTTCGGGCCAAGCCCTTCGCCGATGGCGGTGGCGTAGCACAGCACGGCCAGCGTTTCGATGCCGATGATGGCGATATAGATCACCCCCAGATGGGCATTCTTCAGGATGATGACCTCGGCCCCGGCGGCCATGACAAAGCCGGTGGCCATGATGGCAATCGCCGCGGGGCTGAGCGTGGCGGAGCCGAGCTTCATTCCGACGGTGGCGAAGGAATAGCCGGCGGCGGCAACAAGGATCAGCAAAAGGGTGGTGGTGTTGAAAAGTTGCATGAAAAGCCTTTGGCAAGGGAAAGACCCGTCGGACGCGGCGGGAAAATTCCGCCTGTCAAGGCGCCTTCGGGGGGCGGGAAACCGGACCCTGCGGCTAATTCCGCCGGGTCCGGCGCCCTTATGCCGGAGTGGCCGCCAATGCGCCAGTCAGGAGAGCCGGATCGACATTACCGCCAGAAAGGGTGCAGATCACCTGATCCGGCAGGTCGTCGCGGAACAGCGCCGCGGCAAGGGCCACGGCGCCGCCCGGCTCGGCCACGACGCGCAGGTGATGGAAGGCCAGCGCCATGGCCCGCAAAGCCTCGTCATCGCTGACGGAAAGGCCGGGGCCGGCGCGGTCGTGCAACAGGGGCAGGGTCATCTGGCCGGGGGTCGGCGTCAGGATCGCATCGCAGATGGACCCGGTGGCTGCGTTGTTGCGCATCCGTGTGCCGCTGGCCAGCGAGCGGGCCATGTCATCAAACCCTGACGGCTCTACCGTGCGGACGCGAAAGGTGGGGGCCGCCGCTTCCAGCGCCACGGCGATGCCCGCGGAAAGCCCGCCGCCCCCGCAGCAGACCAGCACATCGGCAGCATCTATCCCGGTCTCGGCGGCCTGTTCGGCGATCTCAAGCCCCGTCGTGCCCTGACCGGCGATCACCTCGGGGTGGTCATAGGGCGGGATCAGCACCAGCCCGCGCTCGGCCGAGAGCCTGGCGGCCAGCGCCTCGCGGTTCTCGGTCGCACGGTCATAAAGCACCACTTCGGCGCCATAGGCGCGGGTATTGGCGATCTTCACCTGCGGCGCATCGGCGGGCATGACGATGACCGCCTCCATCCCATGGGCGGCCGCGGCCCAGGCCACGCCCTGCGCATGGTTGCCGGAGGACATCGCCAGCACCCCCGGCGTATCCGGCGGCAGGGACGAGACGGCGGACCAGCCGCCGCGTGCCTTGAAGCTGCCCGTCACCTGCAGGCATTCCGCCTTTACCCAGATCCGCCGGCCAGCGATCCGGTCCAGCAGCGGGGCGTTCAGCAGCGGCGTGCGGCGCACGGCACCACGGACACGCTCGGCCGCGGCGGTGATGGCAGCAAGCGTCGTCATCGCATCTTCTCCACCCAGCTCCGCAGCGCCGCCACGGATTCGGGCTCATCCAGAAAGGGCACATGGGCGCGGCCCGGCACTTCGGCACGGATCATGTCGGGGCGGGTCTCCTGCATGCGGTCGGCGGTCTCCTGCGTCAGCAGGTCGGAATTCACCCCGCGGATCAGCGCCAGCGGCAGGTCGGGGCCGGGCGGCCAGATCTTCCACATGTCGAAAGGCTGCGCCGAAAAGCTGAGAAGGACGCTGTGCCGCAGGTCCGGGTCGTAGTTCAGTTCCAGCCCCTCGGGCGTTTCGCGGTAAAGCCGGGCAGCCATGGACTGCCATTGCGCCGGGGTCACCCCTTCGAAGCCGGGGTTGAAGGCGGGCAGCTTCTCGGCCAGTTCGGCCAGCGTCTTGGCTGCCGGGCGGCGGCCGACGTAATCCCTCACCCGCTCCAGCCCGGGGCGGTGCAGTTCGGGGCCGATGTCGTTCAGGCACAGGCCCAGCAGGCGGTTCGGTGCCATATTGGCAATCCCCATGCCGATCATCCCCCCGCGCGAGGTGCCCAGAAGTGCCACCTGCGACACGCCCAGATGATCCATCAGCGCCATCGCATCCGCCGCTTCCTGAGCGATCGTATAGGTTGAAGGTCCGGTAAAGGCGCTTTCGCCGCGTCCGCGATAATCCATGCGGATCACCCGGCATCCGGCCAGCGCCGGCATGGCATCGTCGAAATCCTCTTTGGTGCGGGTCAGACCGGACAGGCACAGGACAGGCAGGCCCCGCCCCTGATCGCGGTAGGCGATGCGGGCGCCATCGGCAGCGGTGAAAAACCGGGTCATCGTAAAAAACTCCCTGTCTGGCCCTGTGGGGCATCAACCAGAGGTTGGCATGGGCCGCAGCGAAGGAAAAGGCCGCACGGCAAAGGATTTGCGCTGTTGCAGCAAGAACTCCGGCAGGCCGCGGCAATCGGGCGCTTGCCCGAAAGGCCATCGCGCCGTAAACCCCGCCGGACGCCATGAGGGAGGTGCCGATGGCCCGCAGCCCGAAAACCGACGAAGACCGCGCTGCCTCGCGCCGTGTCTCGGCCCTGGGCGGGCTGGCCCCGTTCATGCGGCCCTACCGGATGATGGCGGCGCTGGCGCTGGCGGCGCTGGTGCTGACGGCGGGGGTCAGCCTTGTGCTGCCCTTGGCGGTGCGCCGGGTGGTGGACGGGTTCGGCACTGCCAATCTGGCGCTTTTGGACCAGTATTTTCTGGCGTTTCTGGCCATTGCGGCGCTTCTGGCCGGGGGAACCGGGCTGCGTTACTATGTGGTTACCCGTTTGGGTGAACGGGTGGTCGCAGACATCCGAAAGGCGGTGTTTGACAAGGTGATGGGCCTGTCGCCCGCCTTTTTCGAGAAGATCCTTTCGGGCGAGGTGCTATCGCGCATCACCACAGACACGACGCTGATCCTGTCGGTCATCGGCTCTTCGGTCTCGGTCGCCTTGCGCAACCTCCTGATGCTTCTGGGCGGGATGGTCATGCTCCTTTTGACCTCGCCCAAGCTGACGGGGCTGGTTCTGCTGATCGTGCCGGCGGTGGTTGTGCCCATCGTGGTGCTGGGCCGGCGGCTGCGGCTGCTGTCGCGGCAGAATCAGGACTGGATCGCCGCTTCCTCCGGCATGGCGTCCGAGGCGCTGACGGCGGTGCAGACGGTGCAGTCCTTCACGCATGAGCCGCAGACCCGTGCGACCTTTGGCCGCGCAACCGAGGAAAGCTTTGCCTCGGCCCGTCAGCGGATCGCGACGCGGGCGGTGATGACCGTCATCGTGATCTTCCTTGTCTTTGCCGGGATCGTCGGCGTCCTCTGGGTCGGCGCGCGCGACGTGCGCGGCGGCACGATGAGCGTGGGCGAACTGATCCAGTTCGTGATCTATGCCGTGATCGTGGCAGGATCCGTGGGCGCGCTGTCGGAGATCTGGGGGGAGCTGCAGCGCGCCGCGGGCGCGACCGAACGTCTGGTGGAGCTGTTGCAGGCGGGCGATACCGTCACCGATCCGGCGGCGCCGCGCGCGCTGCCGCGCCCGGTGCAGGGGGCCATCGGCTTTGACAATGTGAGCTTCCGTTACCCCGCCCGGCCCGCGGTGTCGGCGCTGAATGGCGTGAACCTTCAGGTTCACCCGGGTGAGACGGTGGCGCTGGTCGGCCCTTCGGGTGCGGGCAAAACCACCGTTCTGCAGCTGATCCAGCGGTTCTACGATCCGCAGGAGGGGCAGGTCACTCTGGACGGCATTCCGCTGACCCAGATGGCCCGCACGGATTTCCGCCGCGCCATCGCGCTGGTGCCGCAGGACCCGGTGATCTTTGCCGCTTCGGCCCGCGAGAACATCCGGTTCGGCCGCCCCGAAGCCTCGGACGCCGAGGTGGAAGAGGCCGCCCGTGCCGCCGCCGCGCATGATTTCATCGCCGCCTTGCCGGAAGGTTATGACAGCCCCTTGGGCGAACGCGGGGTCATGCTTTCGGGCGGGCAGCGGCAGCGCATCGCCATTGCCCGCGCCATCCTGCGCGACGCGCCGGTCCTGTTGCTGGACGAGGCGACCAGTGCGCTGGACGCCGAAAGCGAACGCGCCGTGCAGGCTGCGGTGGACCGGCTGGCCCGGGGGCGCACCACGCTGATCGTGGCCCACCGTCTGGCCACGGTGAAACGGGCCGACCGCATCGTCGTCTTCGACGGCGGCCGCATCGTGGCCGAGGGCACGCATGAGGCGCTGGTCGCCGAAGACGGGCTTTACGCCCGGCTGGCCCGGCTGCAATTCACCGAAGGCACGGTCTGACCCCACGTCCCGCCCGGGTTTTACGTTGCGTTGCCGGTGCTGAAACTGGTTGGCAAAGCCCCGGCCAGCCCCCATTTTCGTTTGAAACCCCGGGGGAGAGACGGGGGCAAGACAAACGGGAGGACATCATGGGAACCTTTGCGACCTTCGCCGAAGTGAAGGCGATCGAGGCCGAAATGCCTTGGGATCAGCGCGGCACAGCGCCGACCATGTATGACTTCCTGTCGCGCACCAAGGATGCCCATGGCGCACGCCCGGCGATCAGCTATCAACTGCTGTCGGACCCGGGCGCCCCGCGCGTCACGCTGACCTGGGGACAGCTTCACGGCAAGGTCACCCAGGCCGCGAACCTGTTTCGCAGCCTTGGCGTCGGTCCGACGGATGTTGTGGCCTATGTGCTGCCGAATACGATGGAAACCGCGGTCACCCTCTTGGGCGGTGCGGTTGCGGGGATCGTGAACCCGATCAACCCGCTTCTGGAGCCGGAGCAGATCTCCTCGATCCTGCGCGAAACGAAGGCGCGGGTGGTGGTCACACTCAGGGCCTTTCCGAAGACCGACATTGCCCAGAAGGTGGCCGAGGCGGTGCGCCATGCTCCCACTGTGAAGCATGTGGTCGAGATCGACCTTCTGACCTATCTGACCGGGGTGAAGCGGCTGATCGTGCCACTGGTGCGGCCGAAGAACCCGGCGCGCCACCATGCCGACGTGCATTCCTTCCGCCGCGCCTGTGCGGCCCAGCCTGCCGACCGGCTGACCTTTCCCGATCCGAAAGAGGACCGGGTGGCCGCCTATTTCCACACCGGCGGCACCACCGGCATGCCCAAGGTCGCGCAGCACAAGGTCTCGGGCATGGTTTACAACGGCTGGCTGGGGGCGAACCTCCTGTTCACGCCAGATGACGTGGTGATGTGCCCGCTGCCGCTGTTCCACGTCTTTGCGGCCTATCCCATCCTGATGTCGATGATCGCCTCCGGCGCGCATGTGGTGTTTCCGACGCCCGCCGGTTACCGGGGCGAGGGGGTGTTCGACAATTTCTGGAAGCTGGTCGAGCGTTACCGCTGCACCTATCTGATCACCGTGCCCACGGCGCTGGCTGCGCTGATGCAGCGCCCGGTCAATGCCGATATCTCCAGCCTGAAGAACGGCTTCTCCGGCTCGGCCCCGCTGCCGGTGGAGCTGTATAACCGTTTCAAGAAGGAAACCGGGGTCGAGATCGTCGAAGGCTACGGTCTGACCGAATGCACCTGTCTGGTGTCGATCAACCCGCCGGAAGGGGTGAAGAAGATCGGCTCGGTCGGGTTGCCCTTCCCCTATACCCATGTCCGCATCCTGAACCGCGACGGGGCAGGCGGCTTCAAGGAGGCCGGGGTGGATGAGGTGGGCGAAATCTGCGTCGCCAATCCGGGCGTCTACGAAGGCTCCACCTATACCGAGACGGACAAGAACAAGGACCTGTTCGCTGAGGGCCGCTTCCTGCGGACCGGCGATCTGGGGCGGCTGGATGCCGATGGCTATCTCTGGATCACCGGGCGGGCCAAGGATCTGATCATCCGCGGCGGCCATAACATCGACCCCGCCGTGATCGAAGAGGCGCTGGCGGGCCATCCGGCCGTGGCCGTAGTGGGTGCCATCGGCCAGCCGGACCTGCATGCGGGCGAACTGCCCTGCGCCTATGTCGAGCTGGTGAAAGGCGCCAGCGTGACGGAAAAGGAACTGCTGGAGTACTGCGCCACCCATATTGCAGAACGCGCCGCCCAGCCCAAGCGGATCGACATCCTGCCCGAACTGCCGAAAACCGCCGTGGGCAAGGTGTTCAAACCCGACCTGCGCCGACTGGCCATCACCCGCATCTATCAGGAGGCGCTGGACAAGGCGGGCCTGCCCGTCACCGTGGCCGAGGTGGTCGAGGACAAGAAGCGCGGCCTTGTCGCTCGGCTGACCCGGCAGGGCGAGGCCACCGACACGCAGGTGCAGGATGCCATCGGCGGTTTCATCCGGCCGTGGGAATGGCAGCCCTGACCTGCAACCCGCCCGGATGACAGGACTTTTCATTTGATGAATCAGGGCATGCGCGCCATTCTGCCGACAACCGAATGAACGATGCCGGGGTTATTGCCATGAAATTCATCAAATCCGTTGTTGCAGCCGTCACACTGGCGGCTGCCGTCGTGCCCGCCACGATCACGCCTGCTGCGGCCCAGCAGTCCGAAGTGCTGTTCCAGCACAAGCACTGGAAGGTAGAGCTGGTGGCCTGGGACGATGGCACGCTGGGCTGTGTCGCCCAGGTCGAGGCGCCGGGCGAAAGCTTCTCGATCTGGACCTTCCAGGATGAAAGCGTTCAGCTGCAATTCTACTCGACCGCGTGGCAATTCGGCGAGGGGCAGTCGGCCGACCTGCAGGTGCAGATCGACCGCAAGCCGCTGTGGAACCTGACAAACGCCGAACTCTATCAGAACTCGGTCCTGTTCACTTTGCCCGACAGCGATGCCGGTGTGGATTTCATCGTCGAGGTGGCGGCGGGCAACCGGCTGTATCTGCGCGACAATGGCGGCAAGGATGTGCAGAACTATTCCCTGTCCGGATCGCGCGCGTCGATTGATGCGCTGATCGAATGCGGCAATGTGATCACGTCGAAGTCGAACCCGTCAAATCCGTTCAACTGAACGGGTGACAGATTGCTGGGGCGGTCCTTCGGGGCCGCCCTTTGCATTTACAGCGTTTCGGTGTCGACCCAGATCGTGACCGGCCCGTCATTCGTCAGGCTGACAGCCATGTCGGCCCCGAAGATGCCGCGTTCATTCGGCACGCCCTCGGCAGCCAGCCTTTCGGCGAAATGCTCATACAGCCGCTTGCCCTCGTCCGGGCCGCAGGCGGTGGAAAAGCCCGGACGGTTGCCCCGCAGATCGCCGGCCAGGGTGAACTGGCTGATCACCAGCGCGCTGCCGCCGATATCCTTGACGGACAGGTTCATCTTGCCCTGATCGTCCTTGAAGATCCGCATCTTGGCGATCTTGGCGGCCAGCTTTGCGGCCTGCGCCTCGCCATCGCCCTGCATGGCACAGACAAGGATCATCAGCCCCGGGCCGGTGCGGCCGACGACCGTGCCATCCACTGCCACCTGCGCCTCGGTCACCCGTTGCAGGACTGCCCTCAAAGCTCATGCTCCCAGGGCGGGTTGGCGCCGGGGCGGCTGACGGTGACGGCGGCGGCGCGGATGCCAAGGTCAAGGCAGGCGTCCAGCACCGCATCGGACAGCGCACCGACCTGCGCCTTCGACAGCGCGCCGGCCCGGTGCAGCGCGGCCAGCACGCCCGCATTGAACGTATCGCCCGCGCCCACGGTATCGGCCACGGTCACCCGGCGGGCGGGCGCGCGGCGTTCGGTCGTGGCGGTCACCGCGCGGGCGCCGTCGCCGCCTTCGGTGACAAAAACCACCTTCGGCCCGCGCGCGACGATCCCCCGCGCCAGCGCGGTCAGGTCACCGGGACCTTCCAGCCAATGCAGGTCTTCGTCCGACAGTTTCACGATATCCGACCGCGCGATCATCCGTTCGATCCGGGCGCGGTAGCTGTCTTCCTGCCCGGCGAT
The DNA here is from genome assembly GCF_049445895.1 of Neotabrizicola sp. VNH66. NCBI lineage: Bacteria > Pseudomonadati > Pseudomonadota > Alphaproteobacteria > Rhodobacterales > Paracoccaceae > Neotabrizicola > Neotabrizicola sp. VNH66. The sequence continues at coordinate 12,189 of NZ_JBMSDW010000003.1, forward strand.
AAAGCCGGGGCGGATGTTCGGGTCCAGCATGATGGTGCGGGCCGCGGCCTCACGCGTCTGCAGCGCCTCATAGGTGCTGGCGGCGGGGTCGTTCACAAGGCTGATGCCACCGAAGAACAGCGCCTGCACATCCGGGGGCAGGGCGGGCAGGTCGGCCTCGGCCAACATGCGGCCCGCGGTCGCCTCGTCATAGAAAGCATAGGTCGCCTGACCGTTCACCAGCTTGACAAAGGCCACGGTGGTCGGGCGGGACGACCGCGCCAGAAAGCCGGTGTCGACCTTGGAGGCGGCCAGCGTCTCGGCCAGAATCTCGCCCAGCATGTCGGTCGAGACGCCGGAGAAGAAGGCCGAGGGCGCGCCAAGGCGGCTAAGCGCGATGGCCGTGTTGAACACCGCGCCACCCGCATAGGGCGCAAAGCAGGCCTCCCCGCTGGTCGAAACACGCGGCAGCATGTCGATCAGCGCCTCGCCACAGGACAGAATCATCGGCCGCTCCTCCCTGAATGACCCGCCGCGAGTTTACGGTGTGGCCTCTGTTAGCGCAAACATATGCTCAGCGGGTGAAGAATTGTGCCAGATTGCCCCGCACCCGGTCCAGAACGGTATCGCCCGAAGTGTCGGGCACGAAGCGCTGGCCGGTGATCCGTTCGAAAGCTTCGACATAGACGGCGGCGGTTTGGGCGATCATTTCGGCGGGGATTTCGGGGACCGGATCCTTATAGGGGTCGCAGCGGGCGACGACCCAGGACCGGATCACATCCTTGTCAAAGCTGGGCGGCCGCGTCCCGTCGCGCAGGGCGGCGGGGTAGCCGTCGGCCATCCAGTAGCGGCTGCTGTCGGGCGTGTGGATTTCATCGGCCAGCAGGATCGCGCCGGTCTCGTCCACGCCGAATTCATATTTGGTGTCCACAAGGATCAGCCCGCGGTCCGCCGCCATGGCCTGCCCGCGCGCGAAGAGTTTCAGCGCCTTGTCGGACACCTCGGCCCATTGATCCTGCGTCAGCAGGCCCTGGTCGATGATCTCGGCCGGGGTCAGCGGCTCGTCATGGCCCCCGTCAAAGGCCTTCGACGTGGGGGTGATGATCGCCTCGGGCAGGGCCTCGTTGTCGCGCATCCCTTCGGGCAGGAAATGCCCATACATCTCGCGCCGGCCGGCCTTGTATTGTGTCAGGATCGAGGTCGAGGTGGTGCCCGCCAGATAACCGCGGACGACGATCTCGACCGGCAGGATCTCGACCCGGCGGCCGATCACCACATTGGGGTCGGGATAGGCCACCACATGATTGGCGCAGATATCGGCGGTCTGTTCGAACCACCAGCGCGCGGTCTGGGTCAGCACCTGCCCCTTCCACGGGATCGCGGCAAGGATGGTGTCAAAGGCGGAAATCCGGTCCGAGGAAATCAGGATGCGCCGCCCGGCGGGAAATTCGGGCGTGGCGGGCAGGTCATAGCAATCGCGCACCTTGCCGAAATAGGGGTTCGGCAGCTCGTCTATGCGGGCATGCGGCAGGACGCGGGTCAGGTCGATCATCGGCGGCTCCGTCGGCGGTGGGGCCCGTTCTGGGGGCGGGGCGGGCGGGAGTCAACGGGAATGGCGGATCCGCGCCTGCGGAAGCGGCGGAGGGGGGCGCTGCCCCCCGCCTTCGGCCCCCCCGGGATATTTGCACCAGTATGAAAGCGGCAGCAGAGGCAAAGGATCGTCCGGGCGCGCGGGCCGATCAGCGACCGTCCAGCCGTTCGATCCGGCGCAGGACGGGAAAGGCGGTCATCCAGATGCCCACCACGGCCAAGGTGCCAAGCCCACCGATCACCCCGGCGACGACCGGGCCGAACAGGCCCGCCACCATCCCGCTTTCGAATTCGCCCAGCTGGTTGGAGGTGCCGATGAACAGGCTGTTCACCGCGTTGACGCGGCCGCGCATCTCGTCCGGGGTCATCAGCTGCACCAGCGAGGACCGGACGACCACGCTGATATTGTCCGAGGCGCCGACGATGAACAGCGCAAGGATCGACAGCCAGACATGGGTGGAGAGGGCAAAGACCAGCGTGGCCAGCCCGAAGACGGCCACTGCGGCAAACATCTTGCGCCCCGCGCCACGGGTGATCGGGCGGCGCGAGAGATAGAGCGACATGCTCAGCGCGCCGATGGCGGGCGAGGCGCGCAGCAGGCCAAGGCCGAAGGGCCCGGCCTCCAGAATATCGCTGGCATAGATCGGCAACAGCGCGGTGGCGCCGCCCAGAAGGACGGCGAAGAGATCCAGCGAGATCATGCCCAGCACCGCCGGCGTGCGGCGGATAAAGGCCACGCCGGCAAAGACATTCCTCAGCGTGACCGGCATCCGTGCGGCGGGCGGGGCAATCAGGCGGATGGTGGCCACGCTGAGGCCCGCGGCCAGAAACAGCAGGAAAGAGGCGGCAAAGGGCACGATCTCGCCAAAGCCATAAAGGATGCCGCCCATTGACGGCCCCACGATCAGCGCGGTCTGCATGAAGGAGGTGGAGGTGGCGATGGCCCGCTGCAGCATGGCGGGGCCGACGATCCCGGGCACCAGCGAGGCCATGGTCGGCCGCTCAAACGCCTGCGCGGCACCAAGGACGGTGACGGCCATCAGGATGCCCGTTGCGCTCAGGGCGCCGTTCCAGACCAGCAGGCCAAGGACCAGCACGGTTGCCCCTTCGACCCATTGGCAGACCAGACCGATGCGGCGGCGGTCGTAGCGGTCGGCCACGGTGCCGACCACGAAGGTCAGCACCAGCATCGGCAGGAACTGGAAGAACCCGATCCAGCCCAGCATCCAGGCGCTTCCGGTCAGATCGTAGATCATCCAGCCAAGCGCCACCGTCAGCGACTGGAACCCCAGCGAGGAACAGGTGCGCGAGGCAAGAAAATGCCGGTAGTTGCGGTTCGACAGGACGTGATCATCCGCGGCAGCGGAGGCGACAGTCATCTGATGGGGTCCGGGGCGGCACCGCCATGACGACCGGCGGCGGCGCCGTTCTGGACCCGGCCCCGGCCCGCGTCAAGTGGCCGCAGGCAGGGGATCAGTTGCCGATCCGGACCGAGACATTGTCCAGAAGCCCCGCGCGGTCTGCGACGTAATAGCCCCCGGCCGCCACTGCCACGGCCAGCACCACGGCAAAGGCGATCTTCCAAACCGACCACGGGCGTTCACCCTGCACCTCTCCGGTCTGGCCGTTCACGAGGAAGCGGTAGGTCTTGCCGTTGTATTTGTAGGCCGCGCTCCAGATCGGCAGGAGGATATGCTTGAAGGTCTGGTCCGAATAATCGGTGTCGACGGAATGTACCCTCTGTTCGTCACCGCCGATGTCGCGGCGCACGTCCTGCACGATCACTGCGGCCATCTTCTGCCGGGCGATGCCGTCGCCGTCGGCCAGCGCGACGGTATAGCCCTCGGCCGTGAAGCCGGCCATGTAATCCGCCGAATAGGGCACCAGCGCCGAGAGATCCCAGGGCTCCAGCCGGTCGGACATGGCCTGCGGCAGGCTGGTCGAGGCAAGGACCAGCACATCGTCGAAATCGCGTGAAACCGTGCCGCGCGCTGCGGTCCAGCGGATCTTGCGCACCTGTTCCTGCCGCCGTTCGGTCTTGCCGTTCACGTTCACCGTGACGGTCCGCGTCTCGTAATAGGCGGTGCCGCGCTCGCCGGTATAGCGCGACCGGGTGTCGGCATCGAAGGTCCAGTAGGGGACATAGATCCCCGCCATGGCGCGGCCCTTGCGGGTATAGTCCAGCAGTTTAGACGGGGCGAACCACAGGCTGCCCAGCCAGTTGACCAGCTGCGCGCGGGCCGAGCGTTCGTCATGCACGAAGGGGATCAGTGCCTGCGGCTTTATCTGCCGTGTGGCGCCGGTATCCACCGCCACGGGAGAGGCGCAGAACGGGCATTCGGTGGCATGGTCGGCGCCCTGAAATTCGATCAGCGCCCCGCAGGAGGTGCAGCGGGTGGTCCGCACCTCTTCCATGGCGCCGCGGGGCAGATCGTCGCGCAACCCGGCGGCAAGGTCATGCTCGCGCAGGGCAAGGGCGGTGCTGCGGTCATCGGTCTGCGGCAGGTCCTGCACATGGCCGCAATGATCGCAGACCAGACGGGTCTGGCCGGGGCTGAAGCGCAGCTGCGCGCCGCATTGCGCGCAGGGCCAGCGGTATTCGGCGGGGTCTGCCATGATGGCTCAGGGCGCGGGCGGCGGCGGAGGGACCATGGCGAAGAGCTTCGACAACTCGGTTTCACCCGCAGGCTTCCAGCCCTCCATCCCGGCGGACCAGACCATGCTGGCCCGGGTCAGCGCGCCCGCGCCGATCATGCCGCGCAGATCACTTTCGGCGAAGGGCCCCTTGGTCGTGCCATTCTCGGCCAGATGCCATTCCTTGCCCGCAGGAGGCGGCGGCGGTGGCGGGGCAGAGGCGGCGGCTGCCGCCGGGGCGGCGCCCCACGGTCCCATATTCTGGGCCATGCCCATCCCCATGGCCATTCCGGCCCCCGTCGCCATGGCAGAACCGGCACCGCTGGCCGGATTGCCCATGGCTTCGGCCGCGTTGAACTGCATGTATTTGTTCAGATCGCCCACCACCCCCATCGAGGTGCGCTTGTCCATCGCCTTTTCCACCTCTTCGGGCAGGCTGATGTTCTCCACATAGAATTCCGGGATCGACAGGCCGTATTCGGCCACCTTGGGGGCGATGGCCTTGGCGATGATCCCGCCCAGCTGTTCAGTATTGGCCGCCATGTCCAGCACGGGAATGCCCGATCCGGCCAGCACCTGACTGGCCTGCTGCACGATCATGTTTCGGATCTGCATCGACACTTCGTCGGTCGTGAACTCTCCGTCCGTGCCGACGATTTCCTTGATGAACAGCCCCGGATCGGTGACGCGCATCGAATAGGTGCCGAAGGCGCGCAGCCGCACCGGGCCGAATTCCGGGTCGCGTGCCATGACCGGGTTCTTGGTGCCCCATTTCTGGTCATTGAAGCGGGTGGTGTTGACGAAATAGACCTCGGACTTGAAGGGCGACTGGAAGCCGTGATCCCAGTGCTGCAGCGTGGTCATGATCGGCATGTTGTTGGTCTCCAGCATGTAGAGACCCGGGCCGAAGACATCGGCCAGCTGGCCTTCGTGGATGAAGACCGCCGCCTGTCCCTCGCGGACCGTCAGCTTGGCGCCCATCTTGATCGCCTGTCCGCGGCGTTCGAACCGCCAGACCATCGTGTCGCGCGTGTCATCCAGCCAGGAGATGACATCGATGAATTCGCCCTTGAGGAAATCGAAGACCATGTTCCGCCCCTTCGTTCAGGACTCGCCGCCCATCAGGCGGCGGGCAATCGTTTCGACGACCGGCTTCGCCTCGTCCACGGTCATCCCGGGGCGCAGGGCCGGATCATACAGGATTTTCAGCAGCAACTCGTCCATCTTCGTCAAGAGGGCGAATTCCTCATCATCGTTGAAGATCGAGGGACGCGCCCGCGGGGAATCGTTTGCCAGACCCAGCCCTTGGGCGATTTCCTCGTGGAAACAGGACTGGCGCAGCAGGTCCGGATGTTCGGCCCGGATCACCGCCACCGCACGGGTGTAGGTGCCGGTATTGCCGGGCGACAGCGCATAGACCATGCAATAGGTCGTCCGAGGCATGGCGGTCACATCGGAAATGTCCTGCGCCGACAGGCCGGGCAATTCCGATCGCAGCGCCGGGCCAAGCGCCTCGCGCTCGTCCTCGGACACGATATGCACGCTGAAATTGCCGCCGCTGTCCACAAGGCTGATCGGATGGCCGGTGGCCGCCGACAGCCGGGCCAGATAAGAGGAAATCCGTGCCCGGTCGGTCGCCTTGCGCTCGGCAGGGACCGAGGCGCCGAAGAACAGCTGCACCTTCACCGGGGTTTCCCACCGGCGCAGGATCGAAGGCACCTCGCCCCGGACAAAGCCCGCCCCGTCGCGGCCGTATTCGTCATAAAGGGCGATGCGGACGAAATTCTCGGCCAGCATCCGGGCATTGAACGGCGTGTCGCGCCCGCCGCCATCGGTGCGCAGCAGGCCCTGCGACAGGAGCGCCCGTTGCACTTCGGCGAAATAGATCCGGGCCGCGGCGCTTTTCGTCGTCTCGGGCAGGGCAGCGGCCACGGCCGGCCGTGCCGGGGCCGCCTGCGGCCGCGGCGACATGGCCACCTGTGTCTGCACGCAGGCCGCCAGCGCGGTCATGGCCAGCAAGGGCGGGATTTTATGAAGCGGGAACAGTGTCATGCCTGCGGCGCTTGGGGCGGAATCGTGCGCGCCCGGGCCGATGCCAGCGTATCGCGCAACTCGGCCTCCATCTTTTCCAGCTCCGCCTCGGCCGCGGCACGGCGGGCCTTGCCCTCATCCGCGATGGCCAGGCTTTCATTGATCGTGGCGATCAGCGTCTCATTCGCCTTCTTCACCGTGTCGATGTCAAAGACGCCGCGCTCCATCTCCTGCCGGACGGTGCGGTTGGCCTCCTGCAGGTTCTTGGCATTCGCCTCCAAGAGTTCGTTGGTCAGGTCGCTGGCCTCGCGCACGGCTTCGGCGGCTTCCTTGGACCGCTGGATCGTCACCGCCTGCGCCAGCTGGGTTTCCCACAGCGGCACGGTGTTCACGAGGGTCGAGTTGATCTTGGTGACCAGCGACTTGTCGTTCTCCTGCACCAGCCGGATCGAGGGCAGCGACTGCATGGTGACCTGCCGCGTCAGCTTCAGGTCATGGACACGGCGTTCCAGATCGTCACGGGCGGCGCGCAGGTCGCGCAGCTCCTGCGCCTTCAGCACCTTGTCATTCTCGGCCGCGGCGGTGATTTCCGCCTCTTTCGCCGGGATCACCGTGGCATCCACCTGCGCAAGCTTGGCCTCGCCGGCCGCGATGTACAGCGCCAGTTCGTCGTAGAAATTCAGTGTCTTGGCATAAAGCACATCCAGCGACTTGATATCCTTCAGAAGCTTCGTCTCATGGGACAAAAGCTCCTCGGTGATCCGGTCGATCTGGCTTTGCACATCTTCATATTGCGCGACGAATTCGGCAAAGGGCGCGGCCTTGCCCAGAAGACGCTCCCACCAGCTGGCCTCGCGGCGCAGGTCCAGTTCCTCGGTGGAAAAGCCGCGGATCGTGGTCACGATCTTGCGCAGGCTGTCCCCCGCGGGACCGGCATCCTTGTTCTTCACATCGGTCAGCATCGCCTGGCTGATGACCTGAAGCTCCGCCTGCGCCGAGGACCCGAAAGAGATGATCGACTGGGTGTTCGACAGATCCAGTTCGGCCATGCGCTTTTCGATCTCGGCCGCCTTGGCGGGGGGCGCGGCCTCCAGGGGCACGATTTCGGTTCCCGGTTCCGGCAACAGCACGGCCGAGACCTTCTCGACCTCGGTCAGCAGGGCTTCGGCATCGGTGCGGGTGGCGTCGGTGGTCATGGCAGAACTCACACTTGGGGCGGCACGGGGCCGCCGGGGGAACGGGTCTCGTATTTCAGCCGGTCGCGCAGCACGCCGATCTCGATGTCCAGATCGGTGCGGCCGCCTTCCAGAAGCGCACGCGACCGGTCGGCGAAGGTGGTTTCCAGATCGGTCAGCAGGGATTCGTAATCCGCCCGCGCCTTCGCGTCACGGGTCTGTGCCCAGAGATCGGCGAATTTCGCCGTCGCGTCCCGCGCACCCTGCAAATAGACCGACAGATATTTGCGCGCCGCGGTCAGATCGCCCGGGTCACTTTCGACCTGGCGGAACAACGCGCGGGCACTTTGGGCGAAGCGGTCCACCCGGGTTTCCAGCGCCCGGTCGCCCGCCCGCAGGATCGCATCCTTCATCTGGGCAAGGGTCTGTTCCCCCTCGGCGACGGCGCGGGCCACGCGGTCGGTCTGGAAGCGGTCCACCCCCTCCATCCCCTTGTCCGAAAACGGGTCCAGCCCGAAGGTGCCAAGGTGCAGTGCCGCCCCCGCCAGAGCGTAAAGCGCCGGGTAAAGCGACAGGCCATGCGCTGCGATCCCGCCCACGGCCAGCGCGGCGCCAGTCGCGATGGCGCCCAGCAGGATGCGCGGCACGGCGGGGCGGCGGGCGACCTTGCGCGCCTCCCACTCGGCGCGGGCGGTGATGCCCTCGCGCGAGAGCCAGGCTGCCAGCACCAGAAGCCCCCCCGCCACCAGCCCCAGCAGCATGGCATCGGGCGCATCGCCAAAGGCCGGGAACAGGAAGGCAAAGGCCGACAGGAACAGGATATTCGCCCGCCAGCGCCCGCGCGGCTTCACGACCGGCGGCGCCACGGGCGCGGGCCCGGTCGCGCTGCCCTGCGGGCTGTAGCGGCCGCCGAAACGCTGTGCCATGGCCACCCCCTCAGAGGCCGCCTGCGCCGGCGACATAGATCACCAGCGAGACGAGGAGGAAGAGCGAGAGGTTGCGCAGGCCGGTTTCGGACATGGGCGGTTCCGCTTCGACTTCGGTTCAGGATGATCCTAGCGGATGGGCTGCGGGCTTGCCAGCATCCGCAGGGGGGAATGTCGGCGAATCTGCGCCGCGCCCCGTCTCGGCTTTTGTGCGGGCTCAGCTCTTGCGCGGGCCGCGCGGCGGGGCAGGGCGGGACCGGCCCCCCGCGGGCGAGGTCGGGCCGGGCTTGGCCGTGCCGCGGGTTGCGGGCCTTCCCCCGGTCTTTCCGGCGGAAGCGGCAGTCTCGGCGGGCTTGGAGCGTGGCTTTGCGGGCGGTCTCGTGCCCCGGCCCGGCTCGTCCTTCGGCCCGGTCTTGACTTCGCTCCTTGCCCCGGCTTTCGCCTCGGCCTTCGGCGAGGCCTTGCCAGCCTTTGCCGCGGGTTTCGCGGTTGTGCCGCGGGTTGCGGGTCCGTCCGGCCGTTCCGTGCTGCGCGTGCGGGCGGGCCGGGCGGGACGTTCCGGCTCGGCATCCAGACGCGGGGTCACCGCGGTTTTCCACGCGGCGGACAGGGCGCGCACGCCGTCGCCCGGGCGGACGGGCTTTGGCAGGGTGACGCTTTCGCGTCCCTTGGCGGCGGGGCGGGCGCTGGCCGTCTTGGCCTCCGTCCGCACGGCAGGTTTCCCGGCCGCAGGCTTGCCGGAGGCAGGCTTCGCCCCCTCCCGCTCACCCGTCCGGCGGGGCGCCAGCTTGCGCGTGACCGGAGATTTGGCACGGCCCTCGCCCTCGGGCTTGTCCTCGCCCAGCTGGTCGCGCAGCACTTTCTGGCGCACCTCCTCCACCTGTCCCGGCTCCAGCTCTCCCAGCCGGAACGGGCCGTAGGAGACGCGGATCAGCCGGTTCACATAAAGCCCGAGCGCATTCATCGCGCGGCGGATCTCGCGGTTTTTGCCCTCGCGCAGGCCCACGGTCAGCCAGGCATTGGCACCCTGCACCCGGTCCAGCGTGACCTGCATCGGCTGAAACCGCTCGCCCTCGACGGTGATGCCGTCGCGCAGCGGTTGCAGCTTCACGTCATCCGGTGCGCCGTTCACCCGGACCCGGTATTTCCGCAGCCAGCCGGTCGAGGGCAGCTCCAGCCGCCGTTTCAGCTCTCCATCATTGGTCAGGAGAAGCAGGCCTTCGGAATTGAGGTCCAGCCGCCCGACCGACATGACCCGGGGCATATCCTCGGGCAGGTGGTCGAACACGGTATCGCGGCCCTTTTCGTCCGAGGCCGAGGTGACCAGCCCCTCGGGCTTGTAATAGAGCCACAACCGCGGCGGTTCCTTTTCCGGCAAAGGCTTGCCGGACACGGTGATGCGGTCCGCCTCGGTCACGTTCAGCGCCGGGCTGGTGATCACCTTGCCGTTGACGGCCACCTCTCCCGCTTCGATCAGCCGCTCCGCCTCGCGCCGCGAAGCGATGCCCCGGCGCGACAGCACCTTGGCGATGCGTTCCCCTTCGGGGGTTGATTTGTCGGCCATGAGGGGAAACCTTTGCGCGGAAGGACAAACTCCGGCGGCAGCCTGCCCCGGGTGCATGAGGGTATGTGAGCCAAGATGAAGAGGCAATCCGGCTTCCGGTCCTTCATGGAGATTGCGCTGGAAGAGGCGCAGGCTGCGGGCGCCCGGGGCGAGGTGCCGGTGGGCGCGGTGATCGTCTCTCCGGCCGGAGAGGTGGTGGCGCGCGCGGGAAACCGCACGCGGGAGATGAGCGATCCCACCGCCCATGCCGAGGTGCTGGCCATCCGCGCGGCCTGCGCGGCGGCGGGCTCCGAACGGCTGCCGGGCCATGACCTTTATGTCACGCTGGAGCCTTGCCCGATGTGTGCGGCGGTGATCTCTTTCGCGCGGATCGGGCGGCTTTATTACGGCGCGGCGGACCCGAAATCGGGGGGCGTCGCCGTGGGGCCGCGGATCTTCAGCCATCCGCAGTGCCACCACCGCCCCGAGGTTTATGACGGGCTGTCGGCCCTCCCGGCCGAGGCGCTGCTGCGCGAGTTTTTCCGTGACCGGCGTGGCGGGAACAGCGGCGCGGATGGTGACCCGGGCCAGACTTGACAGCATGCCGGGGGCGGGGTTCCCTGTAAGGCATATCCATGGAGATTCCGATGCGTGCCGCTGCCGTGCTTTTCCCCTGCGCCCTTTTGCTGGTGTCCTGCGGAACGCCGGAATACCGGGCCGAGCGGTCGATCTGCGAGGCGGAATGGGTGAAGCGCATCCCGCCGAACTACGTGCAGCAACTGGTGGAGCGGACCCGCTATGAAGAGCGGCCGACCGGGCAAAGCACCTGCGTCACCACCGGAAATGTGACGAACTGCACCAATGTGATGATGACCATCGCCATCCCCTATACCGCGGTCGAGACGGTGGATGCGAACAAGAGCCGCCGCGACGTGCAGATCAAGGCCTGCGCAGCCAAGGCCTGTCAGGCGAAATTCGGCAATGCCGAATGCGAGACCGCGGCGGGCTGACAATCCTTATTGCGGCCCTTATTGCGGCGGACCGGCATAACTGGCCTTCCCCCCTCAAACCTTCTCTTGCAGCCTTTATCTTGGGCCAAATATCCTGCGGGGAGGTCCGGAGGGGTGCAAAACCCCTCCGGCGGGTCCGGCAGGCCGGGCCGATTGCGGGATCAGAACCGGATCGGGTCCAGAACCTCCGGCTCGATCAGGGCAACGCCCGGGGGCAGGCCCGCGCGCAGCCGGTCGGCGGTCTGTTCCAGCAGCGGGAAGGTCTTGTAATGGCAGGGGATCACCCAGCGGAAGTTGAAATATTTCCGTGCCGCCCAGGCCGCCCGCGCCATATCCATCGTGTAATGGCCGCCACAGCTGAGGATGCCGATGTCGGGTTGGTGATACTCTCCCATCCAGGCCATGTCGGCCATGATGTCCGTGTCGCCCGAGACATAGATCGTGTGACCCTCGCCCGCGATCATGAATCCTGCGGCCGATCCCGCAGGCAGAAGCCCTTTGTCGCCAAAGTCGATCGAGGCGGAATGGGTCGCATTCACCATGGTCACCGCCGCGCCGGCACAGTCGATGGTGCCGCCCTTGCCAAAGCCGATGGTCTGGCTGCCCTGCGCATTCAGCCATTCCGAGACTTCATGGATGCAGGCCACCGGGGCGCCGGTCGCGGCCGAGAGGGCGGCCGCATCGCTGGCATGGTCGCCATGGGCATGGGTCAGCAAGATATGGGTCACGCCGGCCAGCACCTCGTCCCGGCGGGCGGCAGGGAACATCGGATTGCCGGTCAACCAGGGGTCCACCAGCAGCACCGCCTGTCCGATCTCGATCCGGAAGCCGGAATGGCCAAGCCAGATGATGTTCATTCGCGCTCTCCGTCCTGTGTCTGCGGCGCATAGTCTAGCGGCGGCGCATGACGTTTTTCCAGCAGAGATGCTGCTCGGGGGAGTCTCAGGCGGACTGGATCCGGTGATGGTGGCGCACCAGCCGGGACAGCAGGCCATGCAGATGGTGCCGGTCCTCGGCGCCGAGCGGGTCGAAAAAGCTGTCGTCCAGCGACAGCGCCAGATCGAACAGCGCGATGGCCAGCCGCTCGCCCTCGGCGGTCAGGCGCAGGGCATGGCCCCGGCGGTCGCCGTCGCTGGGCACGCGTTGCGCAAGGCCGCGTCGCACCAGCTTTTCCGTCAGCTTGGATGTGGCCCCGCGTGAGGTGGCCATGCTTTCCGCCAGCTGGCTGGGGGGCAGCTGCCCCGCCTCATGCATCAGCCGCAGCGCCAGCCACTCCGGCGGGTTCAGCCCGCTGTCGGCAAGACTGCGGGAAAACGACTGCGAAAGATAATTCGAAAGCTGGCGCAGGCGGACGATGGTCAAAGCGTCCATCTGCGCCTTGGACGGCATTTGGGTGAACGACGTCGGGTCTTCCTGCTGCACTGACACACCACCTCGGCACTTTGGTCAAGGCTAGGCCGGAATATCGGGATCGGCAATGTGTTTTGTTCGGATTTTCAGATGAGTAGCACTGAGTTCCCTACATTTTTCGTAGCGTTTCGGCCACAACCCAAGGTGGCCAAGGGGGCGGGAGGCGGAGGCGCGCCGCAGGGATGGCCGCGATTCGGGGCCTGCGCGGCTTGCACGCTGGCCGGGCCGCCGCTAAACGGAGGCAAACCATCAGGGGTGGCCCATGTCGATCGACACAGATACCGCGCGGAAGGTCGCGAAACTTGCCCGTATCCGGGTCGAGGAAGCGGCGCTGCCTGAGCTGGCGCAGCAGCTGTCGGGTATTCTTACCTTCATGGAGCAGCTGAACGAAGTGGATGTCGAGGGGGTGGAGCCGATGGTTTCCGTCACGCCGATGCGACTGAAGCGCCGGGCCGATATCGTGACCGACGGTGGCATTCAGGCCGAGGTGCTGAAGAACGCCCCCGAAGCCCGTGAAGGGTTCTTTGCCGTGCCGAAGGTGGTGGAATGACCGCGAATACCCTGACCATTGCCGCCGCCCGCGATGCGCTCCGCAAGGGCGAGATCACCGCGGTCGATCTGACCATGTCCTGCCTGACTGCCATTGACGCGGCCGATGCTCTGGGTGCCTTCGTGCACAAGACGCCGGAACTGGCGCTGGAACAGGCGCGGGCCGCCGATGCGCGGCTGGCCGTGGGCGAGGCGCCCGATCTTTGCGGCATCCCCCTGGGCATCAAGGATTTGTTCTGCACCAAGGGGGTGCCGTCGCAGGCCGCCTCCAACATCCTGAACGGCTTCCGCCCGGAATACGATTCCACCGTTACCTCGAAACTCTTCGGGGCAGGGGCAGTGATGCTGGGCAAGCTGAACATGGACGAATTCGCCATGGGCTCGTCCAACGAACATTCCTGCTATGGCCCTGCGGTCAACCCGTGGAAGGTGGACGATCGTCGTCTGACGCCGGGCGGGTCCTCCGGCGGCTCGGCCTCGGCGGTGGCGGCGGACCTTTGCCTTGCGGCAACCGGGACGGACACCGGCGGGTCGATCCGCCAGCCCGCGGCCTTTACCGGCATCGTCGGCATCAAGCCGACCTATGGCCGCGTCAGCCGCTGGGGCATCATCGCTTATGCCTCGTCGCTGGATCAGGCCGGTCCGATGGCCAAGACGGTGCAGGATGCGGCGATCCTGTTGCAGGGGATGGCGGGGCATGACCCGAAGGATTCCACCAGCGCCGATCTGGCCGTTCCGGATTTCGAGGCGGCGCTGACCGGCGATATCCGCGGCAAGGTGATCGGCATTCCGAAGGAATACCGGCTGGACGGCCTGTCGCCCGAAATCGCGGCCCTCTGGGACCGCGGGGTCGAGATGATGCGCGATGCAGGCGCCGAAGTGCGTGAGGTCAGCCTTCCGCATGCGAAATACGCGCTGCCCGCCTATTACGTCATCGCGCCCGCCGAGGCGTCGTCGAACCTCGCCCGTTATGACGGGGTGCGCTATGGTCACCGCGCCAAGCTGGCGCAGGGCGACGGCATCACCGAGATGTATGAAAAGACCCGCGCCGAAGGCTTTGGCAAGGAAGTGCAGCGCCGGATCATGGTCGGCACCTATGTGCTGTCGGCCGGATTCTATGACGCCTATTACAACCGGGCGCGCAAGGTGCGGGCGCTGATCAAGCGCGACTTCGAACAGGTCTTTGCCACCGGGGTGGAGGCGATCCTGTGCCCGACCACGCCAAGCGCCGCCTTCGGTCTGGGCGAGGTGTCCGAGGCCGATCCGGTCGAGATGTATCTGAACGACGTCTTCACCGTGACGCTGAATTTGGCCGGTCTGCCGGGCATCTCGGTCCCGGTGGGGCTGGACGCGCAGGGCTTGCCCCTGGGGCTGCAGCTGATCGGACGGCCCTGGGATGAGGCAAACCTGCTCAATCACGCCCATGTGCTGGAGCGGGCGGCGGGATTTGTTTCCAAGCCGGGGAAATGGTGGTAAGGCCGCGCAAAATGGCGCTCCCCTGCCTTCGGGCATGAGTCGGGGCGCGTGTTGCATGAGGCAGTGATGACGACCCGCGCCCTTTCCGTGTTCTCTCTTGTTGCGCTTGCCGCCTGTGCGCCCTCTGTGCCCGATTCCGGGGCAGGTGTCGGGTTTCAGGACTATGGCAGCTACATGAACACGCCCGCCGCCCCGGCGCCCGCGCCGGTTGCCGGTTTCGATCCTGCGGCCGCCTCTGCCGCCATCGACCGGGCCGAGGGCAAGCCCGCCGCGGCGGCCCCCGCCGCCCCTGCGCCGGTTGCAGCGGCCGGGACGGGCACCCGTCCCCGTGGCAATGCCCCCGCCGGGATCAAGGAAGAATCGGGTGAGGTGGCGCATTCCAGCCCGGAAATCTCGGACGAGAATGACTTCAGCGCCGTCTCCGCCCGTGAGACGATCGAAAGCGATGCCGAGCGGATTGCCCGCAACCGTGCCCAATATGTCGTGGTGCAGCCGAAAGACCTGCCGCAGCGACCGGGTGACACCGGGCCGAACATCGTGGAATATGCGCTGGCCACCACCCATACCCCGGGCACCCAGATGTATTCGCGGTCCAGCTTCGTCAAGAAGGACCCGAACGCGGCCTGCGCCAAATTCGCCTCGCCCGATCTGGCGCAGGCAGAGTTCCTGAAGCGCGGCGGTCCTGACCGTGACCGTCTGGGGCTGGACCCCGATGGCGATGGTTTCGCCTGCGGCTGGGACCCGCGCCCGTTCCGCACCGCCCTGCAGTGACAGAATTCCCCTCGCCGAATTTCGGCGAAAGGCGGGGGGGCGTCGTCCCCTCGCTGGTGGTGATCCACTATACTGCCATGACCAGCTGCGCCGCGGCGCGCGAGCGGCTGTGCGACCCCGCGGCCGAGGTGTCGGCGCATTGGCTGATTTCTGAGGATGGCGGGGCCGAGGCCTTGGTGCCGGAAGACGCACGCGCCTGGCATGCTGGCGCAGGCTGGTGGGCGGGCGGTGACGATGTGAACAGCCGGTCCATCGGCATTGAACTGGCCAACCGTGGCGACCATCCGTTCCCCGAGCCGCAGATGGCCGCGCTGGAGGGGCTTCTGCGCGGAATCATGGCGCGCTGGTCGATTCCCCCCGCAGGCGTGATCGGCCATTCCGACATGGCGCCTGCGCGCAAGCGCGACCCCGGTCTGCGGTTCGACTGGGGGCGTCTGGCGCGGCAGGGGCTGGCGCTGCGGCCCGCCGCCCTGCCAGCCGAGGGGGATTTCCGCGACCATCTGCTGCGGGCGGGCTATGATCCGGCGCTGTCCGATGATCTGCTTCTGACCGCCTTCCGCCTGCGGTTCCGGCCCTGGGGCGACGGTTCGCTCAGCGCCGAGGACCGGAAATTGGCCGCCCGTGTCGCGCAGGCGGCCGTTGACGCCGGGACGGGAACCGCCTAAGCCCGGCCCCGCGCGGATGGCTGGATGACCGCGGGGGGACCTGTGCCCCACGAGGAAAGTCCGGACTCCATGAAGAAAGGGTGCCGGGTAACGCCCGGCGGGGGCAACCCCAGGGAAAGCGCCACAGAGAAGAGTCTGCCCTGGTTCGCCGGGGTCAGGGTGAAACGGTGGGGTAAGAGCCCACCGCGGGACGGGCAACCGGACCGGCACGGCAAGCCCCGCCCGGAGCAATGCCGAATAGGGGCCTCGCGCGGGGCAGCGTCCGAAAGGATACCGCCGCAGGGAACTTCAGCCCGAGAGGCCCGGGTTGGCAGCTGGACCCCGTCCGCAAGGGCGGGGCTAGAGGAATGGTCATCCAGGGCAGGCAATTGCCCGGACAAAATCCGGCTTACAGGCCATCCGCGCGTTTCTTCCGGCGCCTTGCGCGCCAATCCAGCACCGCATGTGTGATGAACCCGACGACATAGGCAGCGATGGTCGTCAGCATCAACACGGCCCCGATATTGGCGGCCCAGTCCTGCATGTGATCCGGCAGTGCCTGAGCCAGCCGGTCTGGCAAGACTCCGATCACGAACGACAGCGACAACGGAATGACCAGCCCGAGGGCCAGCATGCGTGGCATCTTTTGTTCCAGCAGGCCGATGACGCCCCAGCCAGCAACGCCCATCACGGGCAGGAACAGCAGGGCCAGAAGAGCGTCGATCAGCCAGGTGCCGCCGCCTGTGCGCAGCGCCTCGTCCCGCAGCCGCCCGAGACCACCCAATGCCATGAGAAGCAGGATGATTATGGCCACCGGACTACTGCGCAGCGCCTCCAGCGTGCCGCGCCAGCCTGCCCTCTGCGGTTTCGGCGCCTCGGGGCGGCGGACGGGGCCGTGGACCCGCTCCAGCATCAGGTCCTGCAACACCTCATTCGGGCCGAAATCCCGCCGGAAAGCGCGGAAGTCGGACAGCCACTGAAACCGTGCGTCCAGCTGGCGCAGCAGGCCCGGGGTCAGCTCGCCGGACAGGAGCGGGTCGCGCTGCCCGGTGAAGGTCAGATGCCGCCGCACCCAGCCGGCCAGCCGCTTGCGCACCAGCCCTTCATGCCCGGTCATGGAGGGATGACGCAGCAGGGCGGCCAGCCGTGTCTCAGAGGACAGCAGGATATTGGGCCGCTCGAATTCGGTGAGCAGGGTCTGAATCACCTGCAGGTTCCGCGCGGCCTCCCGGTCCGCGATCAGGGCCTCGGGGCTGTGGAGGGGGTCGTCCTCTTCCTCTCCGTCGTCCCTCTGCGCCGCATCGCGACCCGGATCGCCCTTGGGCAGGATGTCCGGTTCGCCCGGATACTCCAACTGGGTCGAGGCGGGGGCGGGTGCTTCCGTATTCGATGGTCCCGCTTCGGCCGGAACTTCTGGCGAAGCGCGGATATCCGCGGCACCCTGCGCTGCGATCCCGGCAGGTGCTTGGGCCGGGGGAGGCGCGACGGGCACCATGTCGGCCGGGTCCGGCGGCGAAGCGGCACCTTCGGGCTGCGCTTCGGGGGGAAACGGCAGCGGCTGCTCCGCGGGCAGCAGAGCCGTGCCGCCCGGTTCGGGCTGCCCTGAGCGGGGCGAGAGGAGCGGCGATGGTTCCGCCGGGTCCGGGCGCGGCATGGGAAAGCCGGTCTCGCTGACGGAAAGCCTCTCCCCGGCGGGCGCCTCCGCCGTGGGCGGGGGCGGCGGGGTCCTGGGGGCGGGCTGGGCATAGCCGTGGCGCTGTGCGGCCTCATAGGCGGCGCGCAGCGCCGCGAATCCGGCGATGTCGGTGGCTTGGTCGATGGATTTCAGGCGCTTCGCATAGGCGCGCTTCACCTCGGCCAAGGTCGCGGGGCGGCCGGGCAGGCCCAGTACCTCCCACGGCCAGCCGCCCTTACCGGACATGATCCGCCTCGAACCGGTCCAGCGCGGCGTGGAGGTCCTTGCGCAGGGTATCCAGCGCGTCAGGGTCCTGCGCGTCCAGCGCCTCTTCCAGCCGCAGGATCAGCCCGGTGACCCAAGGCCGCGAGGGGCCGCGCGCCATGGCAAAGGCCGCATCCAGCCGCGCGCGCAGATGCAGGTTCGCCGCATCCTCGCGCGGGTGGTGTTTCAGCGCCTTCATCTTCTTCAGCGCCTTGGTGATCTCTGCCTCGGTCATCTCGCCGGCCAGCTGGCTGATCACAAGGCTGGCCTTCTTGCCGGTGGACAGCACGGTCACATCCACCTCCAAAAGGCCCGAGACATCATAGGTGAAGCGGACCTTCACCTTCTCATGCTCAGCCATGTTGCGGGGGACCTGCACCGTCAGCTCGCCCAGATGCAGGTTGTCGGCCACCACCGGCGCCTCGCCCTGATAGATGCCGAAGCGAAGCTCGGTCTGTCCGGGTTCGACTGTGCTGAAGGTTTCCTCGCGCGAGACGGGGATCACGGTGTTGCGTTCGATGATCGGGGCGAAATAGCCCGCATGCCAGCGATCGCCCCGGCGGTGCGCGGTGTCGATGCCAAGGGTGAAGGCCGAGACATCGGTCATCACCACATCGTCCAGCCCGGCATCACGCGCGACCAGCGCCGCCTGCACGGCCGCGCCAAGCGCCACCGCCTGATCGGGGTCCACGCCCGAGACCGGCAATTGCCGCAGCCGCCGCCCGGCATAGGCGCGGACGGGCTGCATCCGGGTGGCGCCGCCCACCAGCACCAGCCGGTCAATCTCGCCCGGCGACAGGTTCGCATCCGACAGCGCCCGGTCCAGCGGCACCGCCAGCCGGGCCAGAAGCGGGGCGGTCACCTCCTCGAACCGGTCGCGCGTCAGGGTCTGGTCGAGGGTCTGGCCGCCGACCTCGGCGGTGATCCGGGCTTCCGGCGCGGTGGACAGCGCGCACTTGGCCTGTTCGGCCAGTTTCAGCAGGGCAGGGCGCAACTCTGCGTCATGCGGGTCCAGCGCGGCGGTCTGGGCGATGTGGCGGGCCAAAGCCTCGGTGAAGTCTTCACCGCCAAGGAAGGCATCACCCGCGCTGGCGCGAACCTCCATTACGCCTTCGAACAGCTCCAGCACGGAAATGTCGAAGGTGCCGCCGCCCAGATCGAAGACCAGAATCCGGGATTCGCCCTCCCGCTCATGCAGGCCGTAGGCCAGCGCGGCGGCGGTGGGTTCGTTGATCAGCCGTGTGACGTTCAGCCCGGCGATCCGGCCCGCCGCCCGCACCGCCTTGCGCTGCAATTCGTTGAAATAGGCGGGGACCGAGATCACCGCATCGGTGACGGGCTGGCCCAGATGCGCCTCGGCATCGGCCTTGAGCGCGGAGAGGATCATCGCCGACAATTCCGGCGCGCGGTAAGCGGTGCCGCCCAGACGGTATTCCCGGTCGGTGCCCATGGACCTCTTGAACAAAGCCGCCGCCTGCGCGGGCGCGCTGCGGGCAATCTCGCGCGCGGCCTCGCCCACCACCAGCTGCCCGTCGCGGATCGCCACGACCGAGGGCGTCAGCACCTGCCCCAGAGGGTTGGGAATCAGCTCCGGCTGCCCGCCGCGGAAGACGGCGATCAGCGAATTCGTGGTTCCAAGGTCGATCCCGATGTGCAAGAGAGGCTCCGTCCGGCTGGTCCGGCCAGACTGCCCGCTTTGCCGCGGGATGCAAGTCGCGGAAACTGCGCGCAAGGCGCGGTTTCGCTGTTGACTCTCGTCCCGCCGCGCGTAAAAGGCGGGGCTCAGGATTTCGCGGGGGATCGCACGTTTCCCCGATGCAGGAGAGACGACTATGGCGAAGCCGACGACGATCAAGATCCGTCTGAACTCGACGGCGGGCACCGGGCACTTCTATGTGACCAAGAAGAATGCCCGCACCATGACCGAGAAGATGGTTGTGAAGAAATACGACCCCGTCAAGCGGGAGCATGTCGAATACAAGGAAGGCAAGATCAAGTAAGATCTGCCGATCCCGGGGTTCCCCGATCAGGGCCGTGCCGCAGGGTGCGGCCTTTTGCTTTTGCGGCGGTGCGGGTTCGGGCAGGCCGGGCAGGGGGCGCTGCCCCCGTCGCGTGCCGCGACTCCCCCGGGATATTTGGGCAAACTGGAAAGACCATGCAGCGCATCATGATTGTCGGGCAGCCCGGATCGGGCAAGTCGACCCTCGCCCGTGAACTGGGGCGGCGCGCCGGGCTGCCGGTGGTGCATATCGACCATATCCACTGGATGCCCGGCTGGGTGGAGCGGCCGCGGGACGAGAAGACCCGGCTTTGCCTTGAGGCGGAGGCGCGGGAGCGGTGGATCTTTGAGGGCGGGCATTCGGCGACCTGGGCCAGCCGGCTGGCGCGGGCGGATCTGCTGATCTGGCTGGACCTGCCGCTGGCACTGCGGTTCCGGCGGGTACTGGGGCGGACGCTGCGCTGGCACGGCCAGACGCGGCCGGACCTGCCTGAAGGCTGCCCCGAGGGCCTTGGCCGCGAGACGCTGGCCTTCTGGCGCTTCATCTGGCGGACGCGGGATTCGGCGCGGGACGGGATCGCGCGGCTGGTGGCGGGCAGTGCAAAGCCGGTGGTGCGGCTGCAAAGCCCGGCGGAGGTGGCGCGGTTTCTGGCGGATTGGCCGGCCGCGGAATGAAAAAGGGCCGGTCCTGCGACCGGCCCCTGGTCTTTATGTCCTGCCCGCTTATTCGCGGTTGCCCATGAATTGCAGCAGGAACATGAACAGGTTGATGAAGTCGAGGTAGAGGTTCAGCGCGCCCATGATGGCGGCCTTGCCCAGCCATTCCTGATCCGCCGCCATCGCGTGCTGGATATAGGTGTTCTTGATGTTCTGCGTGTCGAAGGCGGTCAGACCTGCGAAGATCAGAACACCGATCACCGAGATCGCGAAGGCCAGCGCCGAGGAGGCGATGAACAGGTTCACCAGCGAGGCGACGATCAGACCGATCAGGCCCATCAGCAGGAAGGTGCCCATCGCGCTGAGGTCGCGCTTGGTGGTGTAGCCGTAAAGCGACAGGCCCGCGAAGGCGATGGCAGTGATCAGGAAGGTCTGGGCGATCGAAACGCCGGTGAAGACCTTGAAGATCCATGCCAGAGACAGGCCCATTGCGGCGGCATAGGCATAGAAGAACAGCTGTGCGGCGGCGACCGACATGCGATTGATCAGCGCGCCGAAGGCAAAGACCATGACCAGCGGCAGGAACATGACCACCCAGCCCAGAATATTGGGCTGCAGCGTCATCGGGTCGCGGAAGATCCCGAGCAGAGCGTCCGAGGTGCCGACCGCCCAGGCCACGCCCGCGGTGATCAGCATGCCTGCGGACATCAGCCCGTAGACCTTGTTCATATGGGCGCGAAGCCCTTCGTCGATCTGGGCACGGGCGCCAGCACCGACGCCACGGACCGTTTCATATTGAGCCATTATAAGCCTCCGATGTTGTCCCTAAGGGCAACGCCGGGGGGACCGGCGCACCTAGTGCCATTGAATATCGGCAAAGCCGCGGCTCATTTCAAGGATTTCAGCCTGAAAAATGCTGTCATCCGGCAGGGTTCCCGGGTCAGCCGTGCCAGCGGGCGGGTGCGTCCCACCGCGGCGCCGGGGTGTCCGGCCGTTCGGCCGCGGCCAGCGCCTGGGCGCGGGTCACGCCGATGTCCGACAGCAGGTGGTCCTCCAGCTCGGCCAGGCGCCGGCGCGACCGGCGCTGCGCATCGCGGCGGAAAAGCCAGGTGAGCAGCGCACCGAACGAGAAACCGGCGGCAAAACGGCGGGCGGCGGCGGGGAAGGCGGCGGGGGCACGGGCAGACATGGCATTCTCCTTTCATCGGGTTCGGTGATGGTGGTTTCGGGTTCCATCAGCCGTATTGAACAGATGCCCCATTCTGATGCATGATGGAAACGAATGATTGTGATCTGTTGAATCAGGATTCGTGATATGCCGCGCAACCTCGACCTCACCGCCCTGCGCTCTTTTGTCACCGTGGCCGATGTGGGCGGGGTGACGCGTGCGGCGTCCTATCTGAACCTGACGCAATCGGCGGTGTCGATGCAGCTGAAGCGGCTGGAGGAAAGCCTTGGCCAGTCGCTGTTCCTGCGGGCCGCGCGCAAGCTGGCGTTGTCGCCGGAGGGGGAGCAGTTGCTTTCCTACGGCCGCCGCATGCTGGCGCTGAACGACGAGGCGCTGTCGCGCTTCTCCTCCACCGCCTGCGAGGGGGAGATCCGCCTCGGTGTGCCGCATGATGTGGTCTATCCGGCGATCCCCGGCATTCTGAAACGGATGGCGCAGTGCTATCCGCGGGTGAAGATCAATCTGGTGTCCTCCTTCACCATTCTGATGAAGCAGGATTTCGCCCGCGGTGAATTCGACGTGATCCTGACCACGGAACAGTCGCCCGATCCCGGGGCCGAGGTTCTGTCGTCGCGGTTGCTTGTCTGGGTGGGGGCGCCGGATGGCACGGCCTGGCAGCGGCGCCCGCTGCGGCTGGGGTTCAAGGACACCTGCATCTTCCGCCCGCGCGCGCAATCTGCGTTGGATGCGGCGGGCATTCCTTGGGAAATGGCCACCGGCGGCGAAAGCGAGCAGGCGGTGGAGGCGACGGTGGCCGCCGATCTGGCCGTCTCGGTCCGGATGGCGGGCAGCATCCCCGAGGGGGTTGAGGCTTTGTCCGGGGACAATCAGCTGCCTTCTGTCGGCGATATGAAGCTGGGCCTCTATCGTGCGAACCGCCGCAAGGATGAGGCGGTGGAAATGCTGCTGTCCGAGTTGCGGGCCGCTTACGGCGCCTGATCGCCCATGCTGATCACCACCTTGCCGGTGGCCCGGCGGCTGCGGATCATCTCCAGCCCTTCGGGCAGGGCATCGAAGGGCAGCACGGCCGAGACATGCGGGCGCAGGCGCCCGGCCTGCCACCAGTCGAAGGCCTCGGCCAGACTGCCGGTCAGCTCTTCGGGTGCGAAAGAGAGATAGCCGCCCCACCACAGGCCGATCACCGTGATGTTGCGCACCAGAAGCTGGTTCAGCGGCACTTTCGGCACCTCGCCCCCGGCAAAGCCGATGGCCAGCATCCGTCCGCCGGGCCGGGTGGCGCGCATGGCGGCATCAAAGCCGGGGCCGCCCACGGTGTCATAGGTCACGTCGATGCCGCCCAGATCGCGCAGCGCCTGTTTCAGGTCGGGCGAGTCGCTGTCCAGAACCTCATTCGCACCTGCGGCGCGCGCAATGGCGGCCTTCTCCGCGCCGCGGACCGAGGCGATGACCCGGGCGCCAAGGGCATGGCCGATCTCGACCGCGGTCAGGCCGACGCCACCCGCGGCGCCGGTAACGAACAGGGTCTCGCCCGCCCGCAGTGCAGCCTTCCGCGCCAAGGCCAGATGCGAGGTGCCGTAGGCGATCAGGAACCCGGCGGCGATGTCGGGCGGCATCTGCGGGGGCAGCGGGATCAGCCGCTCGGCAGGCACCACCGCCCAATCGGCAAAGGCGCCGCTGCGGACATGGGCGGCCACCGGCGTGCCCGGTGCCGGGCCTGCGGTGCCGGGACCAAGCGCCTCGACCCGGCCCGCAAGCTCCAGCCCCGGGGTGAAGGGCGGGGCGATCCGGTCCTGATAGCGGCCCTCGGCCATCAGAAGATCGGCAAAGTTCAGCCCGGCGGCCGCCACGCGAACCAGCGCCTCTCCGGGTCCGGGAACCGGACGGGCACCGCTGCGTTGAACCGGCATGCCACCCAGTTCATCTATTTGCCAAAGCCGCATGCCAACCCCCCCTTATTTGCGCTTGCAGCATAGAAGGCAGGGGAATTCCGGGCCAGTGGCTTTTGGTCTGGGGTGAAAAGTTTGCAAATTGCATCGCGTTTTGCACTGCAATTTGGGCTACACGCTAA
This sequence comes from Neotabrizicola sp. VNH66, assembly GCF_049445895.1. NCBI lineage: Bacteria > Pseudomonadati > Pseudomonadota > Alphaproteobacteria > Rhodobacterales > Paracoccaceae > Neotabrizicola > Neotabrizicola sp. VNH66. The sequence goes on from NZ_JBMSDW010000003.1 coordinate 35,779, forward strand.
GCGCGAGTTTCGCTGCTGATCGGCACTCTCTGGTTTTTCGGCCTTACAATTATACGAATGAATAATTGAGCCTGTCCAAAAGGACAGGTTTTGCGGGCCGCAGAAGGGGAGTCAATTTTTTCGTGACCATGCCAATTTTGGCACGGATCATGCTTATGTATCTGTAGGGGCAACCCACAGTAACAAAGTCCGAGGTTCCAGAATGAAGCATCCCGTAGACGCCCATGTCGGCAAGCGAATCCGTCATCGGCGGTGGATGGTCGGCATGACCCAGCAGCAGCTGGCGGATAAGGTCGGCATCAAGTTCCAGCAGATTCAGAAATATGAGACCGGGATGAACCGGGTCAGTGCCTCGCGGCTGTGGGATATTGCCGATGCCTTGGGTGTGCAGATCGCTTTCTTCTTCGAAGGCCTCGCCGAAAACCAGCAGACCGAGACGCCGCTTGGGGACATGATGGCCGACAAGGAGGCCCTGGAACTGGTGCGCTCCTATTATTCGATCCCCGAGGCGCAGCGCCGCCGTCTGTTCGATCTGGCCCGCGTCCTGTCCGACGCGGCCTGATTGCTGCGCTGCAACACCGCTTGACCGCCCGTCCGGCCCGCGTTAGCGCCGGAACGGGCGGACAGCGAGGACGGAATGACACTTTCTCAGGATGTGGCGGCAGAGCTGATCGCCACGGCGCATGAACTGGCGGATGCCGCACGGGTGGCGACGCTGGCGCATTTCCGCTCGGCCGGATTGGCGGCCGACAACAAGGAAACCGCCCGTTTTGACCCGGTGACGGTGGCTGACCGTCTGTCGGAAGAGCGGATGCGCGAGATCCTTGCCCGCCGCCGCCCGCAGGACGGCATTCTGGGTGAGGAATTCGGCAACAAGACCGGCACCTCGGGCCTGACCTGGGTGCTGGACCCGATCGACGGCACCCGCGGATATCTGTCGGGCACCCCCACCTGGGGGGTGCTGATTGCCGTGTCGGATGAAAAGGGTCCGGTCTACGGCATCGTCGATCAGCCCTATATCGGTGAACGGTTCGAGGGCGGCCTTGGCCGGGCCGAGGTCAACGGCCCGATGGGGCGCAGCCTGCTGAAGACCCGCGCCCCCCGCCCGCTGTCCGAGGCGATCCTGTTCACCACCTTCCCTGAAATCGGCACCCCGGCCGAGGGCGAGGCCTTCCGCCGCGTGGCGCCCAAGGCGCGGCTGGTGCGTTATGGCACCGATTGTTATGCCTATGCGCTGATCGCGGCGGGCCAGATTGATCTGGTGATTGAGGCCGGGCTGCATGCCTATGATGTGCAGGGGCCGATCGCCGTGATCGAAGCCGCCGGTGGTATCGTGACCGACTGGCAGGGCAATCCCTGCCCGATGGGCGGGCAGGTGCTGGCGGCTGCCAACCGGGAAATTCATGCCGAGGCCCTGGCGCTGCTGAACGGCGGCTGAGGGGGGCGCTGCCCCCCGCCTTCGGCTCCCCCCGGGATATTTCGGCCAGTATGAAAGCACTGCGGCGTTGCTGCGCGGGGGCACGGGCGCTATCCTGCATCTGCGGTGCCCGAGTCCTTCCCCCTTCTGTCGGCCCGCCGGTTCGTTCCACCGAAGGGGTTTGGGGAACGATATGTCCGATATTCTGATCCGGAAGGCGCGTGTCCTTGTGACCATGGACGGGGCGCGGCGGGAATTGGCGGGGGCCGATCTGCTGATCCGCGGCGGGGTGATTGCCGCTGTGGGCCACGGGCTTTCCGCGCCGGGGGCCGAGGTGGTGGAGGCCGCGGGCTGCGTGGTGACGCCGGGATTGGTCAACACGCATCATCACCTCTATCAGACGCTGACACGGGCGGTGCCGGGCGGGCAGGATGCGCTGCTGTTCGGTTGGCTGAAGACGCTTTATCCGATCTGGGCACGGTTCGGGCCGGAAGAAATGTTCGTCTCGGCGCAGGTCGGGCTGGCGGAACTGGCGCTGTCGGGCTGTTCGCTGACCTCGGACCATCTGTACCTTTACCCCAACGGCGCGCGGCTGGAGGACACCATTGCCGCCGCCGCCGAGGTGGGGCTGCGCTTTCATCCGACGCGCGGCGCCATGTCCATCGGCGAGTCGCTGGGCGGGCTGCCCCCGGATGCGCTGGTCGAAGGTGAGGCGGCCATTCTGGAAGACATGATCCGGGTGGTGGATGCCTTTCACGATCCGGCGCCGGGGGCCATGGTGCGGGTGGGGCTGGCGCCGTGCTCTCCCTTCTCGGTCAGCCGGGGGCTGATGCGGGATGCGGCGCTGCTGGCGCGCGACAAGGGGGTGATGCTGCACACCCATCTGGCCGAGAATGACGAGGATATCGCCTATTCCCTGGCGCAGTTCGGCTGCCGTCCCGGGCAATATGCCGAGGATCTGGGCTGGACCGGCCCGGATGTCTGGCACGCCCATTGCGTGAAGCTGGATGGTTCGGAAATTGAACTTTTTGCCCGGTCCCTGACCGGGGTTGCCCATTGCCCCTGTTCGAATTGTCGCCTTGGTTCCGGCATTGCGCCCGTGCGGGCGATGCGGGATTCCGGGGTGCGCGTGGGGTTGGGGGTGGACGGATCGGCGTCGAACGACGCGGGCAATCTGGCGGCCGAGATGCGGCAGGCGCTGCTTTTGCAGCGGGTCGCCCGCGGCGCCGATGCGATGAGCGCGCGGGAGGTGCTGGAGATCGCCACGCTGGGTGGCGCGCAGGTGCTGGGCCGTGACGATTGCGGCAGCCTTGTGCCGGGCATGCGGGCGGATGTTGCGGTCTGGGACGTCTCGGGGATCGAGGCGGCGGGGTCATGGGACCCGGTGGCGGCGCTGGTCCTGTGCGGGCCGCAGAGGGTGCGGCACCTGTTTGTCGAGGGTCGGCAGGTGGTGCGGGACGGGCAGATGGTCACACTTGATCTGGGCCGGGTGGTGCGGCGGCAGAACGCGCTGGCCGCCCGGCTGGCAAGTTAGTGTCGTCTAGCAAGTTAGCGGCGGAAGCCCGCCAACCCGGCCAGCAGCAGGATCACCGCGCCTCCGGCCCAGGCCCATGCGCCATAGCCCATGACCTCGGACAGGGCCTTTGCGGTGTCCTGAAGGCTCTGCCCTGAGGGGAGCGGCAGGCCGAGGTTCTGCACCCCTTCGCGCGCGCGCCACAGGCCCAGACCGACGATGCCGGTGGCAAGGCCGCCCGTCACCAGCGCCAGAAGGCGCGAGGGCAGGCCGACCACGGTCAGCACCAGGAACAGCGCGGCCAGCGGGAAGGTGGCCAGGAAGGCCACCAGTTCGCCCGGCGATTCGGTGACGAAGCGCTGCACCGTCTGAAGATCGGGGTTCAGCGCGCGGACCAGATCCCAGGGCACAAAGCCTGCGCCGGGCAGCGCGCTGCTGAGCCAGGGCAGGAACAGGCTGACGACCATGGCGGCAGAGGCAAGAAGGGCAAGGGCACGCATTGGCACCTCCATCTGGAAATACCGGCGGATCAGAGCCTTGCGACGCCCGCCGGTCAAGCGGATTTCCCGCGGCCCCTATGGTTTTCCCGGCCTTGCCGACAGGGGCCGGGCCGCGGCATGCAGGGGGAGCCGAACATGCGGAGACATGCGATGCGGAGTGCGACGCTTCTGATTCCCCTGATCCTTGCGGCGTTGCCGGCGGCGGCCGAGCCGGTTCTGGGTGAGGCGGGTGGCAACTGGGCCGGGGCCACGGGGCAGGGCTTTGCCTTCCGTGCGGTCCTAAGCGATCAGGAGGGCGCGGCGCGTCTGCAGATCTGGCAGGGCCTGCCGGGAGAGCCGTTGACCGGCGATCCGGCGTTCGATGCCACCGGACTGGTCTGGCGTGACAACATCATTGCAGGTGGCAGGCAGACGCTGGCGCTGCACGAAGGCCCGGCGCAGACCACGCTGCGGATCGTGACCGAAAGCGCCGATGAGATGGGTGAGGCGGTCGAGGAGCTGGGGATCCGCTTCATCGACAATCAGTTCACCGTAACCGGCTACAGCCTGCAGCTGACCGGGGCGCCAGACGGGGCCGACTATCTCTGCACGGTGGATCTGCTGGAAGATATCGCGGTGTTCAACGGCACTGCCCGCGCGCTGGAACCGCGGTCGGCCGAAGCGGACAATCTGTCGGACTGGACGCCGCAGGCCGCCTTGGACCGTGGCTATTGTCCGCCGCCGGATGCGGGGTGATTGCCCGTCCGGCCGGGGCGCGCTAGTAAAGGCCATGAGCCACGATTACGCCCGCCAGCGCCGCGAGACCTATGACACCTTCCGCCAGTCGCGCGGGGTGAAGCTGCCCGAACGCGCGGTGGTGGATTATGAATTCTTCATCGAGGAAAACGATGCCGACTGGGCCGCGCTGGAGCGTGAGCTGCGGGCCAAGGGCTTTCGCACCAAGCGGTTGAAGGATGGCGAGACGTTGGTCGCCTCCATCGGGCCGATCCCGGTCAATGCCGATGAAATCTGGCGCTGGGAAGAACTGGCCACCGGGCTGGCGCTGAAGCATGACTTCTATCCCGACGGGTGGGAGCTGGACACCTGAGCAAGGTGCATCTCGGGTCTACAATTTAGAATTGATCTAAATCATGGCGCCGCTCACGGCGGTGTGATCCTGTTCCGGGGCGCGCGAATGCCACCGATGAACGGAGAACCGCCATGCCTCGGCTGTTGTTGCTGACGCTCGCCACCACCACCGCAATCGCAGGGGCCGCCCGGGCCGATGACCTGCGCGACCTTGCGCTGGAGACTTTCAAACCGCTGCCCTCGACCGTGCCTGCGGTTGCCGGGAACCCGATCACCCCGGAAAAGATCGCGCTGGGGAAAGCCCTGTTCTTCGATCCGCGGCTCTCCGCATCCGGCGTGTTCAGCTGCTATTCCTGCCACAACCTGACGACGGGTGGTGATGACAATATGGAAACCTCGGTCGGTCATGGCTGGCAGAAGGGGCCGCGAAATGCGCCGACCGCGCTGAATGCTGTGCTGAACGAAGCGCAGTTCTGGGATGGGCGGGCCGAGGATCTGAAGGCGCAGGCCAAGGGGCCGGTGCAGGCCGGGGTGGAAATGGCCAATACGCCCGACAATGTGGTGGCCACGCTGTCCTCGATGCCGGCCTATGTGGACGGTTTCAAGGCCGCCTTCCCGGGCGAGGTGGATGCCGTGACCTTCGACAATATGGCCAAGGCGATCGAGGCGTTCGAGGCCACGCTGATCACCCCCGCGCCCTTTGATGCCTGGCTGAACGGCGACGACCATGCGCTGAGCGCGGAGGCGAAGGCGGGGCTGCAGCTCTTCATCGACAAGGGCTGCTCTGCCTGTCATTCGGGCGTGAATGTCGGCGGTCACGGCTATTATCCGTTCGGCCTGATCGAAAAGCCCGGGGCCGAGATCCTGCCGCCCGGTGACAAGGGGCGCTTTGCGGTGACCGAGACGGCGGATGACGAATATGTCTTCCGCGCCGCGCCTCTGCGCAACATCGCGCTGACCGCGCCCTATTTCCATTCGGGAAAGGTCTGGGATCTGTCGGTGGCGGTGGAGATCATGGCCGAAAGCCAGCTGGGCGAGGCGCTGGCCCCTGAGGAGACCAGACATATCGTGGCCTTTCTGGACAGCCTGACCGGCACCATGCCCGAGGTCACGCTGCCCGTGCTGCCCGCGGAAACCGCCACCACACCGCGGCCCACGCAAGAGGTGGTGCCGGACTGACCCCGGCGCTGCGGTCCTCAGTTGCCGCCAAGGATGCCTTCCAGCAGCTTGGCGGCCTCTTCGGTCAGCACTTCTTCGGCACGGCGCTTGGCGGCATCTTCAAGGCTTTCACCGGGACGGGCCTCGATCCCGGCCTCTTCCTTCAGTTTTGCCTCCAGTTCCGCCTTGGCGCGGGCTTCGGCGGCCTTGGCTTCGGCCTCCATCTTCTCGCGCGCGATGGATTCCAGATCCAGCCGGTAGGTGGGTTTCGCCCATGATCCGGTGATCCAGAGCGGCACCATCACGCCCCCGGTGCCATCTTCGCCCGGAAAGGCGGTGGGGCGGATGCGGTAATCCAGATTGCGGGCGCCAAGGCCCACTTTGCCCGCGCCGGTCGCGGTCAGGTAGGGCGCCACGAACTTCAGATCGCTGTTCGACAGCACCCCATCGGCAATGGCGAAACTGCCCGCGACGCCGTCGAAGATGGTCTTCTGCCCTTCGCCCACGAAAGAAGTGTCCAGCGTCCGCAGCATCCCCGCAATGTCCAGCCCGCGCAATTCCCCCTTGCCGAGCGAGAAGTTGCCCTCTCCCTTCAGGCTTTTCATGATGGCATCGACGGAATTGCCCACACCAAGGAAGCTGAGCGTCAGGTTGCCGGTGGAGACGAGCCGGTCCCACCCCGCCAGATCCTGCATCAGCGGCTGGATGCCGAGGTTGGCCAGCGTCAGCTTGCCACCGACCGACAGGCCACCGCGGCCGTTGACCACGAATTCCCCTGCCACGCTGCCGCCATAGGCGGCCATCCGACGGATGTCGAAGACGGCGCGGGCACGGTCCACGGTCAGCATGAGCTGGGTTTCCCCGAATTTGACCACACCAAGGTCGATGGACCCGGCCACCAGCGCCACCGCGGCATCGACGGTGCCAAGCGCGGAGACATCCATCACTCCGGTCGGCCAGCCTTCCGCCTGCATCCCGCCATCCGCGCCACCGCCTTCGCCGCCGGAAAGCCCGGCCAGCGACAGCGCGCCGGTGCTGAGCTGTGCGGACAGTTTGGGCCGCGCCTCGCCGGGCGAAAGCTCCAGATTGCCGGTCAGGGTATTGCCATCGGCCACGATCGTGGCGCCGGTCAGGGCGGCGGTGCCGTTTGCCGTGAGGGTCAGCTTGCCCGATACCTTCAGGTTTTCCGCGCCCATCCCGCGCGGCGGCGCGGTCACATCGGATCCAAGTGCGGCGGCCAGTGCCGGTATGTCCGAAAGATCGGCGGTCAGTTCCCCTTCGGCGGCCATCGGCTGCCAGCCGGCGCTGCCGCTGAAATCCGCCGTCGCGCGGCCCACGCCGGCCTTGGCGGTCAGCGGCACCACGCGGCCCTCGGTAAAGGCCGACCACAGCCCGCCCTCGGCCGTCAGGCTGACTCGCTGGCCGCCTGCGATCCCGCTGGCCTGAACGGTGAACGGGCCGGAATAGTCCGGAACCCGCAGGGTCAGGTCGATACCGTCATAGGTGACATCGGTTTTCTTGCGCCAGTCGATCACCCGCAACGACCCGCCCGTGACCAGCAGCTGCTCCAGCGTGTAGGGCGTTCCGACGCCGGGCGTGTCCGTGGTCACCTCTCCGCCGCTGCCGCCCCCGCCGAACACCCAGTTCTGCCGCCCGTCGCGCGCCTGTTCCAGAACCAATGCGGGTCGGGTGACCTCGATGGTCTCAATCTGCACGGCGCCCCCCAGAAGCGAGGCGGCATTGACGCCGATCACCAGCTTTTCGGCGGTGAACATCGGCGCGTCGGCATCGGACCAGTCGGCATTGGCAATGGTGACGGGGCCGGTTTCCACGCCAAGCACGGGCCAGAGCCGGGTCTTCACCTCACCGGTGATCTGCAGCTCACGCCCGAACAGCCGCTGGAATTCGGACGCGGCAAGGGCTGCCACCCGTTCGGACGGGATCAGTGAGATGACCGCGACCACCGCGATCACCAGAACTGCAAGCCCGGTCGCAATCCGCAAGAGCCACCGCATCGACGCCCCCTTATCGTTCTGTTTTGGAAACGATTCTATGGTGAAGCGGGTTCCCCGGGCAAGAAGGCGCTGGCCTCTCTCCCCTGCTTTGGCATCAAATGGCCGAGAGCGGCAGGCTGTCGCGGGCACTGGCCAAAAGGGCAGGGTTGCGGCAAAACCCCTGTCAGCACAACGGGAACGGGCGGAATGACGGTGCAGGATGTGCAGATGGCGGATCTGATCCGCGCGGGCGACCGCCGCGCGCTGGCGCGGGCGATCACGCTGGTCGAAAGCGCGCGGGCCGATCACCGGGCGCAGGCGGTGGCGTTGCTCTCGGACCTTGGCCGCGGGCGGCAGGCGCTGCGGATCGGACTGTCGGGCACGCCCGGGGTGGGGAAATCCACCTTCATCGAGGCGTTCGGCATGATGCTGACGGGGCAGGGGCTGCGGGTGGCGGTGCTGGCGGTGGACCCGTCCTCCGCCCGCTCGGGCGGGTCCATTCTGGGGGACAAGACCCGGATGGAACAGCTGAGCCGCGACCCCCGCGCCTTCATCCGCCCCTCGCCCAGTCAGGCGCAGATGGGGGGCGTCGCCCGCCGCACGCGCGAGGCGGTGGCTTTGTGCGAGGCGGCGGGGTTCGACGTGGTGCTGATCGAGACGGTGGGCGTGGGCCAGTCCGAGACCATGGTGGCCGAGATGTGCGACCTCTTCATCCTGCTCATGGCGCCTGCGGGCGGCGATGAGCTTCAGGGGGTGAAGCGCGGCATCATGGAGATGGCCGACATCATTCTGGTGAACAAGGCCGACGGCGACCTTGCCCCCGCGGCCAGCCGCACCGTGGCCGATTATGCGGGCGCGCTGCGCCTGTTGCGCCACCGCCCGCAGGACCCGGAGGGATTTCCCAAGGCCATGCCGGTGTCGGCCTATACCGGCGCGGGGCTGGACCGGGCCTGGGCCGACATGCGCCATCTGGCCGACTGGCGCCGCGCCAATGGCCACTGGGATCGCCGCCGGTCGGAACAGGCGGCCCACTGGTTTGCCGAGGAGGTGCGGCAGGGCCTGTTGTCGGTGCTGAACCGCGAACCGGCCCGCGGCCTGATGCGCGCCTTGTCCGAGGATGTGGCGCAGGGCCACAAGACGCCGGAAGCGGCAGCTTCGGAGCTTTTGCCGCTTCTGGGGCGCTGAGGGGGGCAGGGCCTGGGCGGTGAATCGCTTGACGCCGCCGCCGTTTCGACTTACACGCCCGCAATCGAATTCGGACGGCGGGGATTCCCCGGTCCTGTCCCGTTGACAGAACAAAGGATACCGCAATGTCGCGCGTCTGCGAACTCTCCGGCAAGGGCCCGATGTCGGGCAACACCATCAGCCATGCCAACAACAAGACCCGGCGCCGTTTTCTGCCGAACCTGAACGAAGTGACCCTCGGGTCGGACGTTCTGGGCCGTGCGTTCACGCTGCGCATCTCCTCGGCGGCGCTGCGCTCGGTCGATCACCGCGGCGGGCTGGATGCTTTCCTGGCCAAGGCCAAGGATGACGAGCTGTCGGTCAACGCGCTGAAGATCAAGCGCGAGATCGAAAAGGCGCAGGCTGCGGCCTGATCCGTCTGACAGATCCAAGATCAAAGGCCCCGCAGGCATACTGCGGGGCCTTTCGCATGCGCGCATGTGCCGCTTTCCTCTGTCGGCGCGGCGGGATAGAAGGGCGCATGCCTGTGATCCGCCTTCTTTGCCGTCTGCTCCTTGTGCTGGCCGTCGGGCTGGCCTCGGTTCATTCCGGCATCGGCCGGGCCGAGGCGGCGGGCGCGATCCGCATGGAAATCTGTGCCCAGGGCACCGTTCAGACGGTGACCATCGGGGCAGACGGCCGCCCGGTGACGCATCTTTACCCCTGTCCGGATTGCGTTCTGGGCGGAATGGCGGCGCTGCCGTCGCCTGCGATGCTGGCCCTGCCGCCTGCGGTGCCCATGCTTGCCCTGCTGCACGAGGCGGGCGCAGTGGGGCATCCGCTGTGCCACCCGCCCCATGCCCGGGCGCGCGGTCCTCCTTCCGCGGTCTGATCCCGTTCCACGATCAACCGTCTTTCCAAGGAGTGAACCGATGTCCGTGTTCCGCAATCTTCTGGCTGCTGCAACGGCTGCCCTGACCCTGACCACTGCCGCGCTGGCCCATGACGGCCATTCCCATGGCGCCGAGGCCATCCATGTGACGGACCCCTACGCCCGGTCCAGCAATGCCGTCTCCGGCGCCGTGTTCATGGTCCTGCACAATATGACCGACACCGATGACCGGCTGATCGCCGTGCGCTCGGACGTGGCGGAGCGGGTCGAACTGCACACCAATGCGATGAATGATGCGGGTGTGATGACCATGACCGAAGTGAAAGAGGGCTTTCCCGTGCCTGCCGGTGGCGAACATGCGCTGGCGCGGGGCGGTGATCATGTCATGATGATGGGGCTGAAGGCGCCTTTGGTGGAAGGTGCAACCTTCCCGCTGACGCTGGTCTTTGAAAAGGCCGGGGAAATCACCGTCGAAGTGCCGGTGGACAATGCCCGCAAGCCCGATGCTGCCGCCACGGACGGCATGGAAGGGATGGAAGGGATGGAAGGCATGGACCATTCCGGCCATACCGGCCACGGCGGCTGAGGCTGGACCTCTCCTCGGGGACGCGGCAGGATCGCGGCCCCGGAAGGAGAGACCGATGACCCCGCCCAGCCCCCGCACGCGCGTCCGGCGCATGAATGAAAAGGCCGCCTATGACCGTGCCACGGTCGAGGCGCTGCTGGACGCAATCCCGCTGGCCCATGTCGGCCATCTGGTGGACGGGTTTCCGATGGTTACCCCAACGCTGCAATGGCGGACGGGCGGACGGCTTTACTGGCACGGCTCCTCGGCCAGCCGGATGATGCGGGCCGCGGCGGGGGCGCCGGTCTGCGTCACCGTCACCGCGCTGGACGGCATGGTTCTGGCGCGGTCGGGGCTGGAACACGGGGTGCATTACCGCTCGGTCATGGTATTCGGCACGGCCGAGGCGGTGACCGATCCGGCTGCGAAAGAGGCGGCGTTGGCGGCGATGATGGAGCGGCTGTTCCCCGGCCGATGGTCCGCGCTGCGCCCGATGACGGGGCAGGAACTGAAGGCGACCGCGATCCTGTCGCTGCCGATTGACGAGGCCAGCGTGAAGACCGATGCAGGACCGCCCGCCGATCCGCCCGAAGATCAGGACTGGCCCGTCTGGGCCGGAACTGTGCCGCTGGTCACCACACCCGGCACGCCGGTGCCCGCGCCGGGGCTGGCGGCTGCTTTGGCCGCCGATCCGCCCGCCTATCTGTCGGCCTTCCGCGTGACCTGAGCCAGCAGTGACGCCACCCAATCCGGTACGGTCTGGCTGGCAGGGCCAAGGATCACCTCGTCGAAATCCTGCGTCACGGCGGAGGGTTCGGCGTTGATCTCGATGCAATGCGCGCCCGCGCGGCCTGCGTCCTGCGCAAAGGCCGCGGCGGGATAGACCGTGCCCGAGGTGCCGATGGCGACGAACAGGTCGCATTGGCGGAGCGCAAACCAGATTTCCTCCATCTGATAGGGCATCTCGCCGAACCAGACGATGTCGGGTCGGGTGGCGGGGGCGGCGCAGGCGGGGCAGGGGTCCTGCGGCGCCATCACGGCGGGCGCGGTCCAGCGGTGGCCGCAGGCGGCACACAGCGCGCCGTCCAGAATGCCGTGCATGTGGATCAGGCCCTGCGCGCCCGCGGCCTCATGCAATCCGTCGACGTTCTGCGTCACGATCAGCACATCGCCGGGCCAGTCGCGCTGCAACCGGGCCAAGGCTTGGTGCCCGGCATTCGGCTGCGCGGCGCGGGCATTGGCGCGGCGGGCATTGTAGAACTCATGCACCAGCGCGGGATTGCGGGCAAAGCCTTCGGGCGTGGCCACCTCTTCCAGATCATAGCGAGTCCAGAGCCCGTCCTTGTCGCGGAAGGTGCCCAGCCCGCTTTCGGCGGACAGGCCCGCGCCGGTCAGGATCACGATGAACTCATTGCCGCTCAGCCCTTGCATCCGCCGCTCCTGCCGATGAAAATACAGGCATGCAGCGTATTCTTTTCGTCTGTCTGGGCAATATCTGCCGCTCTCCCACGGCGGAGGGCGTGTTTCGCGTGCTGGCGGCCAAGGCCGGTCTTCGCGTGCAGGTGGACAGCGCGGGCACCGGCGGCTGGCATGCCGGAGAGCCGCCGCATCCCCCTGCGGTGGCCGCCGCGCGCAAGCGGGGCTATGATCTGTCGTCCCTGCGCGCGCGTCAGGTGCGGGCTGGGGATTTCAGCGGCTTCGACCTGATCCTTGCGATGGACCGGCAGAACCTTGCGGATCTGCAGGCCATGGCCGATGGCCCGGCGCGGCTGCGCCTCTTGATGCATTACGCGCCGGAAGGGCACCCGGCCGAGGTGCCGGACCCGTGGTACACCGGCGAATTCGACCGGGTGCTTCTGATGATCGAGGCCGCGAGCCGCGGCCTCATCCGGGAATTGCAGCGGCAGACGGCGGATCAGCCGCCGCAATAAGCCTCGGCCATGGCGCCGAACTGCTTGTAGCGTTCCCAGAACGCATCGTCGGCGGGCTTTTTCGAGATCCAGACAGTATGGGCCAGATCCGGGTCGCGGAAGAACTTGGCCGCGCGGCGCTGGTCTGCGCCTTTCAGCGTCATGTCCGCCACCTGCTGGATGCAGCCGCAGACCGCACGGTTGGCGGCGGCGCGGTCAGACCGCATGCAGGCCGATTCAATCGGGCCGGCCATGGCGGCGGGAACGGAGAGATACAGCACAGCCGCGGACAGCGCCGCGGTAACGAGAGATTTCTTCATCATCTGCCTCAGGTGCCTGCGGCCCAGGGTCATCCCCCCGCCGACGGTCATTTTTGTAAGCCAATCATGCCCGAATCCAGTGTTTTCTTCAATGCGGCAGGGCGGGTGGACGGGCGATGTCCTGAACCACCAATGATTGAGGGGTATGGGCGGGGATCATGCAATATCATGGGCTTTGGCCCACCAGGCTCCGAAGGGCTGCCGCAATCGTGATGGGGCAGGAGGAGGGTTCCGGTGCAGGTATCGGTCCCGCGGCGGCGGCGATTGATTCGGTCAGTTGAAATCCGGAATCGGGCCAAGACGGCCGCGGTACATGGGCCAGTTCACCGGATCGAATTCCGAGGCCATCCAGACCATATTGGCCCAGATCCGGGGATGCTTGCGCCGTTCGTACTGAATATATGCCTCGAACGCGGTGGAAAGGTTCAGCGTGGTCGACCGGATCGTCTGGCGCAGCAATTCGGTGTCGATGGCCCCAAGACGTGCGGCGGCGGCGATGAATTCATACTGGTTCAGCATGAAGTCGACCGCCTCGACGAAATCCCGCATGTCTTTCAACTGCGGGTCCTGCGTCGGCACGCCCGAACAAAGGTAGGAAATCAGTTCCGCCCCGGCCGGACGGGAAAAGTCTCCGCCCAGCATATCGCGCACCTGCTTGGCGCGGGACAGATAATCCTTGTCGGTGCGGAGAGTCTGCAGCGCCGCAAGGCCATTCGCCGCCCTCTCGGCGCGGTCATGGTGATAGCTGGTGTAGAGAAAGGTGATGAAGGCCGCCAAAGTGCCGAAGAAGATCACCCATGTCTGGAGCCCGGTCGGGTTTTCGCCGCTTTGCTGCAGCAGCGGCATCCTGCTGTTCAGCCACCACCCCGAGCCGGCGAAGGCCAGCGCAAACAGAAGAACGATGCATAGGAATGCGTGTCGCGCCAAGGCGGCAGGCCATCAGGTCGTCATCGCGGCCGCCATTCAGCGGGCCGCGATGATCACGCCTTTTCCGTCACGAAACATCATGGTCTGTCCTTGCCTGTTGCGTCAGAGGCCCATGGTTGATGCCAAAGCTTAACCAAAGGTTAACACGCTAGGGGAAAATAGGCGACATACGGCGCCCTGACAAGGGATTCCCGGGCGTTCCGGCGGTTTCCGGCGCTCGCGCCCCCTTCCCGGCATCCTTGCTTCAAGCTATATCCGCCGCCATGACCCAGCTTGACCGCATCCGCAATTTCTCCATCGTCGCCCACATCGACCACGGCAAGTCCACGCTTGCCGACCGGCTGATCCAGATGACGGGCACCGTCGCCGAACGGGATATGAAGGCCCAGCTTCTGGACTCGATGGATATCGAGCGGGAGCGCGGCATCACCATCAAGGCGAACACCGTCCGGATCGAATATCCGGCCAAGGACGGGAACACCTATATCCTGAACCTGATCGACACGCCCGGTCACGTCGACTTTGCCTATGAGGTCAGCCGGTCCATGCGCGCGGTCGAAGGCTCGCTTCTGGTGGTGGATGCGTCGCAGGGGGTCGAGGCGCAGACGCTGGCCAATGTCTATCAGGCGCTGGATGCCGGTCATGAGATCGTGCCCGTGCTGAACAAGATCGACCTGCCCGCCGCCGACCCTGACCGGGTGAAGGAAAACATCGAGGATGTGATCGGGCTGGATGCCTCGGACGCGATCCCGATTTCCGCAAAGACCGGCCTTGGCATCCCCGATGTGCTGGAGGCCATCGTCACCCGCCTGCCGCATCCGCAGGGTGACCGCACTGCGCCGCTGAAGGCCATGCTGGTGGACAGCTGGTATGACCCCTATCTGGGCGTGGTCGTCATGATCCGCGTGATGGATGGCGTGATCAAGAAGGGCGACCGCGTCCGCATGATTGCGACCAATGCGGTCTATGGCATCGACAAGCTGGCGGTGCTGAAGCCGCAGATGCAGGATATTGCCGAACTGGGGCCGGGCGAGATCGGGATTTTCACCGCCTCGATCAAGCAGGTGCGTGACACCCGCGTCGGCGACACCATCACGCATGAGCGCAAGCCCTGCGACACGCCGCTGCCGGGCTTCAAGCCCGCGCAACCGGTGGTGTTCTGCGGGTTGTTCCCGGTGGATGCTAATGATTTCGAGGCTTTGCGCGATGCCATCGAAAAGCTGGCGCTGAACGACGCCTCCTTCTCGACCGAGATGGAAACCTCGGCCGCGCTTGGCTTCGGCTTCCGCTGCGGGTTCCTTGGCCTTCTGCACCTTGAGGTGATCCGCGAGCGGCTGGAACGGGAATTCGATCTGGACCTGATCACCACGGCGCCGTCGGTGGTGTTCAAGCTGCACATGAAAGATGGCGAGGTGCGCGACCTGCACAACCCCGCCGACATGCCCGATTTCACCTATATCGACCATATCGAAGAGCCGCGGATCAAGGCCACGATCATGGTGCCGGACGAATATCTGGGCGACATTCTGAAGCTGTGCCAGGACCGCCGCGGCATACAGCAGAACCTGACCTATGCGGGCAACCGTGCCATGGTGGAATACGACCTGCCCTTGGCCGAGGTGGTGTTCGACTTCTATGACCGGCTGAAATCGGTGACCAAAGGCTATGCCAGCTTCGACTATCAGATCAGCGAATACCGTGAGGATGAGCTGGTGAAGATGTCCATTCTGGTCAATGACGAGCCGGTGGACGCCCTTGCCATGATGGTGCACCGCGACCGGGCCGAGATGCGGGGCCGGGTGATGGTGGAAAAGCTGAAAGAGCTGATCCCCCGCCACATGTTCAAGATCCCGATTCAGGCGGCCATCGGCGGCCGCGTCATCGCCCGCGAGACGATTTCCGCGATGCGCAAGGACGTGACAGCCAAGTGCTATGGCGGCGACGCCACGCGGAAGCGCAAGCTTCTGGACAAGCAGAAGGAAGGCAAAAAGAAGATGCGGCAGTTCGGCAAGGTCGAAATTCCGCAGACCGCCTTCATTCAGGCGCTGAAGATGGACAACTGACGGGTCTCAGGACCGGATCAAAGGGCGCCGCGGGCGCCCTTTTTCTTTGGGGGCAGGGGTATGGGGGATAGTATCGCGATCCGGCCGCTTTGCGCCGGTGACCATGCGGCGGTGGCGCAGATCTTCTTTCGCGCGGTACATGAGGGCACAAGCAGCGCCTATACTTTGGAGCAGCGTCTGGCCTGGGCCGGTCCCGCCCCCGATCCGGAGCGCTGGCGCAGCCGCCTGGCGGCGCTGACAGGCTTTGTCGCGGAAACCGGCGGTGGTCCCGTAGGCTTCATCGCCATCGACGGGACGGGCCATGTCGATCTGGCCTTCGTCCTGCCCTCCGCTTCACGTTCGGGCGTGGGCGGGAGGCTGCTTCATGCCGCGGAAGACCGGGCCCGCGCGCAGGGCACCCTCCGGATGACGACCGAGGCCAGCCTGATCGCGGAACCCTTTTTCCGCAAACACGGCTGGTTTGTTGTGGAGGGGGAGGAAGTTATCCGCGACGGCGTATCCCTGCGCCGCTTCCGCATGGCCAAGGATCTGTCCTGACCAGAGGTCGTAAGGCGCGGATCGCCTGATCCTGCAAATCCGGCGCAAGTCCGGACATCGGGTCACGGGGGCGTAAAAGCTGTAATTTCAGGGCTTTGCTGGAGGCGGCAATGGCGCATTCGCCGCATGGGATTCATCTGGATCGGTCAGGAAAGGCCCGTGCGCGCGAGCCGGCTCCAGTCTTGATGGCGGCGGGTGTCAGAGCTCGCGATCCAGAGTTCCTGCCGGTTTCTTCGGGTCATCGGGGCCGCGGTCGCCCGGCCTAGTCCACGGCGAATGCCCTGCTGGCACGCGGTAGTCCAATGGCGTGGGCGGAGGTGCAGCAGGGCCTTCCGGACAGGCAGAATGTCCCGCTGCGCTTCTATATACATCACATCCGCGATGAGGCGGATCAGATGCCCTTTTTCGCCATCGCTGGCAGAAGCCTGTTCCATATCCGGCCGGGTGCACGGCCGGTCGGCTGTTCACCCCGCCCCAGTGCAACAGGCCACAAGGGCGGACCACCCCGCAGCCCGTTCGTGGGCCGTCCGGCAAGAAGGGCGGGGTTTGCCCCGCCCTGTGATTACCGGCTGAACCGCTTGTATTTCACCCGCTTCGGCTCCAGCGCGTCGGGGCCGAGGCGGCGGACCTTGTCCTGCTCATAGGCTTCGAAGTTGCCTTCGAACCATTCGACATGGGCGTCGCCTTCGAACGCAAGGATATGCGTGCAGAGCCGGTCGAGGAAGAAGCGGTCGTGGCTGATGATGATGGCGCAGCCCGCGAAATCTTCGATGGCGGCTTCCAGCGCCTGCAGGGTTTCGACGTCCAGATCGTTGGTCGGTTCGTCAAGGAGCAGAACGTTGCCGCCGGATTTCAGCAGCTTGGCCATGTGAACACGGTTGCGCTCCCCCCCCGACAGCAGGCCGACCTTCTTCTGCTGGTCGGTGCCCTTGAAGTTGAAGGCGCCGGTGTAGACGCGGCTGTTCACCTGCATGTCGCCCAGATGGATGACTTCGGCGCCGCCCGAAACCTCTTCCCAGACGGTCTTGTTCGGGTCCAGCGCATCGCGCGACTGGTCGACATAGGACAGCTGCACCGTATCGCCCAGCGTGATCGTGCCTTCGTCGGGCTGTTCGCTGCCGGTGATCATGCGGAACAGCGTGGATTTCCCCGCGCCGTTCGGCCCGATCACGCCGACGATGGCGCCCGGCGGGATGGTGAAGGTCAGATCCTCGATCAGCAGGCGGTCGCCCATGGCTTTCTTCAGGCCGACGACCTCGATCACCTTGTTGCCAAGGCGTTCGCCGTTCGGAATGACGATCTGCGCCGTGGTCGCGCGTTCCATGACGGTCTGGCTCGCCATCTCGTTATAGCGGGCGATCCGGGCCTTGCCCTTGGATTGGCGGGCCTTGGCGCCGGAGCGGATCCACTCCAGTTCCTTTTCCAGCGCCTTCTGCTTGGACTTGTCCTCGCGCGCTTCCTGCGCCATCCGCTTGGCCTTCTGGTCCAGCCATGCGGAATAGTTGCCCTCGTAGGGGATGCCGCGGCCGCGGTCGAGTTCCAGGATCCAGCCGGTGATGTCATCCAGGAAATAGCGGTCGTGGGTGACGATCAGGATTGTGCCCTTGTAGTCGATCAGGTGCTTTTGCAGCCAGGCGATCGACTCGGCGTCCAGGTGGTTGGTCGGTTCGTCAAGGAGAAGCATGTCGGGCTTCTCCAGCAGGAGCTTGCAAAGGGCCACGCGGCGGCGTTCACCGCCCGACAGGCTTTCGACATTGGCGTCATCGGGCGGGCAGCGCAGCGCATCCATCGCCACGCCCACGGTCGCCTCCAGCTCCCACAGGTTTTCGGCGTCGATCTGGTCCTGAAGCCGGGCCATCTCATCCGCGGTCTCGTCCGAGTAGTTCATGGCCAGTTCGTTGTAGCGGTCCAGCACGGCCTGCTGTTTCGCCACGCCCAGCATGACGTTTTCCTTGGCTGTCAGGGTCGGGTCCAGATAGGGCTCCTGCGCCAGATAGCCGACCTTGGCGCCCTTGGCGGCCCAGGCTTCGCCTTTGAAGTCCTTGTCCATGCCGGCCATGATCTTCAGAAGCGTGGACTTGCCCGCGCCGTTGACGCCGACGACACCGATCTTCACGCCGGGAAGGAAGTTCAGGTGGATGTTCTCGAAACAGGTCTTGCCGCCCGGATAGGTCTTGGAGACACCTTCCATGTGGTAGACGTATTGATAGCTGGCCATCGGATGCTCCATATCTCGGGGGGAGGGCGCGGGGCGTCCTCTCGGGTTGGCCCTGATCTAGCGATCCGGGGCCGGTCCTGCAACCGTCACAACGCGCGTTCGAACCATGCTTCCGCGTAGGGATTGTCGTTGTAGCGCGGGATTTCGGTCCAGCCACGGCGGCGGTAGAAGGCAAGCGCCTCGGTCAGGGTGCCGTTGGTGTCCAGCCGCAGGGTCTGGTGGCCGAAGCTGCGTGCGCTGTCTTCGACCGCCTGCATCAGGCGCCCGGCCAGCCCCATGCCCCGTGCGGAGGGGGAGACCCAGAGCCGCTTGATCTCTCCCACCCCCGGGGCCAGCGTCCGCAGGGCGACGCAGCCATGAAGGGTGGCGCCTTCTTCGGCCAGCAGGAAGATGCCGCCGGGCGGGCGCATTTCTTCCAGCCCCTGCGGGGTGTCGGGACCGGGGTCGAACCCCGCCGGAAAGCGGGCGGCCAGTTCGGAGTAGTAGGCGGCGCGGGCGGCGGCGGCGCGGGGATCGGCGGGGTCGCAGGGCAGGATCGCGGTCATGCGCCGGACTGCACCCCGCCGGAGCGGCACTGTCAAGCGCGCCGCCGCGGCGCAGTCAAGACCCCCGCCTGTCACGGGCCCCCGCCCGTAACAGACCCCCGCCCGTCACAGACCCTTGACTTCGCCGTGATCCCGCCGCGAATGGGCCAGACACGCGGCGGGAGGGCCGGAGCGATGCGTCAGGGCTTTCCCCATGCCGAACGGGGCATGATCATCGGGCTGCTGGGCGGGTCCTTCGATCCCGCGCATGAAGGCCATGTCCATATCACGCGTGAGGCGCTGAAGCGGATGGGGCTTTCCCAGGTCTGGTGGCTGGTCAGCCCGGGCAACCCGCTGAAGGCGCGGCAGCCCGCACCCTTGGCCGACCGGATCGCCTATGCGCGGCGCCTGATGCGCGACCCGCGGGTCGTGGTCACCGGGCTGGAGGCGCAGTTGCGCACCCGCTTTACCGCCGATACGATCCGGCGGCTGCAATATATGTATCCCGGCGTCACCTTCGTCTGGCTGATGGGGGCGGACAATCTGGCGCAGTTCCACAAATGGGACCGCTGGCGCGAGATCATGGCGCGGGTGCCGGTGGGCGTGCTGGCGCGGCCCGGATCGGGCATCCGGGCGCGGCTGTCGGTGGCGGCGCAGATCTACCGCGGCAACCGGGTGGTGCGGGGCGAGAACCTGTCGCGCCGCCGCCCCCCGGCATGGGTCTTTGTGAACCTGCCGATGAACGATGCCTCGTCCAGCGCCATCCGGGCGCGCGGAGACTGGCGCCGCGGCTGATCCGGCTGCGGGCTGCACCGAAACTGTCCGTTCACCGCCGGAATACGCGCAAACTTTGGGCGCTTGCGGATTGCCGCAGCTGCATCATGGCTTTCCCGGCCCTTCCGCTTGCTGTCGACTCGGTTTGCATGCGCAATTGCATGCAACTTGCAGGAGGTCGGCATGACGGCGGATATTATCACCGGAACAAGCATCTCGAAGGTCTATGCCACGGCCACCGGGCCGCTGGTTGCGCTGGACGATGTGAGCTTTGACATCCGCGAGGGGGAGTTCATCTCGCTGGTCGGCCCCTCGGGCTGCGGGAAATCCACGCTCCTGTCCATCCTAGGGGGGTTGGAGGAGAAAAGCCTTGGCGCGCTGGAGATTGCGGGCACGCCCGCCGGAAAGCCTAGGGCCGATGTGGGGATGATGTTCCAGACCTCGGTCCTGTTTCCGTGGCGCACCATCCGCCAGAACGTGCGGCTGCCCGGTCAGGTGCTGGGGCTGGACCGCAAGCAGCAGGCCGAACGGACCGAGGAACTGCTGGATATGGTCGGCCTGAACGGCTTTGGCGACCGCTTCCCCGGAGAGCTTTCGGGCGGCATGCGGCAGCGGGTGGGGCTGGCGCGGCTTCTGGCCCATGATCCGCGCATCCTGATGATGGACGAACCCTTTGGCGCGCTGGACGAATTCACCCGCGAGACGATGAACCTTGAACTCCTGCGGATCTGGGAGGCGACGAAGAAGACGGTGATCTTTGTCACCCACAACATCGGCGAGGCGGTGTTCCTGTCGGACCGCGTCTTCGTGATGACACCGCGGCCCGGGCGGCTGGAGGGGATCGTGACGGTGGACCTGCCGCGCCCCCGCACGACCGAGGTGATGCGCGACCCGCGCTATTCCGAACTTGTCTTTGAAATCCGCCGCATGCTGGGCGTGGACCATTAAGGGGGCCTGACATGACCATGACCGACACCAGCCTTGCGATCCCTGCACAGCCCCGCGATCGGCAGGGCGACGCCATCAGCCGGTTCATTGAAACCGAACGCCGCCGCGCCCGGCGCGAGGCGCTGACAAACCGCCTGCTGGCGCTTGGCTTCGGGGTCTTTGTCATCGCGGCCTGGGCCATCGCGACCCATGGCGGTTTCGTTCATTCGCTGATCATCCCCACACCTCTGGCCACGCTGGAGGCTTCGGGCCGGGTGATGGCGGCGGATTATTTCTGGCCGAATGTCTGGGTCACGCTTCTGGAAATCTTCTGGGGCTTTGTCATCGGCATGGCCTCGGGCGCGGTGCTTGGCATTCTGGTGGCGATGTTCGCCACCGTGCGCGCCACGCTTTACCCCTATCTCGTGGCGCTGCAGGCCCCGCCCAAGATCGTGCTGGCGCCGATCTTCGTCACATGGTTCGGCTTCGACATGGAATCGAAGATCGCCATTTCGGTGGTGATGTGTTTCTTCCCGATGTTCCTGAACACGCTGACCGGCCTCTCGTCGGTCGACCCTAACGCGATCAAGCTGATGCGCTCGCTGACGGCCAGCCGCTGGCAGACCTTCCGCTATCTGCTGTTGCCCAATGCGGCGCCGATCATGATGGCGGGGGTCAAGCTGTGCTGGACACTGGCGGTGCTGGGCGTGATCGTGGGCGAATTCGTCGGCGCCTCGGCCGGGATCGGCTATCTGATCTATGCCATGAACTTTCAGCTGGATATCGCGGGGGTGTTCTTCCTGATCATCCTGCTCTCGGTCTTCACGCTGGTGGTCTATCAGCTGATCGAATGGCTGGAAAACCGGATCGTGTTCTGGAAATCGCTTTGACCGGATGACCGCTGCGGCCCGGCAAACGGCCCCAAGGGCCAAGGCCGCCTGACCCAAACCAACATGGAGACTGACATGACCATCCTGATTTCAGGGTTCGGACGGATATTGCGCGGCGGCAGCCTTGCGCTGGTGCTGGCCGCAAGTGCCGCCGGGGCCGAGGATCTGATCAAGTTCAACGGCGTGACAGCGCAGGGTGGCCCCACGGCGCAGATGTTCCCGATCTTCGTGGCGCAGGAGATGGGCTTTTATACCGAAGAAGGCCTGGATGTGACGCTGAACTATTCCAAGGGCTCGTCCGATGCCGCGCGGCAGCTGGCGGCGGGCAATGTGGACTGGGGCATCTTCTCGGCCGCGGCGACCATGCAGGCGGTGCAGCGCGGGTTCCCGCTGAAATCCATCATGCAGATCTATTACCCGGATACGTTCGACATCGTGGTGCCGAAGGACAGCCCGGTGCAGACCATGGCCGATATGAAGGGCAAGACCATCGGCGTGTCCGATCTGGCGGGCGGCGAGGTGCCTATGGTCCGCGCCTCGATCGTGGAAAGCGGGCTGGCGGAAGGGGCGGACGTCAAGATGGTCATTGCGGGCGAGGGCGACCCGACCACCATCCGCAGCTTCGAAGAAGACCGGATTCAGGCCTATGCCGGGGCCAAGCGCGACCTGCTGCTGATCCCGGCGCAGGGGATCGAGACGCGGTCGATCACCCCGGCCACCATTGCCACCTTCCCCGGCGATGCCCTGTCGGTGCGGCTGGAGACCTATGAGGCCGACCCGGAGCTTCTGGTGAAATTCACCCGCGCCACGCTGAAGGGCTGGGCCTGGGGCATGAAGCACCCGGATGAGACGTTCGAGCTTCTGAAGACCAAATATGCCTCGGCCAGCCTGGGCGACAATCCGGTGGCCGGGCCGTTCTGGGAACTGGTGCAGACCTATTACACCGCGCCCGAAAGCGTGACGCAGCACGGCACCTTCCTGCCTGCCGGGTGGGAGACCTACATGTCCTACCTGCAACTGGGCGAGGGCGAGCAGAAGGCGCTGGCCGGGCCGGTCGATCTGGGCGCGATGCTGACCGATGATATCGTGGTCAAGGCCTGGGACGGGCTGGACCTGTCCGGTCTCTGATCCTGAATGCAACAAAGGGCCCGTGCCGAATGTCCGGCGCGGGCCGCAGTCTCTCTGGGTGTTTGCCGTCACATGACCGACGTTTCCGTTCCCGAAGATTTCATCGCGCTGGCTGTGGTCGGCGCCCATCTCAGCGGCATGGCGCTGAACCATGAGCTGGTGCAGCCCGGCGGGCGGCTGGTTGCGGCCATGCGGACGGCGCCGCTTTACCGGCTGTTCCGCCTGCCGGGCACGGTGCCGCCGAAACCGGGCCTGCTGCGGGTGGGGCCGGAGGCTGGCGCGGCCATCGCTATCGAGATCTGGGCGCTGCCGCCCGCCGCTTTCGGTAGCTTCGTCGCGCGCATCCCGCAACCCCTTGGCATCGGCACGCTGAGCCTTGAGGACGGCGGTGAGGCCAAAGGCTTTCTGGTCGAGGAGATCGCCACCCGCGGGGCCGATGATATCACCCGTTTCGGCGGCTGGCGCGACTGGATCGCCGCGCAGGCGGCAACAACTGCCTGACCCTGTGACCGCCGCTTCTGTTCATGACAGGCCTGCACCCTCTGCCCCTGCGTCGCGCGGTCAGCCCCGGCCGTCAGTCGCGCAGGGCAGGGGCCACGGTGCCCACGGACCGGCGCACCACCTTGATATGGTCGCGGGCCAGCTGGAAGGCGGCATCGGCGTCGCGCGACAGGATCGCCTCGACGATGGCGGCATGTTCCTCGATGGATTTGTGCAGCCGCCCGGACGAGCTGAACTGCGCGCGGCGGAAGGGTTGCAGCCGGTTCCTGACCCCGCGCGTCACATCGGCCAAAAAGCCGTTGCCGCCAAGGCTGTAGATCAGTTCATGAAAGGCGGCATTGGCCTCGTAATAGCCCGCCACATCCTCGGCCTCGGCCCGCTGGCGGCAGGCCTCATGCGCGGCACGCAGGGCGTCTTCACATCCGGCGGGCAGGTTTTCCGCGGCCATCCGGGCGCACAGCGCCTCCATCTCGGCCATGACGGTGAACATCTCGCTCAGCCGGTCGGGGGTGAAAAGCGGCACCACGGCACCACGGTGGGGGCGCGCCTCGACAAAGCCGATGGCCTCCAGCTGGCGGATCGCCTCGCGCACGGGGGTGCGGGACACGTCGAAGCGCAGCGCCAGCGACGCCTCGTCCAGAACGACACCCGGGCCGATCTGTCCGCGCACGATTTCATCCGCAAGGGTGATGCGGATGCGTTCGGTCGAGGTCGGCTTCTTCTCGCGCTTGGTCAGGGTCCGGCCTCAGGTGTTGTTTGCGGATTGCATGCAACCCGAGCTTTAGTGACCAATCCATCCCATGTCCAGTTGGGCCGCCGCTTGCGCGACTGCGGGCGCGGGTGCAAGGTCGCCGCAACGCAAAGGGAAATGACATGCGTCTTCTGATCCACACAGGCGGCACCATCGGCATGGGCCCCGGACCGCATGGCCTGCTGCCTGCCCCGGGTGTGGTTGAGCGTGCGGTGGCCGGGCAGGCGCGGGTTGTGGCCTTCGATCCGCTTCTGGACAGCGCGGATGTGGATTTCCGCCACTGGAACCGCCTCTTGGACCAGATCGGAGAGGAAAGCGGCCCGGTGATCGTGACCCATGGCACCGATACGATGAGCTGGACCGGCGCCGCGCTGTCGCAGGCGCTGGCAGGCTGGCCGCATCCCGTGGTGCTGACCGGCGCGATGCATCCCCTTGGTTCCGGCGGTGATGCCGAGGGCAATCTGGCGCTGGCCTTGTCCTGTGCGCCCGGGCCGGGGGTCTGGCTGGCCTTTGCCGGGCGGCTGCTGCCGGCGGCGGGGCTGGTAAAGTCGGACAGCCGGCGGGACGATGCGTTCCGGGCGGTCGCGATGCCCATCCCGCATGGCCCGTTCCGCCGTCGCCGCTTTGCCGACCGGCGGCTGTCGGTCGTGACCGTGGTTCCCGGCCAGTCGCCCGCATTGCTGGAGGCGGCGCTGGCCCATCTGGAAGGGGCGGTGCTGCGGGTGTTCGGAACCGGGACGGTACCGTCCTCGCCCGCGATCACCGCGGTTCTGGCAGCGGCGGTCGCACGGGGGGTGCGGCTGCGCGCGGTCAGCGTCTGCGAAAACGGCGGGCTGGTGCCCGGCAGCTATGCCGCGGGGCAGGGCCTTTGGGCCGCCGGGGTGGAAAACGGCGGGGCCGAGACGGTGGAGGCGGCGATGGCCGCGCTGTGGCTGGAGGACGCCCCCTGATCCACAGCGCGGCGCGCGCTTAGCGCAGCGAAAGCCGCAGGCGCGGCAGCGACAGGGCCGCGGCCACCCATGCCAGTGCCGCGCAAAGCGCGATGGCCGATACCATCGACAACGCCGTATTGGACAGAAACAGCCCGGTGACGGCAATCATCGCGCCGCCGGTCAGCATCTGGATCGTGCCGCCCAGAGACGAGGCCAGCCCGGCGATATCGGGGTGGGGGTCCAGTGACATGACCATGGCCGTGGGCAGCACAAGGCCAAGGAAGGCATTGGCCATAAACAGCCCCGCCACCACGAAGACCAGCGCATCCGCCCCCGCCCAGACCAGAAGGGCCAGCGCCGCCGTCACCGCCAGAAAGCCGGTGATCGCCAGCGAGATCACCCGCTCCATCCCGTAGCGGGTGGCCAGCTTCGCCGCGAATTGCGAGGCGGAGAAGAAGCCGATGGCATTGACCGCGAAGGCGATGGAAAAGCCGGTCGGCGACAGGCCGTATTGCCGGGTATAGACAAAGCTGGCCGTGGCAAGGAACACGAAGAAGCTGGCCATGCCGAAGCCGCCGATCATGGTCAGCCCCATGAAACGGCGGTCGGTCAGCAACCGGGCCGCCCCGCGCAGCATGGCGCTGAGGCTGATGGGCTGGCGGTCCTTGGGCGCCAAAGTCTCGGGCAGGGCACAGGTGATCAGCGCAAGGCTGATCAGCGCGGCCAGAGCAAGGACCACGAAAATCTCGCGCCAGCCACCCCAGACCATGACCAGAGAGCCGGTCAGCGGCGCCAGCATGGGCGAGATGGAGATGACGATCATGATGGCCGCCATCATCCGCGCCGCATCGGGGCCGGAGGCCATGTCGCGGATCACCGCGCGGGGCACCACCATCAGCGTGGCCGCGCCAAGCGCCTGCACGCCGCGGGCGACGATCAGCCAGCCGATGTCGGGCGCAAGGCTGGCCGCCACGGTGGCGATCAGGAAGATGACGACACCCACCACCAGCGGACGCTTGCGGCCGATGGCATCGGCCATCGGGCCGTAGATCATCTGGGCGATGCCGAAGACGATGAAATAGGCGGTCAGGGTCAGGGCCGCCGTCGCTTCGGACGTTTGCAGATCGGCGGCCACCTGCGGAAGGGCGGGAAGATACATGTCGATGGCGAAAGGACCGACGGCCGACAGAAGGCCAAGGATCAAAGCCATGCGGAACAGCGGGTCACGCATCGGAAAACCTGTAGGTATATGGAAAGGGCGGCGCGGAATCGCACCTGAGGAGAAAGATCGCCACCGCCGGAAGGCTAAGTCGCACGGATGATCCGGTTTTGCAAGCCGGGCTGTAGCGTGGCCTGCGCGGCCCTGCCGCGGTCGGCCCGACTCGCCATTTCCGCCGCGGACGCTATGTTCGGACCACAGGCGCAGGGATTCTGTGGAGACGGACGTGATCACCAGACGCGGCATTCTGGGCGGGCTTCTGGCCGGGGGGGTGATCTCGGCCCTGTCACCGGCCTTGGCCGAGGTGATGGATCGTTCTCCGCGTCCGGTGCCGCGCGGCGGAAAGCCGGTTGCCGCCGCCCCGGTGGCCCAGACGGCCGAGACGCTGGTGGCCGCGGCCAAGCTGACGGGGACGGTGGCCTTCGTTCTGGCCGATGCTGCCACGGGCGCCGTTCTGGAAAGCCGCGAGGCCGCGGTGCCGATGCCGCCCGCCTCGGTCACCAAGGCGGTGACGACGCTTTATGCGCTGGAGCATCTTGGGGCAGGGCGGCGGTTCCTGACCCGGGTGCTGGCCACCGGGCCGATGCAGGGCGGGGTGGTGCAGGGCGATCTGGTGCTGGCGGGCGGGGGCGATCCCACGCTGCAGACCGATCAGCTGGGCGATCTGGTGGCCGATCTGCGCAAGCGCGGGCTGAAGGGCGTGACCGGGCGGTTCCTGTACTGGGAGGGCGCGCTTCCGCAGGTGCCGCGTGTGGCCGAGGATCAGCCGGATCATGTGGGCTATAATCCCGCGATCTCGGGTCTGAACCTGAACTTCAACCGCGTGCATTTCGAGTGGAAGAAGGCCGGCAGCGACTGGTCCCTCAGCATGGATGCCCGCGGCGAGCGGTTCGTCCCGCGGGTGGGGATGGTGGATATGAAGGTGGCCCGGCGCGAGACGCCGATCTTCACCTACAAGAAGGGTGAGGGGCACGAGGACTGGACGGTCGCCTCATCCGCGCTGGGGAAGGGCGGGTCGCGCTGGCTGCCGGTCCGGTTGCCGGGTCTGTACATGGCCGAGGTCTTCCGCACCTTGGCCGCGGCACAGGGGATCACCCTGCCCGCAGGACAGGCTGTGACATCCGTGCCGAAGGGCGACGAACTCGGCCGGGTGGAAAGCAATGCCTTGCCCGAAGTCCTGCGCGAGATGCTGCGCTGGTCCACCAATATTACCGCGGAATGCTGTGGTCTTGCCTCCAGCGGACAGGCGCGGCTGGCAGCCTCCGGTCAGGCGATGACGGATTGGGTGCGCACGACCTTCGGCGGGCAGGCCAGCTTTGCCGATCACTCCGGTCTGGGCGGCGCATCGCGTGTATCGGCGACCGATCTGGCGCAGATTCTGGTCAAGGCCCATGCGCAGGGCCGCGGGCTGAAGCCCCTGCTGCGCAATGTCGGCATGAAGGACGCCAAGGGCAAGGTGATCGACGGGCATCCGGTGCAGGTGGTGGCCAAATCCGGCACGCTGAACTTCGTCTCGGCGCTGGCGGGGCATATCACCCCGCCCGGCGGGCGCGAGATGGTCTTTGCCATCCTGACTGGCGATCCGGCCCGACGCGATGCCGTGCCGGTGGCCGACCGTGAGGATGCGCCGGGCGCCAAGGCCTGGACCGCCCGGTCACGCACCCTGCAAGGGCAGCTGATCAGTCGCTGGGCCAGCCTTTACGCCTGAGGCGGGCCTCAGGGCACCATATGCCGCACGCGGGCCGACCATTCGATGGCGGCGGCATGCAGGCGGTCGATCTCCAGCGCCTCGCGCACCTCTTCCAGCATGCGGATTTCCACGTCGGAATGGTGGCGGTCGGCGGTGACCACGTCGCAGGCCAAGGCATAGGCGGTTTCGTTCAGCCGCTCGGGCAGGGAATCCCGCACAAGGCCGAACAGTGCGTCCAGCCCGTCCTCCTCTTCGAACAGGTCAAAGACGATCTGGGCCACCCGCTGCATCCGGTCCGTGTCATAGCCCGCAAAGGCGGGCATGTGGTGGACCACGCTTTGGATCGCCACCAGCTCGGCCGTGCGGACATTCTGGTCGGCGGCCGAACAGGCGATCATCACCGCAAGAAGCGCATCCTGTGGCGACAGGGACGGGGTCTCGGGCATGGGGCAACCTCTTGGGCGGGAAGGGCGGATCGGGGGGAAAGTAGGGGCTTCGCGGTGCTGCGGCAAGGGCGCTGCCGTCGCAGCCGCGGCGGGTTCGGCGCTGTTTTCACATCGCTATTGCATATCATCACGCTTTCGGGATCGGTACCTCTGCGGCTCCGCGGGGCCGTTCATTCCACAGGGACCCGAAATGCCTTCACGCCTTTCTCTTGTTTCTGCTGCCGCACTGTCGGCCATGCTGTCGCTTGGCCTTGCCCCGGCGCTTTTCGCTCAGGACGGGGACGCCCCCGGCGACGGCGACGTGACCGATGTGAAACCCGCCGGCACCATGGTCTGGAAGCTGGGCGATCAGGTGATGAGCTACATCACCACCTCGTCCGAGGTGGACACCATACGCATCGGCTCGGTCGCGGTCTATCCGATCGAGGGGGAGGGTGGCCCTGCCAAGATGGGGCTGGAGATCGGCGGCTTTGAATCCATCGAAGGCGGCGGCAGCCTGTTCATCTATGCGGAATTCGACAAGGACCCCGCCAAGGATGCGGTGATCACGCTGGCGCAGTATCAGGCCGATCCGGGCAACCCGCCGATCTGGACCAATGACGGCACCCAGACGGACCCTGTCACGGTCTATTTCGAGACATGGCAGTTCGACGGCAAGACCGGCAAGATCGCCGGGCGCTTCGTGGGCGATCTGTGCAAGGCCGCCGATTGGGAGGCGCAGCCGGACCCGAACGATTGCGTGGCAATCGAGGGCAGCTTCGAGAGCGAAATCTTCTCGGGTCTGTAAGCTCCGCCGCCCGCGCGTCCCCGTTGGAATGGCGCGGGCGGCGCCCTTCGGCCCTGAAAACATTGACGGCGGCGGCGCCCGGCAATAAGGGACAGCGGGTCCGGGACAAGGGGTTCCGGGCGGACGAGAGGACCGTGAAATGAGCACCCTGCGCGATGCCGCGATGAAATCGAAGGCCTGGCCGTTCGAAGAGGCGCGCGCGCTGCTCAAACGCTATGAAAAAAAGGCCCCGGAAAAGGGCTATGTCCTGTTCGAGACCGGCTATGGCCCCAGTGGCCTGCCGCATATCGGCACCTTCGGCGAGGTCGCGCGCACGACGATGATCCGCCGCGCCTTCGAGATCCTGTCCGACATTCCGACCCGTCTGATCTGCTTTTCGGACGATCTGGACGGCATGCGCAAAGTGCCGGAAAACGTGCCGAACCAGGACCTTCTGCGTGCGAATATCCAGAAGCCGCTGACCTCGGTCCCCGATCCGTTCGGGGAGTATGAAAGCTTTGGCCATCATAACAACGCCATGCTGCGCCGGTTTCTGGACACGTTCGGCTTTGAATATGAATTCTATTCGGCGACCGAATTCTACCGTTCGGGCCGGTTCGACGACACGCTGAAGCTGGCCACCGAACGCTATGAAGCGATCATGGAGATCATGCTGGCGTCCCTGCGGGAGGAGCGGCAGCAGACCTATTCCTGCTTCCTGCCGATCCACCCCGAGACGGGCCGGGTGCTTTATGTGCCGATGAAGAACGTCGACAAGGTGAACCACACGATCACCTTCGATGACGAGGCCGGGCGCGAATGGACGCTGCCAGTCACCGGCGGCAATGTGAAGCTGCAGTGGAAGCCCGATTTCGGCGCCCGCTGGGCCGCGCTGGACGTGGACTTTGAAATGTACGGCAAGGACCACAGCACCAATACACCGATCTATGACGGCATCTGCGAGGTGCTGGGCGGGCGGAAGCCCAACCATTTCAGCTATGAGCTGTTCCTTGATGAAAATGGTCAGAAGATCAGCAAATCCAAAGGGAACGGCCTTACCATCGACGAATGGCTGACCTATGCTTCGACCGAAAGCCTGTCCTATTTCATGTATCAGAAGCCCAAGACGGCCAAAAGGCTGTGGTGGGATGTGATCCCCAAGGCGGTGGACGAATATCATCAGCAGCTGAAGGCCTATCCGGACCAGACGCTGGACCAGCAGGTGTCGAACCCGGTGTTCCACATCCACAATGGCCAGCCGCCGGTATCCACCATGGTGGTGCCCTTTGCGATGCTGCTGAACCTTGCCTCGGTCGCGGGGGCCAAGGATGCGGCGGGGCTGTGGGGGTTCATCCGCAAATATGCGCCCGGCGCCAGCCCCGAGGGCAACCCCGATCTGGACGCGGCGGCGGGCTTTGCAGTGCGCTACTTTGCCGATTTCGTGGCGCCGAACCGGGTGTTCCGCCTGCCCAGCGATCAGGAGCGGGCGGCGATTGAAGATCTGCGCGCGCGGCTGGTGGCCTTCACCGGAGCGGAAGAGGGCGTGAGCGAGGACGAGGCCTTGCAGAACATCTGCTATGCCGTGGGCAAGGAACATGCCTTTGACCCGCTGCGCGACTGGTTCAAGGCGCTGTATGAGGTGCTGCTGGGGGCCAGCGAAGGCCCGCGCTTCGGCGGGTTCATCGCGCTTTATGGCGTGGCCGAAACGGTGGCGCTGATCGACCGGGCGCTGGCGGGCGAGTTGGCGGGCTGATCCTGCGCGGCTGATGTCGCACCGGAGGGGTTTCACCCCTCCGGACCTCCCCAGGATATTTGGGCCAAGATAAAGGCAGTCAGCGCAGGTTTTCCGCGAGGAAGGCGGCGGTCGCGGCGATCAGCCGGTCCAGAGTTTCCGGGCCTGCACCGGCGTTGAAGGCGTGGTCCATGGCCGCGCTCCAGCGGGTGGTTTTCTGCGGATGCGCGGCGGCCAGACGGTCTGCCGCTTCGGGCGCGACGACGGCGTCGGCTGAGCCTTGGGCGAGGAAGACGGGGCCCTGGTAGCGGCCCAGTTCCGCCTTGGGGTCGAAAGCGGCAAGCCCCTGGACGAAGGCGGATTTCAGCGTCAGCCCGGCGAAGGTGAAGGTCTGGTCCGGGGCGGCGGTGAGGGCGGTTTCCACCGTGGCGGGGCCGAGGATGCCCGCGAAGGTGTCCAGCGGGTCGGCCACCGTGTTCCACAGCACCAGCGCGGCGGGTCTGCCGCTGCGTCCGGCCACGGCGATGGCTGTGGCGCCGCCAAGGCTCCACCCCAGAACGGCGATGCGGTCGGGGTCCACCGCGGGATGCGCGGCCAGCCAGTCCAGCGCGGCGAGGCCATCGGCGATCTGACCTTCGGGTGTGGTGTCGGCAAAGGCGCCGGGGCTGTCGCCCGAGCCGCGGAAGTCGATGCGGAGGGAGACATAGCCCTCGTCTGCAAGAAGGCGCGCGGTGCGGGCGAAGATACCTTCGCCGGTGCCTGCGACAGGCGCCTCATCCCTTGTGCCGGTGAAGCCGTGCAGCATCAGCACGGCAGGCGCGGTTGCGGCCGGATGGGGAACCTCCAGCGTGCCGGTCAGGGGGCCAAGCGGCGTCGGGATGGTCACCGTTTCCGCCCGGGCCGGCAGGGCGGCAAAAGCGGCGAGGATCAGGGCGGGGAAGGTCTGGGCCATGAGCCGAGGTCACCCGGCAGCGGCGGCGCTGTCAACTGCCGTTGCAGAGGGCGCGCGGGTCCGCGCGGCGGCCTGAGCGCTCGTTAATGCTTCGTTGATACTTCCGTTTGCCCAGGGCGGTGCGCGATCGGCGGCCGCAATCACGGGCGCAACGACACGAGGGTTTCCATGAGCAAGGCGATTACCGACGGGCTGGTGCTGCAACCGCCGCCGTTCGCGGCAGGGCTGGCCAACTGGTCCAGTGCGAACGGCCTTTCGGGCGATGCGTCCTACAGCGGCGCGGCGAATGCGGCGCTGGTCACCAACGATCAGGATTTCGGCGGCTGTCTGGAGCTGCAGAAGACCGCCTCGACCCAGAAGCTGCGGGCCTTCATGGACACGCCGCTGCGGCCCGACATGTATATCCGGATCACCGCGCGGGTGAAGGCGCTGTCCGGCAACCTGCCTTCGGTCAGGATTGCAGCCTGGGCGGGCAATGCCTCGGGGACGAATGTGGGCGCGGCGCCGCAGACCGGGCCTTCGGTCGCGTTGACGCAATACGGCACGGTGGTCACCGTCTCGGCCATCATCGGGGCGGGGAACCGGCAGGGCGTGGACCTGGTCTGGGGCACGGTGCCGGTGATGGCGCATGTCGGACTTGACCTGACCGGATCGAACGGCGGGATCGTGCGGATCGACGATATCGAGGTGGAGGATGTCACAAACGTCTTTCTCCGCACCATGGTGGATGTGGTGGATGTCCGCGACTATGGCGCGATTGGCGACGGCACCACCAATGACATGGCGGCGTTTCAGGCGGCGGATGCGGCGGCAGCGGGGCGGACGATCCTTGTCTCGGCCGGGACCTACCGCATTGCCGGGAACCTGACGCTGAACAATGCGGTGCGTTTCGTGGGTACGGTGACACAGCCCACGGCGAACCGGCTGGTGCTGACGCGGAATTTCGATCTGGACACCTATGCCGCGGCCTATGGCAGCGATGCCGAGGGTTTCCGCCGCGCATTGGGGGCGCTGTTCTATTTCAGCGATCACGTCACCTTTGACATGTCAGGCCGCCGGGTGGATCTGACCGGGCCGGTGGATGTGGCGGCGATGTCAGGGTTGAGCAGCTTTGCCAACCGCAGGGTCCTGCGCAACGGCAGTCTGAATGCGGTCACCTCCTCGGCCTGGGACACACAAAGCGTCTCGTCGGTGGCGACCTATACGCCCACGACGAACAGCACACGGCTGACCGGGGTGACCAATGTGGCCAATGTTCCGGTGGGTGCGCTGATCGAGGGGACGGGTGTCGGGCGTGAGGTCTATGTGCGGTCCAAGAATGTGGGGGCCGGCACGATCGAGCTGTCGCAGCCGCTGTACGGGGCGGCCGGAACGCGGACCTACACCTTTAAACGCTTCGCCTATATGCTGGATTTCAGCGGGTTTTCCCTGCTGTCTCGGTTTGAGATCCATGATGTCGAATTCAACTGCCTCGGCCTGAATTCGGGCGTGATGATGCCGATGTCGGGGTCGGTCTTCCGCTTTGACAATTGCACCTTCAACCGTCCGATGGACCGGGGCATCACCTCGACCGGGACCGGCTGTCAAGGCATGTTCATCGACTATTGCCAGTTCCTGTCGAACGAGCAGTCCTTGCCTGCGCAGAACCGGACGACGATTGCGGTGTCGGTGCAGGCCAATGACGTGAAGATGCGCAACAACCGGATCGTGCGTTTCCGCCATTTCGCCGTGATGAACGGCACCAGCCACATGATCTACAACAACCATTTCTTTCAGGGCGACGACCAGACGGCTGGCGTGCGGCTGGCGGGGCTGGTCTTCACCCAGACCAATGTGGCCACGGTGGTGCAGGGCAATTACATCGACAACTGCTTCATCGAATGGGGGAACGAGCATGACCCGGATCCGGGCTTCTCGAACGAATTCTCCTTCGGCGGGCTGAATGTGATCGGCAATATCTTTATCGCGTCGGACGTGTCCTCGGCCTTCCGCTGGGTGGTGGTCAAACCCTATGGTTCGGGTCATTTCTTCAACGGATTCAGCATGGTGAACAACACCTTCCGGGTGTTCAACGCCACGGTGGAGCGGGTGGAGATGGTGGATACGACCTTTGCCAGCCTTGATTTCACCCGGTCGCGCAATGTGCGGGTGGAGGGCAACACCTTCAATCAGGTCAGCCAGACGATTGCCAACCCCATCGTGACCGCCCACAGTCAGAGCGCGGCGGCCGATCCCTGGGTGGTCGATGCCTCGAACTACATCCCCTTTGGCGGGCGTATCCGTATGGTCGAATCGGTGCAGCCCGAAGGCGCATTGCAGAATGGCGCGAATGCGCAGCGTTACCTGAACCCTCAGGCCACGCCGGGCACGGGAACGGCGGGCAATCAGGTGCAGCTGCGCTGGGGCGAGGCGTTGCGGGGCAAGGCCATCGTCACCATGCGGATGGATGTACCGGTCTGAGCCGGACCACAGCAGAGGCATGGGCGGCCGCAGGGCCGCCCTTTTCGCATGTCAGGGGGCAAGGTCTTCGGCGGTCAGCCGGAAGGCGCGGGCAAAGCCGCCGTTCAGCGTGGCCGAAACCGCATGCAGCCGGACCAAGCTGAAATCCGGCAGGTCGACATAGACCTTGGCCTTCGGGTTCCGCTCCAGCCATCGTGCACGCAGGCCCTCGTCCCGGGCAATGAACTCGGCCCGGGCGCGGATCATCAGCCGGGGATGGTTCATCGCATCGCCGCGGTCGGCGATCTCTCCGACCATCAGGGCGCAGGCGGGCTGTGCTTTCAGTGCCGGTGTGTGCCCGGCAAGGCCGGAGACGAGAAGCAGCATGCCCGCCATCGGATCGAAGCCGAAGGCCACACGGCTGATGCCGGGCGTGCCGTCCCTGGCATCGGTCCAGGCGAGGGCGGCAAATGTGGCACCCTGCATCAAGGCACGGGCCTCGGCGCGTTCGGCGCCGGCGGCATCCTGCACCGGGTCACGGCGCGGGGGGGCGGTTTCGGTTGTCATCGGTATTCCATCCGGCTGTTGACAGCATGCGGGCTGGGGAGTCAGGTGGTGTCATTTGATGACGAACCCGATGGGCGCACCGACAGGCCGGCGTTTTCCGGCACATCCCTTGGCTGGGCCGCATGATGACCGACACAACCCCGAACCGCAATATCCCGGCAGAGTTCCTGCCGAAGATCGTCACTGTCTTCCGTGAGGGCTATAGCCGCGCCGATCTGCGGACAGATGCGCTGGCGGGACTGACCGTCGCCATCGTCGCGCTGCCCCTGTCGATGGCAATTGCCGTGGCCAGCGGCGTGGGGCCGGAGCGCGGGCTTTACACCGCCATCGTGGGCGGTTTCCTCGTCTCGGCTCTGGGCGGATCGCGCTATCAGATCGGCGGGCCTGCGGGGGCGTTCATCGTTCTTGTCGCCGCCTGCGTGATGGCGACGGGGATCGAGGGGCTGATCACGGCCACTTTTCTGTCCGGCTTCCTGCTGATTGCGGCGGGGGCTTTGCGGCTGGGAACCTATATCCGATACATCCCCTATCCGGTGACGGTGGCCTTTACCGCCGGGATCGGCGTCATCATCCTTGTCAGCCAGCTGAAGGACCTGTTCGGCCTGCATCTGCCGGGGGCGGAGCCGTCTGAGATCGTGGAGAAGCTGGGCGCCCTCTGGGCCGCGCGGGGCAGCGTGACATGGGCCGCGGTGGCGGTGGCGGCGCTGACCATGGCGCTGATCCTTGGGTTCCGGCGCTGGCGGCCGCATTGGCCGGGCATGCTGATCGCGGTCGTTGCGGCCTCGGTGCTGGCTGCGGGTCTGGCCCTGCCGGTGGAGACGATCGGCACCCGGTTCGGCCAGTTGCCCAACCTGCCGCCGGTCCCGGCGCTGCCCGTTCTGGACATGGCCACGCTGCGCGCGGCGCTGCCGTTTGCGGTGTCCTTCGCGCTCTTGGGGGCGATTGAGTCGCTTTTGTCGGCGGTGGTGGCGGACGGGATGTCGGGCGCGCGCCACCGCTCCAATGCGGAACTGGTGGGGCAGGGGGTGGCCAATATCGGATCGGCGCTGTTCGGCGGCTTCTGCGTGACCGGCACCATCGCGCGGACGGCCACCAATGTGCGGGCGGGCAGCCGGGGGCCCGTCTCGGGCATGCTGCATGCGCTGTTCCTGCTGGGGGCGATGGCAGTGGCGGCGCCCTTGGCCAGCTATATCCCCTTGGCCGCGCTGGCCGGTCTGCTGGTGGTGGTCAGCTGGGGCATGATCGAACGGGCCGAGCTTTGGGGGCTGATCCGCGGATCGCGGGGCGATGCGCTGATCGTGGCGGCCACCTTCCTGCTGGTCGTCTTCCGCGATCTGACCGAGGGGATCGTGACGGGCTTCGCCATTGCCGGGCTGGTCTTCATCCGCCGCATGTCCGATGCCGTGGGGGTGGAGCCGCGCGAAACGGAACCCGAGGCCGCACGACCGGACCGGGTGGTCTATCACCTGCACGGGCCGTTCTTCTTTGGCGCGGCGGCGCAGGTGGGGGCGGTGCTGGACCGGATCGGCGACCGGCCCAGCCTCTTTGTCATCGACTTCACCGATGTGCCGCTGATCGACAGTTCGGGGGCGCACAGCTTTGCCCTGCTGGCGCGGCGCATCGCGCGCAAGGGCGGCCGGCTGGCGCTGGCGGGCGCCCGGCCCGAGGTGCGGCGCGTTCTGCTGGCGCAGGGGCTGCATCCGCCCGCCGTGCATTACCTTGCCACGCCTGACGATCCGGTGGCGCCAGAGGGCTGAGGCCGTCGAATCATTTTCTTGCGCAAAGTCTGCACGCGGGGGCGTTTCCTTGCGCGAATTGCGCTGCGGTGCAGCATGATCGGCGGCTTTCCGCTGCCGGTTGTGTGGCTGTGAAGGCGCAGAGCGTTGAAAATGCGTGTCAAACTTGATCACAGCTTTGTCAGATTAACAATATTCACACGATTTCAGAAAATAAATTTACAGGAAAATGTTTGCGTTAAAAGGGGTTACGAGAAAATTGACGGGGTGCTAGGATGATCTGAGGGAGAGGCCGCGCCAGCTTTGGGTGCGGCGGGCGCGGACTTGGCCCGGTGCCGCGCTTTCAGATGTGGAGGAAGACCCATGAAGGACCAGCCGGATTCCCGCGGAATGTATGCCCCGTCGGCCGATTTCGTGGCCGGGGCGCATGTCACGGCGGACAGCTATGCCCGGATGTATGAGGAATCAACCTCCAACCCGTCCGCCTTCTGGGGTCGTGAGGGGCTGCGGATCGACTGGATCCGTCCCTATCGCCGCGTGAAGAACACCACGTTCGAGCCGGGCAATATCGACATCAAATGGTTCGAGGATGGCACGCTGAACGTCAGCGCCAATTGCATCGACCGCCATCTGATCAGCCGCGCCGACCAGACCGCCATCATCTTCGAGCCCGACAGCCCGACCGAACCCGCCCGCCACATCACCTATCGGGAACTGCTGGAGCAGGTCAGCCGCATGGCCAATGTGCTGAAGGCGCATGGCGTGAAAAAGGGCGACCGCGTCGTCCTGTATCTGCCGATGATCCCCGAGGCGGCTTTTGCCATGCTGGCCTGTGCGCGGATCGGGGCGATCCATTCGGTTGTCTTCGGCGGCTTCTCTCCCGACGCTCTGGCCAACCGGATCAACGATTGCGACGCGCGCATCGTGATCACCGCCGATTTCGCGCCGCGCGGCGGCAAGAAGACCCCGCTGAAGGACAACACCGACAAGGCGCTGCTGCATTGCTCGGACAAGGTGAAATGCCTTGTGGTGCGCCGCACCGGCGATGAATGCTATCTGGTGAACGGCCGCGATTTCGACCTGCTGGCCGAGATGGCCGAGGCCAAGCCCTATTGCCCCTATGTGGAAATGGGCGCCGAGGATCCGCTGTTCATCCTCTACACCTCGGGGTCGACCGGAAAGCCGAAGGGGGTGGTGCATACCTCGGGCGGCTATCTGGTCTATGCGGCGATGACGCAGCAGATGACCTTCGATTATCATGACGGCGATGTGTTCTGGTGCACCGCCGATGTGGGCTGGGTCACCGGGCACAGCTACATTGTCTATGGTCCGCTGGCCAATGGCGCGACCACGCTGATGTTCGAAGGCGTGCCGAACTACCCGGATGCGGGCCGGTTCTGGGCGGTCTGCGAAAAGCACAAGGTCAGCCAGTTCTACACCGCCCCCACAGCGATCCGCAGCCTGATGGGCATGGGGCCGGAATGGGTGGAGAAATACGACCTCTCCAGCCTGAAGCTGCTGGGCTCGGTGGGCGAACCCATCAACCCCGAGGCGTGGAACTGGTACAACACCCATGTCGGCAAGGGCGAACTGCCCATCGTCGACACCTTCTGGCAGACCGAAACCGGCGGCCACATGCTGACCCCGCTGCCCGGCGCCATCCCCACGAAGCCCGGCTCGGCCACCAAGCCCTTCTTCGGGGTCAAGCCGGTGGTGCTGGACCCGGCCTCCGGCCAGCTGCAGAACGAAACCGCGACCGAGGGCGTGCTTTGCATCGCCGACAGCTGGCCCGGCCAGATGCGCACCCTCTGGGGCGATCATGAACGGTTCGAAGAGGCCTATTTCAGCCAGTACAAGGGCTATTACTTCACCGGCGACGGCTGCCGCCGCGATGCGGACGGCTATTACTGGATCACCGGGCGGGTGGATGACGTGATCAACGTCTCCGGCCACCGGATGGGCACCGCCGAGGTGGAAAGCGCGCTGGTCGCCCATGAGAAAGTGGCCGAGGCCGCCGTGGTTGGCTACCCGCATGACCTGAAGGGGCAGGGCATCTATGCCTATGTCACCCTGATGAAGGGCGTCGAGCCCAGCCCCGAACTGCGCAAGGAGCTGGAAGCCTGGGTCCGGCAGGAAATCGGCCCGATCGCCAAGCCCGATCTTCTGCAATTCGCGCCCGGCCTGCCCAAGACCCGCTCGGGCAAGATCATGCGCCGCATCCTGCGCAAGATTGCCGAAAACGACTTCGGATCATTGGGCGACACCTCGACACTGGCCGATCCTTCGGTGGTCGATGACCTGATTGCCAACCGCATGAACAAGGGCTGAAAGATGAGCGCACCCGTCCTGATCCTGCTTGGCCCGCCCGGCGCCGGTAAAGGCACCCAGGCCCGCATGCTGGAAGAGGAATTCGGTCTGGTCCAGCTGTCCACCGGCGACATGCTGCGCGCCGCGGTTGCGGCCGGAACCGATGCGGGACGCGCCGCCAAGGCGGTGATGGAGGCGGGTGCGCTGGTCAGTGACGAAATCGTGCTGGCCATCCTGAAGGACCGGATGGCGCAGCCCGACGTGGCTCGCGGCATCATTCTGGACGGATTCCCGCGCACCGACGGGCAGGCCGCCGCGCTGGATGCGCTGCTGGCGGGCGCGGGACAGAAGGTGACCGCCGCCGTCAGCCTTGAGGTGGATGACGAGGCGATGGTGGGCCGGGTCTCCGGCCGCTACACCTGCGCCGGCTGCGGTGAAGGGTACCATGACGAGTTCAAACGTCCGGCCTCGGCCGGACATTGTGACAAGTGCGGAAGCACGGCGTTCAAGCGCCGTGCCGACGATAATGCCGAAACGGTGCGCGAGAGGCTCAAGGCCTATCACGCCCAGACGGCGCCGCTGATCGCCTATTACGACACCAAGGGCGTGCTGGAACGGATCGACGCGATGGGTCCCATCGCCGCGGTGCGCGACGCGCTGGCCGGTATCGTCGGGCGCGTCGCGGCCTGAAACGGCCCGCATCCGGGAGGGGAGGCCCGGGCGCAGGCACAATCGGAAGGGAAGGGGCGCTGACGCGACCCCCATACGCCGGTGCAGCCCGCTGCACCGATCAAGGGAGTCTTGCCCGGCGTGGTGCCGGGCAGGATCGGGAACAAAGGGAAGGCACCGCCGGCAGGGCGGGCCGAAACAGGAGGATACCGATGGCATATGCAACGCCGGACGTGCGCGACCGCTCGCGTCCCATGACCGGGGAAGAGAAGAAGGTCATTCTGGCCTCTTCCGCCGGCACGATCTTCGAATGGTATGATTTCTACCTCTACGGCTCGCTGGCCTCGATCATCGGCGCGCAGTTCTTCACGCCCTTCCCGGAAGCCACGCGCAACGTCTTTGCGCTTCTGGCCTTTGCGGCAGGCTTCATCGTGCGCCCGTTCGGCGCGCTGGTCTTCGGGATGCTGGGCGATCTGGTCGGCCGGAAATACACCTTCCTGATGACCATCCTGATCATGGGCTTCTCGACCTTCATCGTCGGCATCCTGCCCAACTACTACAGCTGGGGCATTGCCGCGCCGATCATCCTGATCGCGCTGCGCATGCTGCAGGGCCTCGCCCTTGGCGGGGAATACGGCGGCGCCGCGGTCTATGTGGCCGAACACGCGCCGCAGAACCAGCGCGGCTATTTCACCGCCTTCATCCAGACCACGGCAACGCTGGGGCTTCTGCTCTCGCTGATCGTCATTCTGATGGTGCAGGGCTATGTGAACGGCAACTTCCCCGACCAGCCGGTGCTGGACGCCGCCGGTCAGGCCGTGATCGCCGCAGACGGCACGCCCACGATGATGAAAGCCTTCAACGCCTGGGGCTGGCGGATCCCGTTCATCGGCTCGATCGCGCTGCTGCTCGTGTCGCTGTATATCCGTCTGACCATGAACGAATCCCCCGCCTTCAAGAAGATGAAGGAAGAGGGTGCCGCTTCGAAGGCGCCGCTGCGTGAAGCCTTCGGCAATTGGAAGAACGGCAAGATCGCCCTGATCGCGCTGCTGGGTCTGACCGCTGGTCAGGCCGTGGTCTGGTACTCGGGCCAGTTCTACGCGCTGTTCTACGTGCAGAACGTGATCAAGGTGGACAGCTTCTCGGCCAACGTCTTCGTGGCATGGTCGCTGATCCTCGGCACCTATGGCTTCATCTTCTTCGGTCGTCTGTCCGACAAGATCGGCCGCAAGCCGATCATCCTCGGCGGCTGCCTGATCGCCGCGCTGACCTACTTCCCGGTGTTCGGTTTCCTGACCAAAACCGCGAACCCGATGCTCTATGCGGCCCATCAGACGCCGATCACCGTGACCGCCGATCCGGCCGACTGCTCGTTCCAGTTCAACCCGGTCGGCACCGCGAAGTTCACCAAATCCTGCGACCTGATCAAATCGGGCCTGACCTCGCGCTCGGCCAATTCCGAAACGGTTGATGCGCCGGCAGGCACCATTGCCTCGGTCCAGGTCGGCGATACGGTGATCCAGGGCTATTCGGGTTCCGCCGAAAACGCCGCGGATGAGAAGAAGCGCTTCGATGCCGAGCTGAACGCCGCCCTGACCGCCGCCGGCTACCCGATCGTGGCCGCCGACAACACCACGGTGGCCAAGGCGAACCACTTCTTCGACATCTTCAAGGCGCAGAACATCACCATCATCCTGACGCTGACCTATCTGATCATCCTTGTGACGATGGTCTACGGCCCTATCGCGGCCATGCTGGTCGAACTCTACCCGACCCGTATCCGCTACTCCGGCCTGTCGCTGCCCTATCACATCGGCAACGGCTGGTTCGGTGGCCTGCTGCCCGCGACCGCCTTCGCCATCTCGGCGCAAAGCGGGAACATCTACGCGGGTCTGTGGTATGCCATTGTGGTGGCGCTGATGACGGTGGTGATCGGCACGCTGTTCGTGCCGGGCGGCACCCACAAGAAAGACATCTTCGCCGACGCCAACCAGTAAACGGCATCGCGGAAGACAACGGGCGGGCCGGGGGAAACCCCGGCCCGCTTGCGTTTCAGCCCCGCATCCGGCGGATGGCTTCCCAGATCCCGAGGATCACCCCCACCAGCACCGTGTTCGACACCAGCCCTGCTGCCACCTGCTGCCAGAACGGCACCGGAAGCTGCGCGCCAAGGGTCGAGGGGATGATCACGGCCACGAAGACCACCCCCGCCGCCAGCGGGATCAGAAGGCCGGTCTGCGCCCGCGTGCGGAACATGGTGTAGACAAGCCCGGCAAGCAGCACGATCCGGAACGGATCGGCGAATTGCGACAGGATCAGCTGGCTGAAGGTCATGATATCCTCTTCCCGGTTACCCCTCCGGGTTAAGCGATCCGGCGCGCCCGGTCTACAGCCGAACCCCCTGCCGCACCGTCGCAGGGGGGCTGTCTGCCCCCCTCGGGCTGCGCCCTCACCCCCCCGAGGATATTTGGGCAAACTGGAATGGGGCAGGGCAGAGATTCACGCGACGTTAACCTGCTTGTCGTTTCATGGGGGCACGGTACAGGCGGGGACGCCGATGACCGTCAAAGTGGAAAGGGCGCCCTGCGGCAAGGTCCGTCCTCCCGTCAGGGCGCCCGGCGCTTTGCCCCTTTCCAGTTTGTCCAAATATCCTCGGGGGGGGAGGGCGCGCCCTTTGCGCGCTCTTGGGGGGCAGACAGCCCCCCGGACGCGGCTCAGGCCGGGAAGGGCGGTTCGGGATAGGTGACGCCCGCCAGATACAGCCCCTGCGGCGGGCAGACCGGGCCGCAGGCGGCGCGGTCCTGTGCCGCCAGCGCAGCGGCCACATCCCCGGGTGCCCATGACCCCGCGCCCACCCGTTCCAGCGTGCCGACGATGGAGCGGACCTGGTTATGCAGAAAGCTGCGGGCGCGCAGGCGGAATTGCACCTCGGTGCCGCCGGGGTAGGGCTGTTCGCTGATGGTGATTTCGTCCAGCGTCTTTACCGGGCTTTTCGACTGGCAGAGGGTAGAGCGGAAGGTGGTGAAATCGTGCAGCCCGATCAGATGGGCCGCCCCTTCCCGCATTGCCGCCACATCGGGCCGGTTCAGCACCTGCCAGACCAGCCCCTTGTCATGCGTCACCGGCGCGCGGCGCGCGACGAGGCGGAAGAGATAGCGCCGCTCGGTCGCGGAGAACCGGGCGTGGAAATCCTCGGGCACCCGGGCGCAGGCGGTCACCGCCACCGGCGCGGGCTTCAGATGCCAGTTCAGCGCCTCGCTCAGCCGGAACGGGTCCCAGTCGCGGGAAAGGTCGCAATGCGCCACCTGACCCGTCGCATGCACGCCCGCATCGGTGCGGCCTGCGGCGGCGATCCGGTGCTCTCCCGGTTGCAGGCGGCCAAGCGCCTCTTCCACCGTCTGCTGGACCGAAGCCTGACCGCCCGCCTGCCGCTGCCATCCGGCGAACGGCCCTCCGTCATATTCGATCTGTAGCGCATAGCGGGGCATATGCGCGCGATAGCGCAAGGCGCGCGCGCCGTCCATGGGGCCGCCACCTTTCCAACCTGCACCTCCGCCCCTATCTTGCAGGGGAAAGAAGGGGCAGATCGTGGTTTTCACAGGGATAACCGACGGCATCGCCCGCGGGGTCGAGGGGGTGCAGGCCTCGGTCAGCGGCATCTTCGAGCCGACCGTGCGGCTTGGCGTCACCGGGCTCAGCCGGGCGGGCAAGACCGTGTTCATCACCGGGCTGATCGCCAATCTGCTGCATCGTGGCCGGATGCCGCAGCTGACGGCGGCGCGCGAGGGGCGGATCGAGACGGTCTATCTGCAGCCGCAGCCCGATGTGACGCTGCCGCGCTTTGACTACGAAGGCCATATGGCCGCGCTGACCGGGGACAACCCGCATTGGCCGGAAAGTACGCGGTCGATCTCGGAGCTGCGGCTGTCGTTCCGCACTCGGCCGGACGGCTGGTTCGCGGGCTGGCGCGGGCCGCAGGTGCTGCATCTGGACATTGTGGATTATCCCGGCGAATGGCTTCTGGACCTGTCGCTGATGGAGAAATCCTATGCGCAATGGTCGGAAGAGACTTTGGCCCGGCTGGAACGGCGGGCGATTGCGCGCGAATTTCTGGCCGCGGCGCGGGCCGCCGATGCGGGCCTGACGCTGGAGGAGCCGGTAGCGCAGGCGCTGGCCCGCAGCTTCACCGACTACCTTCAGACCGCGCGGCAGGCGGGCTGGTCCGACTGCACGCCGGGGCGGTTCCTGTTGCCCGGCGATCTGGCGGGCAGCCCGGTCCTGACCTTTGCGCCGCTGCCACGCCCGGCCGAGGCGTCGCGCAGCAGCCTTTGGCGCGAGATGGAGCGGCGCTATGACGGCTACAAATCCAAGGTGGTGACGCCGTTTTTCCGCGACCATTTCGCCCGGATCGACCGGCAGGTGGTGCTGATGGATGTGCTGGGCGCCATCCATCAGGGCCCGCAGGCGGTGGAGGATCTGCGCCGCGTGATGGCCGAGGTTCTGGGCGCCTTTCGCGTCGGGCGGACGGGGTGGCTGTCGTCCCTTCTGGGGGCGCGGCGGGTGGAGAAGATCCTGTTCGCCGCGACCAAGGCCGACCATCTGCATCACGAACAGCACCCGGCGCTGACCGACATCACCGCGGCGCTGGTGGCTGAGGCGAAGGGCCGTGCCGAATATGCGGGGGCCGAGGTGGGGGCCATGTCGCTGGCGGGCCTGCGCGCCACGGTGGAGGAGGTGGCCGCGCGTGGCGGCGAAAGCCTGCCCGCGGTGCGGGGCCGGCTGATGGAGACCGGGCGCACCGCGGTGATGTATCCCGGCGCGCTGCCGGCGGATCCCGCGCGCATCCTGTCGCCCGCGCGGGGCGGGGCGGAGGCTTGGCTGGATGCCGAATACGGGCTGATGTCCTTTGCCCCCGCCCGCGTGACCCTGCGCCCCGGCGAAGGGCCGCCGCATATCCGCCTGGACCGGGCGGCAGAATTCCTGATCGGAGACCGGCTGTGACCGAGACCCCGCCCCCCCAAGGCCCGAAACCCTATCTGTTCGAGGTGGAGGAGGAGGCCGACCCCGGCCTTGCCCCCGCCGTGCCCGAGGCGGTGGCCGACACGCAGG
Source organism: Neotabrizicola sp. VNH66 (assembly GCF_049445895.1). Taxonomy (NCBI): domain Bacteria; kingdom Pseudomonadati; phylum Pseudomonadota; class Alphaproteobacteria; order Rhodobacterales; family Paracoccaceae; genus Neotabrizicola; species Neotabrizicola sp. VNH66. The sequence continues at coordinate 80,084 of NZ_JBMSDW010000003.1, forward strand.
CCGCGCGGACGCTGGCGGCGGTGGCGCGGGCCAAGGCCTCGCCCCTGACGCGGGCGGCGTTGTGGGTGTTCGGCGCGCTGTTTTCCTTTGTGCTGTCGGTGGCGGCCTATGAATTCGTCGCGTCTCTGTTCGCCTCCAACGTTCTGCTGGGCTGGATCGCCTTTGCCCTTGTCGGGCTGGGCGTGGCCATGGCGCTTTTGCTGGCGCTGCGCGAGGTGGCGGGTTTTGCCCGTCTGGCGCGGCTGGACCATCTGCGCGAACGGGCGGTGGCCGCGCATCTGGCGGCCGATCTGAAGGCCGCGCGCGGGGTGACGGCGGCGCTGCAATCGCTCTATGCGGGCCGAGCCGCGGCAAGCTGGGGCCTGTCGCGCTTTGCCGAGGCAGAACCGCAGGTGATGGATGCCGATGCGCAGCTTCTGCTGGCCGAGGCGGAGATCCTTGTGCCGCTGGATGCGCTCGCCCGGGCCGAGGTCGAGGCAGCGGCGCGGCGGGTGGCGATGGTCACCGCGATTGTGCCGCTGGCGCTGGCCGATGTGGCGGCGGCGCTTTACTCCAACGTGGCGATGATCCGGCGCATTGCCGAAATCTATGGCGGCCGGGCCGGGACCCTGGGCAGCTGGAGCCTGTTGCGCAAGGTGTTCTCCTCGCTTCTGGCCACCGGGGCGGTGGCCCTGGCCGACGATCTGGTCGGATCGGTGGCGGGCGGCGGCATCCTGTCCAAACTGTCGCGGCGGTTCGGCGAAGGTGTGGTGAACGGCGCGCTGACCGCCCGGATCGGCGTGGCCGCGATGGAAATGTGCCGTCCGCTGCCGTTCCGGGCCGTCGAACGGCCCTCGGTCTCGGGGCTGGTCAGCCGGGCGCTGGCCGGGCTGGTGCCACGGGGCGGACGGGACGAGGGTTAACGGAAGCGGTCGGCCAGCTTTTGCAACGCGCTGCGGGTGTCCGGTTCGGGGGCGGCCTCCGGCGCAGGGCGCGGCTCCGGGGCGGGCGGTGGGGCGGGCAGTTCGGTGCCGGATTTGGCCGGCCCTGCTTTTCCGCGCATCGGGGCTTCGCTTTCGGCCTTGCCGCCCGAAGACCGCGGCGGCGCGGTGCGGAGCGAGACGGCATTCATGAACTTCTGGCCGTCGCCTTCGGCCAGCGCGGCGGCACCATCGGAAATTCCGCGCAAAAGGTCGTGCAGCCAATCCTGATCGGCCTTGGCGAAATCATGCAGCACATAGGCGGCAACGGCATCCTTGTGGCCGGGATGGCCGATTCCCAGACGGACGCGGCCATAAGCCTCGCCGATATGGCCGTGGATCGAGCGCAGCCCGTTGTGCCCCGCATGGCCGCCGCCCTGTTTCACCCGCGCCTTGCCGGGGGCAAGGTCCAGCTCGTCATGGAAGACGGTGATGTCGGCGGGGGTCAGCTTCCAGAAATCCACCGCCGCCCGGACCGACTGGCCCGAGAGGTTCATGAAGGTCTCGGGTTTCAGCAGTGCCACCTTCTGGCTGCCCAGACGGCCCTCGCTGATCAGCCCCTGAAACGCCTTCTTCCACGGGGTAAAGCCGTGGTCGGCGGCGATCCGGTCCAGCGCCATGAACCCGATGTTGTGACGGTTCCCGGCATATTTCGGACCCGGATTGCCCAGACCGACGAAAAGTTTCATGGCGGCGCTCCGTTTCGGGCCGTGGCTTCGTCTTTCGTCCTAACGGAAGCGGAGCGCCGCCTCAATCTTCCGCGGCCACAAGGCGCAGCGGCGGGCGGTTGACGCGACAGGCGGCAGGCCGCAAAGAGGGATCAGCCAGATTGCGCCCCTCCCTCCGGTGCCTCCAGCCAGGTCGATCACAGGAAAAGGGAGTGTGGCATGTATCTTACGATGAACCGGTTCAAGGTGAAGGCCGGACAGGAAGCGGCGTTCGAAGCGGTCTGGCGCGACCGCGACAGCCATCTGACCGAAGTTGCGGGCTTTGTCAGTTTCGACCTGTTCAAGGGGCCAGAGGCCGAGGGCGTCCGGCTTTACGCCTCGCATACGGTCTGGGAAAGCGAAGCGGCGTTTCGCGGCTGGACCAAATCCGAAGCCTTCCGCGACAGCCATAAGGGCGCCGGGGCTGCCACCATGCGCGATATCATGGCAGGCCCGCCGCAGCTTGAAGTCTTCGAATCGGTGCAAAGCCTGAAGATCACGGCCTGAAGGTCCTTTAGCTCTGCGGCAGGCCGGGCCGGATCTTGGATCCGGCCTGTTGTCCGGGGGGGGGCAAAGGCCCGGCATGCCCGTGGCCGGTCTGGTCCCGGACGGCGGCACTCTGCCCGGCGGAGGTCCGGGACAGAATGAAAACGGGGGACCCGAAGGCCCCCCGCTTCCCGTTCCGGTCCGCCGCCCGCAAGGGGCGGCAGGGGATCACTCGGCCGCTTCTTCGCTGGACGCCGCCAGGCCCGAGGGGGCGGCGATGTTCGCGATGGCGAAGTTGCGCGCCACGGTCGGACGGGCACCCTTCGGCAGGACCACGTCGCTGATGTGGATCACATCGCCGATCTGCTTGCCGTCCAGATCCACGGTGATGTGGTCCGGGATGTCGCCTGCAACCACTTCCAGTTCGACTTCGTGGCGCACGATGGTCAGCGTGCCGCCGCGCTTCAGGCCCGGGGCCTTGTCCGCGTTGATGAAATCGACATGGATGAACAGGTTGATGCGCGATTCGTCGTGGATGCGCATGAAGTCGACGTGGGTCGGCAGGTCCTTCACAACGTCACGCTGGACGCCGCGGCAGATCACATGCACGTCGGGCTGGCCTTCAACCTTCAGGTTGAACAGCGTCTGCAGGAAGCGGCCGGCCTTCAGGCGCTTCAGCAGGTAGTAGTAGTTCAGATTGATGGCGACCGGCTCTTTGCCGTCGCCATAGATGATGCCGGGTACGTTGCCTTCACGACGGGCTTGACGGGCGGCCCCCTTGCCTGTCCCCGTCCGCACCACGGCCTGAAGATCGGGGATCTCGCGTGCCATTGGGTCTCTCCTGAGTTTTTCCGCCGTCCTCCAAGGGTGCACGGCGGATGCGGGCGGATAGCGGGGATGGGAGGGAAAGGCAAGCGGATTCGCCGCGGGGCCTGCGATGCGGAGCGTCCGCGCAGGGGCGCGGCCGCACGCTTTTTGTCTCGCCTCTGGCGCCTGGGGGCGCCAACCGGCTCGGGCTGGCCTCCGGCGGGGATATTTCAGCCAGTATGAAGCTGCAACAGCGGGATTGCCGGGCAGGGGGCGGCTGGGCTAGGCCCGGGCTGCACGGGGATTTGGGGATGAACATGCTGGTTGACACGGTGATCGAGGATGAGCGCTGGTCGGCGTTCGGGCTGGAGGCTTTGGCCGAACGGGCGGCGCAGGCCACGCTGGCGGGGCTGGGACTGGCGGAGGCGGGATTCCAGATCGTGGTCATGGGCTGCGACGATGCGCGGATCGCCACGCTGAATGCCGATTTCCGGGGGAAGCCGCGGCCGACCAATGTGCTGTCCTGGCCTTCCGAGGAACGCGGGCCCGAATTCGTGGGCGAGGCACCGGAGCTGCCCGAGGCGGGGACTGCGGAAGACCCGGAGGAACTGGGCGATCTTGCGCTGGCCTATGAGACCTGCATGGCCGAGGCGGCGGAGCAGGAGAAGTCCGCAGAGGCGCATGTGACCCATCTGATTGTGCACGGGATCCTGCATCTTCTGGGCTATGACCATGTCGAAGACGACGACGCCGCGCTGATGGAAGGACATGAGGTGCGGATACTTGCGTCTATGGGTATTTCCGACCCATATTGACGGGGCACCCGCAGGACGGGTGTTTCTTGGACAAGGACCCATGGGCAGTAGCAGCGACGGGCTGGCCGCAGCGCAGGAAGCGCGGACCGGATCGGGTGACGAGGCGGTGCAGGATGCAGCGCCCCGCGGTTTCATCGGGCGGATCCTTTCCGCCTTTTCCCCCACCGTCGAAAGCGCCGCAGGCGCGCCGGCGCCGCTGAGCGGATCTGCCGCGCCGGGGCTTGGTGCGCTTGGCCGGTTGCGGGTCGATGATGTGGCGATCCCCAAGGCCGAGATCGTGGCGGTGCCCCTGGACATCGGCAAGGATGAGCTGGTCGAGACCTTCCGCACCCATGGGTTTTCGCGCCTGCCGGTCTACAAGGGCACGCTGGACCATCCGCAGGGTCTTGTCCTCTTGAAGGACCTTGCGTTGCAGCACGGCTTTGGCGCGGGCGGGCGGTTCAGCCTGAAGCGCCTGTTGCGGCCGATTCTCTTTGCACCGCCCTCGATGCCTTCGGGTGTCCTTTTGCAGAAGATGCAGAAGGAACGGGCGCATATGGCGCTGGTCATCGACGAATACGGCGGCGTGGACGGTCTGGTGACGATCGAGGACCTGATCGAGACGGTGATCGGCCAGATCGACGATGAGCATGACGAGGAAGAGGGCGCGCTGTGGAAAGAGGCGGCGCCCGGGATCGTGCTGGCGCAATCCACCGCGCCTCTGGATGAGATGGAGCGTGCCCTGGGCCTGCGCTTGCGCAGCGAAGAGGATGATGAGGAGATCGACACGATCGGCGGTCTGGCCTTCCTGCGGATGGGCCGGGTGCCCGCGCGGGGCGAGGTGGTGACGCTGGAGAACGGGGCCGAGATCGAGATCGTCGATGCCGATGCCCGCCGGATCAAGCGGCTGCGGCTGCGGCTGCCCGGTGCGGCCCTGCCGGAGCCTGCGCCGGTGGCCTTGCTGACCGCGCCGGAGCCGGAGGCCGAGACGAAGCCCGCAGGGGCCGCCTGATCCGATGACCGCCGCCGCCCGTTCCCCGGCCCGGGTGCGGGCGCGCGCCCTTGCGCAGGATCTGGCGCTTGGGTTGGCCGCCGCCGCGGGGCAGGCGCCGCTTGGCCTTTGGCCGGTCGCGCTTGCGGGCTTTGCACTGGCGCTGCGGCGGATCGCCGCGGCGGAGAGCCCGACCGCGGCATTCCGGCGCGGCTGGGGCATCGGGGCGGGCTATTTCGGCTTTACCCTCTCATGGATCGTGCAACCGTTTTTTGTGGACCCGTGGCGGCATGGCTGGATGGCGCCCTTTGCGGTGCTGGCGGTGGCGGCGGGGTTCGGCCTGTTCTGGGCGGTGGCGGGCTGGGTTGCGCGGCGCATGGGCGGCGGGGCGGTGACGCTGGCCCTTGCGCTGTCCGGGGTGGAACTGGCGCGGGGCCATCTGCTGACCGGCTTTCCCTGGGCGCTGCCGGGGCATATCTGGCTGGACACGCCGCTGATCCAGATGGGCGCGCTGACCGGCGCCTATGGGATGACGGCGCTGACGCTGCTGGCGCTGGCCGCGCCGCTGAGCCTTGGCCGACGTGGGCTGGTTGTTCCGCTGCTGATTGCCGGGGTGGCAGCGGGCTGGTCCTGGCACCGGCTGGCGCTGCCGGAGCCGGCGGCCCGGCCGGGGCTGGTGCGGCTGGTGCAGCCCGACATTGCGCAAAGCCTGAAATGGGACCCGGATCAGGCGCGGGCGAATTTCGACACGCTGCTCTCGCTGACCCGCGGGTCAGGGGCGGATCTGGTGATCTGGCCGGAGACCGCCGTGCCCTATCTGATCGAGGAGGGGCAGGGGGCCGCATTGAGCATTGCCGAGGCGGGCGGGGCGGCGACCGTGGCCACCGGCATCCAGCGCGATGAGGGCGAGCGGGCGTGGAACACGCTGGCGGTCTTTGGCCCGGGCGGCACGATCAGCCAGAGCTTTGACAAGAACCATCTTGTCCCCTTCGGCGAATATATCCCGATGGGCGATCTGGTCTTCCGCTGGACCGGGCTGCGCGCCTTTGCCAGTCAGGCGGGGGCGGGCTACACGCCCGGCACGGACCGTCGCCTGCTGGAGTTCGGCGCGCTTGGCCGGGCGCTGCCGGTGATCTGCTACGAGGCGATCTTCCCCGAGGACCTGGTTACGCCGGAGCGTCCGGACTGGATCATTATGGTCACGAATGACGCCTGGTTCGGCACTTTGACCGGGCCCTATCAGCATTTCGCGCAGGCCCGGCTGCGGGCCGTGGAGCTGGGCCTGCCGCTTTTGCGCGCGGCCAATACCGGGATTTCCGCCGTGGTCGATGCCCGCGGCCGGATCGCTGCGGCCGCGGACGGAAGTCCCGCGCTGCTGGGGCTTGGCCTGCGCGGCGTGATCGACGCCGCCGTGCCGGGTGCCCTGCCGCTGACCCCCTATGCCCGCATCGGCGACGTGCCGCTGGCGGGGCTGTTGCTGGCGGGACTCGCCCTTGGCGTGATCCGGGCACGGCGGCGGCAGGGCCTTGAAACTTGCCCCCCCGGGGCGTAAGCCGGGCCATCGAACCGCTACAACGGCTTCCTGGCGTGGCGGGGATCATCCCAATGGAGCACTTCCCATGAGCCGACTTGACTATGTCTTCACCTCGGAATCGGTCTCCGAGGGGCACCCGGACAAGGTGTGCGACCGCATTTCCGATGCGGTGCTGGACGCCTTCCTGACCGAAGAACCGAACGCGCGTGTCGCCTGCGAGACCTTTGCCACCACGAACCGCGTGGTCGTCGGCGGCGAGGTGGGCCTGTCCGACAAGGACGCGACCAAGGCGATGATGGGCCGCATCGACGGCATCGTCCGCGATTGCGTCAAGGACATCGGCTACGAGCAGAAGAAGTTCCACTGGGACAAGATCAAGGTCCACAACTATCTGCACGAACAATCCGCCCATATCGCGCAGGGCGTGGACCGCGACGGCGCCGGCGATCAGGGCATCATGTTCGGCTATGCCACGCGCGAGACGCCGGATTTCATGCCCGCGCCGATCCAGTATGCCCATGCCATCCTGCGCCGTCTGGCCGAGGTGCGCAAATCCGGGCAGGAGCCGACGCTGGGCCCGGATGCCAAGTCGCAGCTGTCGCTGCGCTATGCCGATGGCAAGCCGGTCGAGGTGACCTCGATCGTGCTGTCGACGCAGCACACGTCCAAGCGGCAGACCTCCAAGGTGATCCGCGGCATCGTGGAGCCTTATATCCGTGAGATCCTGCCCGAGGGCTGGATCACCAAGAAGACCGAATGGCATGTGAACCCCACCGGCACCTTCGTGATCGGCGGGCCGGATGGCGACGCGGGCCTGACGGGGCGCAAGATCATCGTGGACACCTACGGTGGTGCGGCCCCGCATGGTGGCGGCGCGTTCAGCGGCAAGGACCCGACCAAGGTCGACCGTTCTGCCGCCTATGCCGCGCGCTATCTGGCGAAGAACGTGGTGGCCGCCGGTCTGGCGGACCGCTGCACGCTGCAGGTCTCCTATGCGATCGGGGTGGCCAAGCCGCTGTCGATCTATGTGGACACCCACGGCACCGGGCAGGTGCCCGATGCGGTGATCGAAAAGGCCGTGGCCGAGGTCATGGATCTGACCCCGCGTGGCATCCGCACCCATCTGGACCTGAACAAGCCGGTCTACCAGCGTACCGCAGCCTATGGCCACTTCGGGCGCCAACCGACCGAGGACGGCGGCTTCAGCTGGGAAAAGACCGATCTGATCGAGGCACTGAAGGCCGCGGTCTGACCGGCTTCTGATCCGCTGCTGAGCCGGAGATTCGACGCCCCCTGCCACCGCAGGGGGCGTTTTTCTTTGCACACCCCGCTGTGAAGCGGTGGGGCAGAAAATCCGCTTGAAAGAAACCGACTGGTCGGTTTTATTGGGCGGGCAATTCCACAGGTGCCCCATGTCTCCGATGATCGCAACCTATGCCATGCTTGCCCTGGCCATCGTGGCCGAGGTGGCGGGTTCCTCCTTCCTCAAGGCTTCGGACGGGTTCACCCGGCTTTGGCCCAGCCTTGCGGTGGTGGGCTTCTACCTTGTGTCCTTCTACCTTTTGGCGATGGTGCTGAAGGTCATTCCCTTGGGCGTGACCTATGCGATCTGGTCGGGGCTTGGCATCGTGGCGACGGCGCTGGTGGGCCTGTGGATCTTTCGCCAGTCTCTGGACCTTGCCGCCATGGCGGGGATTGGCCTGATCCTTGCGGGCGTTCTGGTGATGAACCTGTTCTCCAAATCCACCGGCCACTGATGGGGCGCCCGAAACAGCCCGAGGCGCTCAGGCAAAGCCTGCTGGACCATGCCATTGCGCTGGTTCTGACGCAGGGGCTGCACGGGCTGACCACCGATGCGGTGGCGCGGGCGGCGGGTGTGTCGAAGGGCGGCCTATTCCACCATTTCGCCAGCAAGCCCGCGCTGGTCGAGGCGGTTGCCGCCGAGGCGGTGGCCCGGATGGCGCAGGCGATCGACGCCCGTCTGTCGCCCGATCCCGCCCGGCCCGGCCGGTTTACCCGGGCATATGTGGGGGCGGTGGTCGAAGACACCGGCAGCGCATGGTCGCTCCTGTCGCTGCTCCTTTTGGCTGAGCCGTCGATGCAGCGGCTGTGGGACGACTGGATCGCCGCGCAGCTGGAGCTGCATGCCGCCACCGATGCCGGGCCGGATCTGGCGATCTTGCGGCTGGCGGCGGATGGCATCTGGCTGGGGCAAACCGCCGCCATGGCGCAGGGCCTGCCGCGCGCGGCGCTGCTGGACCGGCTGGCGCATTGGCTTGACCGGGCCGCGCCAGAGGGCTAAGGCGCGCCGTCATTCCGAAGGGCCCCCCATGACCGAAGCCGAAGCCCCCCGCCGCAATTTCTATGGCCGCATCCATGGCAAGACCCTGCGCAACTCGCAGAAGGATGCCCTTGCCCATGATCTGGAGGCGTTGCGGCTGAAGGGCGTGACCGCCGAGGAAAACCCCGGCCGCGCCACGCTGGACCTGTCCTTTGCTGGCGGCCTGCCGCTGTGGCTGGAGGTGGGCTTTGGCGGTGGCGAGCATATGGTCCATATGGCCGCCCGGAACCCGCAGATACACCTGATCGGGGCGGAGCCTTTCGTGAACGGCATTGCCATGCTCTTGGGCAAGATCAAGGCTGCGGGCGTCACCAACCTGTCGATCCACCCGGGCGATGTGCGCGACCTGTTCGATGTGCTGCCCGCGGGCATCTTGCAGAAGGTGTTCCTGAACTACCCCGATCCCTGGCCCAAGGCGCGCCACCACCGCCGCCGTTTTGTGACGCCGGACTACCTCTCCGCCCTCCACCGCGTCATGGCGCCGGGGGCCGAGTTCCGGGTGGCGACCGACATCCCCGATTACGTCCGCCAGACTTTGGAAGAAGTGCCCCCCGCCGGGTTCACGCTGGAACGGCAGGCGGGGCTGGACGGGCATTGGGAGGACTGGCTCTCCACCCGCTATGAGCAGAAAGCTTTGCGCGAAGGGCGGTTGCCCCATTACCTGACGTTCCGCCGGGCCTGACCGTCGCATGAGTATTTGGATCAAGAGGAACGGGACTTCCTCTTGACTTAAATACTCCCCGCGGAGCGTCCTCGTCTCCGGCGGGGCGGTGCCGCTGGACCCCTTGAGCTGCTTGCGCTATCAGGCCTGCGATTGCCTCAGGGAGAAGCGCATGTCCGGCCATGGTGAAGCCCAACCGATGATCTCGTCCAGATCCGGCCCGCTGAATGGCACGGCCTCGGTGCCGGGCGACAAGTCGATCAGCCACCGCGCGCTGATCTTCGGGGCCATGGCCGTGGGTGAGACGAAGATCACCGGCCTTCTGGAAGGGCAGGACGTGCTGGACACCGCAAAGGCGATGCGGGCCTTTGGCGCGACCGTCACCCGGCACGGGCAGGGTGCGTGGAGCGTGAACGGCGTGGGCGTGGGCGGGTTTCAGGAGCCCGCCGATGTGATCGACTGCGGCAATTCCGGCACCGGCGTGCGGCTGATCATGGGGACCATGGCGACGACGCCGATCACCGCGACCTTCACCGGCGACGCCTCCCTTCGCAAACGGCCGATGGGGCGGGTGACCGATCCGCTTGGCCTATTCGGCACAGAGGCCTATGGCCGCAAGGGCGGGCGCCTGCCGATGACCGTGGTAGGCGCGGCGAACCCGGTGCCGGTGCGCTATGCCCTGCCGGTGGCCAGCGCGCAGGTGAAATCCGCCGTCCTGCTGGCCGGGCTGAACGCGCCGGGTGAGACGGTGGTGATCGAGCGCGAGCCGACGCGCGACCATTCCGAGCGGATGCTTCTGGGCTTTGGTGCCGAGCTTTCGGTGGAAAAGGGCGCCGAGGGCCATATCATCACGCTGAAGGGCCGCCCCGAACTGCGGCCGCAGACCGTGGCCGTGCCGCGCGATCCGTCCTCGGCCGCGTTCCCGGTCTGTGCGGCGCTGATCGTCGAAGGCTCTGACATCATGGTGCCGGGGGTCAGCCAGAACCTGACGCGCAACGGGCTTTACCTGACACTGACGGAGATGGGCGCCGAGATCGACTTCCTGAACCCGCGCGAGGAGGGGGGCGAGCCGGTGGCCGACCTGCGCGTGCGCTTTTCGCCGTCGATGAAGGGGATCGAGGTGCCGGCAGACCGCGCGCCCAGCATGATCGACGAATATCCGATCCTGTCAGTGGTGGCGACCTTTGCCGAGGGCATCACGGTGATGCGCGGGGTCAAGGAACTGCGCGTCAAGGAATCCGACCGGATCGACGCCATGGCCCGGGGCCTTGAGGCCTGCGGCGTGCGGATCGAGGAGGATGAGGATACGCTGATCGTCCACGGCATGGGGCCGGGTGGCATGCCGGGCGGGGCGACCTGCGCCACCCATCTGGACCACCGCATCGCCATGAGCTTCCTTGTGGCGGGTATGGCCGCGAAGGCCGAGATCGCGGTGGATGACGGCAGCCCGATCACCACCTCTTTCCCGATCTTCGAAGGGCTGATGAACGGGCTTGGTGCCGCGATCCGCCGGGGCTGAGGGATTGGCCGGAGGCGCTGGTGGCGCCTCCGGGTCAAGGGTCTCAGCCGTAAGCCGCGACGGGCGTTCCGGCGATGGCCGACATGTTCAGAAGGCCCCGCGCGGTGATCGCGGGCGTCACCACATGGGCCTTGTTGCCCATGCCCATCAACAGCGGCCCGACTTCAAGCCCGCCCGCCTTCATCTTCAGGATGTTGCGCACGCCCGAGGCGGTGTCGGCCGAGGCGAAGAGCAGCACATTTGCCGCGCCTTCGAACCGGCCGTTTGGCAGGTGACGGTCGCGCAGGCTCTGGTCCAGCGCGGAATCCACGTTCATCTCGCCCTCATAGGCGAAATCGGGTTCGCGCGCGTCCAGAAGCTCCAGCGCGGCCCGCATCCGCTCACCCGAGCCCACGTTCATATTGCCGAACTGGCTTTGCGAGCAGAAGGCGATCTTCGGCTCCAGCCCGAAGCGGCGGACGTGCCGGGCCGCGCCGATCGCGGTATGCATCAGCTGTTCGGGCGTGGGTTCGGCGTTCACATGGGTGTCGGCGATGAACAGGGGCCCGTCTTCCAGAATCATCAGGCTGAGCGCACCGGTCGGGTGCAGCCCGTCGCGCGCCAGCACCTGCCGGATATAGTTCAGGTGCCAGTGATACTGGCCGAAAGTGCCGCAGATCAGGCTGTCGGCCTCGCCCCGGTGGACCATGACGGCGCCGATGGCGGTGGTGTTGGTGCGCATCACCGCGCGGGCGATGTCGGGGCTGACGCCGCGGCGGGCCATCAGCTGGTGATAGGTTTCCCAGTAGTCGCGGTAACGGCTGTCGCTTTCGGGGTTCACGATTTCAAAATCGCGGTCCGGGCGGATCGGCAGGCCGGCGCGTTCGGCGCGGGCGGCGATGACCTCGGGGCGGCCGATCAGGATCGGCACGTCGGTGGTTTCCTCCAGCATCGCATTGGCGGCGCGCAGCACCCGCTCATCCTCGCCCTCGGCAAAGATGATGCGGCGGTCGGCCCGGCGGGAGGCTTCGAAGACCGGCTTCATCAACATGGCCGATTTGAAGACCGAGCCGTCCAGCCGTGCCTTATAGGCGTCAAGATCGGGCAGGGGGCGGGTCGCCACCCCGGTTTCCATCGCGGCGCGCGCCACTGCGCTGGCCACCACGCCCATCAGCCGGGGGTCGAACGGCTTTGGGATCAGGTAATCGGGCCCGAAGCTGAGCGTTTCGCCCCGGTAGGCGGCGGCGGCCTCGGCGCTGGTGGTGGCGCGGGCCAGGGCCGCGATCCCGTCGATGCAGGCCAGTTCCATCTGGTCGTTGATCGTGGTGGCACCCACATCCAGCGCACCGCGGAAGATGAAGGGGAAGCAGAGGACGTTGTTGACCTGATTGGGAAAATCGCTGCGGCCGGTGGCGATGATGGCGCCGGGGGCGGCGGCGCGCACCTCATCGGGGGTAATCTCGGGGTTGGGGTTCGCCAGCGCAAAGACGATGGGATTGGGCGCCATCTTCTGCACCATGGCGGGGGTCAGCACGCCGGGACCGGACAGGCCAAGGAACAGATCCGCCCCGCCGATCACATCGTCCAGCGTGCCGGGGACGGCGCCCTGGGCAAAGTTCGCCTTCTGCGGCGTCATCTGGTCGGCGCGGCCGTTGTAGACCAGTCCTGCCAGATCGCAGAGCCAGATGTTCTCGCGCTGGACGCCCAGCTTCACCAGCATCTCAAGGCAGGCGATCCCCGCCGCCCCGCCGCCGGTGGAGACGACCTTGATATCTTCGAACTTTTTGCCCGCCACGATCAGCGCATTGGTGGCCGCGGCGCCGACGACAATGGCAGTGCCATGCTGGTCATCGTGGAACACCGGGATGTTCATCCGCTCCCGGCACAATTGTTCAACGATGAAACAATCGGGCGCTTTGATGTCTTCAAGGTTGATCGCGCCGAAGGTCGGCTCCAGCGCGCAGACGATTTCGGCCAACTTCACCGGGTCCGGTTCGTTCAGCTCGATGTCGAAACAGTCGATATTGGCGAATTTCTTGAAGAGGACGGCCTTGCCCTCCATCACCGGTTTGGAGGCCAGCGCGCCGATATTGCCAAGGCCCAACACGGCGGTGCCGTTGGACACCACGGCCACAAGGTTGCCGCGGCTGGTATAACGGCTGGCGGTGGCGGGATCGGCCTTGATTTCAAGGCAGGCCTCGGCCACGCCGGGCGAATAGGCGCGGGACAGGTCGCGTCCGTTGGCCAGCGGCTTTGTCGCCCGGATCTCCAGTTTCCCGGGCTTGGGGAATTCGTGATAGGCCAGCGCCTCGGCCCGCGCCGCCTGTGCCGCTTCGTCCTGCAATGCCTTGCTCATTCGGTCCTCCACCAGATTGTTCAGCCTTAAACCAGTTTTGGTAAAAGGCCAATCCGCCGTCTCTGCAGATGTCTCTTGCATCGGCTGCAACTCGCCAGCCGGTGCAGCATGCCGCGGTCTGGCGTCAGGCGGATGACGGGGCAGCGGCGGGCAGAAAGCTGCGGCCGGGCCCGTGGGAGGCCACGCCCAGATGTGCCGCGACCGAGGCGCCGACATCGGTGAAGGCGCAAAGCCCGATCCGGCGTTCACCTGCGCCCCAGCCGACGACGGGCACCCGTTCGCGCGTGTGTTCGGTACCGCGCCAGGTGGGATCGTTGCCGTGGTCGGCGGTGAAGATCGCCAGATCGCCGGGTCGCAGCCGGTCCAGGAAGCGGGGCAGGGCGGCGTCGAACCCTTCCAGCGCGCGGGCATAGCCCGCCACGTCACGCGGATGGCCCCAGAGAGTGTCGAACTCGACAAAGTTCGCAAAGGTCAAGGAGCCATCCTCAGCCTGATCGCCGAGCCGCACCAGATGTTCGAAAAGGTCTGCATCGGATTTGCCCTTCCAGAGCTTTCCGATCCCCCGCATCGAGAAGATGTCGCCGATCTTGCCCACGGCATGGGTGGCGCGCCCCGCCCTTTGCACCCAGTCCAGCAGGGTGGGGGCGGGCGGCGCGATGGCAAAATCCTTGCGGTTGGGGGTGCGGCGGAAATCGCCGCAGGTGCCGGTGAAGGGCCGGGCGATCACGCGGCCGACCTTGCGGGCATGCAGCATCGGCGCCAGATCGGCGCAGAGCTTCAGCAGCCGGTCCAGTCCGAACGCCTCTTCATGGGCGGCAATCTGGAACACGCTGTCCGCACTGGTATAGCAGATCGGCCAGCCGGTCCTGAGGTGTTCCTCGCAATGTTCGGCGATGATCGGCACGCCGGAGGCATGGCAATTGCCCAGAATGCCCTCGGTCCCGGCCAGACGGCAGACCTCGGCCACGATGTCGGGCGGAAAGGCGGGAACCGTGTCGGGGAAATAGGTCCAGTCCCAAGGCACCGGCACCCCGGCCAGTTCCCAATGCCCGGACGGGGTATCCTTGCCGGGCGAGACCTCCTGCGCGGCGCCCCAGAGGCCATGCGGGCGGGCATCCAGCCCCGGCGTCTCGGCCCCCGAGGCCAGCCGGATCGCCGCGCCAAGGCCAAGCGTATCGAGATTGGGCAGATGCAGCGGACCCTTGCGCCCCTGATCCGCGCGGCCCGTGGCACAGGCCTGCGCGATATGGGCCAGCGTGTTGGACCCGGCATCCCCGAAGGCGGCCGCATCGGGTGCGCCGCCGCAGCCGACGGAATCCATGACGATCAGAAAGGCGCGTCCCATCTCAGCCAATCCTTTTCAGAACAAGCGGCGGTTCTTCGGGTGCCGCGGGGCCGATCACATAGGCGGCCTGCACGGCACGGACCGCAGCCTCGGCCGCATCCACGGTGGCGGCATGGACCATGGCAAGGGGCACACCCGCGCCCGCCTCTTCGCCGATGCCCGCCAGATCGGCCAGCCCGACCGAGGGGTTCACCCGGTCACCTTCGCGCAGGCGTCCGCCGCCCAGATGCACCACGGCATGGCCCAAAGCCTCACCATCAATGGCGGTCACAAAACCGCTGGCGGGGGAGGGCACCTCACGCACCACGGGCGCTGCGGGCAGACGGTCGGGCCAGCGTTCCACGAAATCCGCAGGCCCGCCCTGCGCCGCGACCATGCGGCCGAACCATTCCGCCGCGGCACCGGATTCCAGCGCCTGTTCCACCCGGGCGGCGCCGTCATCTGTGTCGCGCGCCAGTCCCGCCAGCGCCAGAACCTCGCCCCCCAGAAAGGCGGTCAGGTCCCAGAGCGCGGGATTGACCGAGGTGCCGGTCAGCGTCTCCATCACCTCGATCACCTCCAGCGCATTGCCCGCGGCGGTGGCAAGGGGCTGCGTCATATCGGTGATCAGGGCCGCGGTCATGCAGCCCGCGCCCTTGGCCGTGTCAACCAGCGCGCGGGCCAGCACTTCGGCCTGGGCTTCGGTCTTCATGAACGCGCCAGAGCCGCATTTCACATCCAGAACCAGCGCCTCCAGCCCGGCGGACAGCTTTTTGGACAGGATCGAGGCGGTGATCAGGTCCACGCTTTCCACCGTGCCCGTCACATCGCGGATGGCGTAAAGCCTCCGGTCGGCGGGGGCGAGGTCGGCGGAGGCGGCGACGATGGCGCAGCGCACCTCATCCAGCTGACGGCGGAGTTGTTCCTCGCTCATCGCGGTGCGGAAACCGGGGATCGCCTCCAGCTTGTCCAGCGTGCCGCCGGTATGGCCCAGACCCCGGCCCGAGATCATCGGCACATAGGCACCGCAGGCGGCCAGCGCAGGGGCCAGCAGCAGCGAGATGCAGTCGCCGATGCCGCCGGTGGAATGCTTGTCCACCACGGGGCCGTTCAGGTCCCATTCCAGCACGCGGCCGCTGTCGCGCATGGCGCGGGTCAGGGCGACGCGGCCGGGATCGTCCAGCCCCTTCAGCAGCACGGCCATGGCAAAGGCCCCGGCCTGCGCATCGGTGACGGCCCCGCTGGCCAGCCCGGCGGCGAACCAGCGCAACTCGTCAGCCGTGGGCTGCCCGCCATCGCGGATTTTCGCGATGATCAGGCGGGCATCCATCAAGCGCGGTCCATATGGGCGGCGGTAAAGACGCCGGGCAGCAGCTCTGCCACGGTGACGGTCTTGGTCTTGCCGTCCACCGTGGCCATGGTGACCTGCACGCCCGGTTCGGCGAATTCGGCGATCTTCTGGCGGCAGCCGCCGCAGCAGGGCACGGGTTCCGGGCTGTCGGCGATCACGAAGACCTCGGCAATCTTGTAGTCCCCGGCGGCGCACATGGCGGCGATGGCGCCCGCCTCGGCGCAGGTGCCTTCGGGATAGGCCACGTTTTCCACGTTCACGCCGGTGTAGACCGTGCCCGAGGTGGCCCGGATCGCAGCCCCCACCTTGAAGCGCGAATAGGGTGCATAGGCCATATGCCGCACTTGGGTTGCGGCGTCCTTCAGGCTCATGTCGGATCTCCTTGACGGCCTCCCGTCCCTGACTGTGGCGCAAGGGCAGGGCATCCGCAAGTGCAGGGCGCGGCTGGTCCCGGCGGCGGCTTGCCGTTACTCTGGCGCGAAACGGACGGGAGAGAACGGTGGATCAGACGATTGCGGCCTTGCCGAAGGTGGAACTGCACCTGCATCTTGAAGGCGCGGCACCCCCCGCGTTCATCCGCGGGCTGGCGGCAGAGAAGAAGGAAGACATCTCCGGCGTGTTCGATGCGCAGGGGAATTACAGCTACACCGATTTCTGGCATTTCCTGAAGGTCTATGAGGCGGCGACCTCAGTCCTGCGCACGCCCGAGGATTACAAGCGGCTGACGCTGGCGGTGCTGGAGGAAAGCGCCGCTTCGGGCGTGGTCTATTCCGAAACCTTCCTGTCCCCCGATTTCTGCGGCGGCCGCGATGTGGGGGCGTGGAAGGAATATCTGCATGCCATCCGTGAGGCCGCGGATCAGGCGGAGCGGACCATGGGCATCACGCTGCGCGGGATCATCACCTGCATCCGCCATTTCGGCCCGGAAAAGGCGCGGGAGACGGCGCTGTGTGCCGCGGAAACCGCGGGCGACTGGATCACCGGCTTCGGCATCGCGGGGGATGAGAAGGTACTGGAGCCGAAGGATTTTCTGTGGTCTTTCGACTGCGCGCGTGAGGCGGGGCTGCGGATTACCGCCCATGCGGGCGAATGGCAGGGGCCGCAGGGCATCCGCGACACGCTCCGCGCGCTGAACCCCGAACGGCTGGGCCATGGCGTCCGCGCCATCGAGGATCTGGCGCTGGTCGATGAGCTGGCCGAGCGCGGCACCGTGCTGGAGGTCTGCCCCGGCTCGAATGTGGCGCTGGGGCTCTACAAGGACACCCGTGCCCATCCGATCAACGAACTGGACCGGCGCGGGGTCAAGGTCACCGTCTCGACCGACGATCCGCCGTTCTTCCACACCACCATGGCGCAGGAATATGCCGCGCTGAACGCCGCTTTCGACTGGGATGGCGGTCAGTTCCGCCGGATCGCGCGGCAGTCGCTTGACGCGGCTTTCTGCGATGCCGATACGAAAGCGAAGATCGCGAAAAAGCTGGAGGCCTGACATGCTGGATCATCTGACCGTCGTTTCCCACCCGCTGGTCCAGCACAAGCTGTCGATCATGCGCGACAAGGACACCTCGACAGCGTCCTTCCGCAAGCTCTTGCGCGAGATCAGCCTGCTCCTGGCCTATGAGGTCACGCGCGAACTGCCGATGACGACGAAGCGGATCGAAACCCCGCTGGAGCCGATGGACGCGCCCTCGATCGAGGGGAAGAAACTGGCGCTGATCTCCATCTTGCGGGCGGGGAACGGGTTGCTGGACGGTATTCTGGAGCTGATCCCGGCGGCGCGCGTGGGGTTCGTGGGGCTGTATCGTGACCCGGAAACCCTTCAGCCGGTTCAGTATTACTGCAAGCTGCCCGATCATCTGGAAGAGCGCGTCTCCATCGTGGTGGACCCGATGCTGGCCACCGGCAATTCCAGCGCGGCGGCGGTGGACCTGCTGAAGAAGGCCGGGGCAAAGAACATCCGCTTCCTGTGCCTCCTGGCGGCGCCCGAAGGGGTGGCCCGGATGAAGGCCGCGCATCCCGATGTGCCCATCGTCACCGCGGCGGTGGACAGCCATCTGAACGACCACGGATATATCGTGCCGGGACTAGGGGATGCGGGCGACCGCATGTTCGGTACGAAATAGAGGGTGTTTTCAAGGCTTTCCCTTTGACTTGGAAACAGTCTTGTTCCACTATCGCCCAAGCTGCTTGGGGGTAGTGATGTCTGGAAAAGTGATTTCTGCCGCGATCCTCGCGGCGGCGTTCGGGGCTTTGCCCGCGTTTGCCGATCTGCGTGGCCCGGCCGAACTGCCGCCTGCCAGCTACAAGGGGCAGCAATATGTCGACAGCCGCGGCTGCGTCTTCCTGCGCGCGGGCTATGGCGGGCAGGTGACCTGGGTGCCGCGCGTGACGCGCGACCGCCAGCAGCTTTGTGGCTATGGTCCTTCGGGTGGAGAGGTCGCCGTGGCCGAGGCGCCCGCACCTGCCCCCGCGCCGAAGCCCGCCCCGGCCCCGGCCCCGGCGCCCAAAGTGGCCGAAGCGCCCGCCCCGGCCCCCAAGGTGGTGACAGCCCCGGCGCCGAAAGTGGCCGCGGCCCCCGTGCCTGAAGTGGTGCGCCCGGTGACCCCCACCGAAAAGGCCGCCACCAAGACCGCCACCGCGAAAGGCACCGTCGTCACGCCCACGGGCGGCGCGGGTTATTCCATCGCCTGCCCGGCGGATACCCCGGTGGCCGAACGGTTCGAGGTGCGCGGCGGCGGCAGCAAGATCATGTGCACCCGTGGCGACGGTTCGCTTCACGGCGCGAATTTCCCGCGTCTGGTGGCGGGCAGCACGGCGGGCCATGCCGTGGGCTATGACGCCCATGTCGCCGCAGGCGGCAGCGCCGTCTCGCCGTCCGGGGTGGCCGCGGCTGTTGTGCCGGGGACGACCAAGACCACGAAATCCACCAAATCGGCCAAATATCCGTCGCCCGTGCCGCCGCCCGGCTACAAGATGGCGTGGAAGGATGACCGGCTGAACCCGAACCGCGGCAAGCAGACCGTCGAAGGCTTCATGGCCATGGACGATATGTGGACCCGCACCACGCCTTCGGAACTGCGCGAGGACAGCAAGGTCGTCCGCAAGAAGGTGAAGATCATCGTCCGCAAATCCGACGGGTCCGAGGTTCTGCGCGAAGGCTATGTCGTGACCGGGCCGGACGGTGGACGCAAGGTTGAGGTGATCGGCGGGACGGGCGTTTATGCCTCGACCAAGAACGCCCCCGATCCTGTGGCCACGGCCAAGAAAACCGAGGCGGCGAAAAAGCCGGTGAAAGAGGCGCCGAAGGCGGTGTCGGGGAAGCTTTTGGTGCAGGTCGGAACCTTCGGCGTGGCGTCGAATGCCGATGGCGCTGCGGGCAAGCTGAAGTCGATGGGCCTGCCTGTGGCGCGCGGCAAGGCAAAGGGCGGCAGCCTGCAGGTGATCTATGCCGGGCCCTTCGCCTCGGCCGCGGAGGCCAAGACGGCGCTGGCCGCGGCGCGCCGCGCGGGCTTTTCCGATGCGGTGATCGTTCAGTAACCGGGGCAGGGGCGGCTCAGGCCGCCCTGACCCGTGGCCACTATGGCAGGCCTCTGATCCTGCCACGGGCGGTTGTGTAGTCCGTTCGGCTTAGGACGGCCTAGCCGGAGCAGACGGATTGCAGCGCGATCCAGTCATCGTCCGGCATCAGCGGACTGGGGATCAACCCCTTGAACGGATCGCCCTCGATCAGCCCCTTCACGCTTTCGCCCGAGGGATCGCGCCAGCGGGCATAGGGCGACAGCGGCACCTGTGCGGCCTCGAATGCGGCGATCATTTCGGCATCGGGGACCGTCACGGGCAACTGACGCAGGAATTCCTCGCCATAGCCGTCCAGCGCATCGGCAGGCAGTTCGCCCGAGGTCAGAAGGTCGAAGCTGGCTTTCAGTCCGGCATGGTCCAGAATATCCAGCAGCGGATCGCTGCCCTGCGCGGCCACGGACTCGGCCAGCGCGGCCCCGGCCAGCGCATCGGGGGATTCCTCGTCGATCAGGCTTTTCGGCAGCAGGATCAGCCCGCCGGGCAGATGCGCCGGCCGCGACAGCCCCTCGGGCAGGACATAGAGGATCGGCGTATTCTCGGCGCCGAAGACCCGCTCGGCCAGCGAGGCAAGCGCAGGCAGGCCCAGATCACCGTCGCAGGGGGCGCCGGTCAGGCGGGTGATGTCATCCAGCGCCCGCTGGCCGATCTCGGCCCGTTTGGCCGCAGGCACCGCCTTTGCCGTATGCGAGACCAGAACCCCCGGCACCACGAAAGCCGCCACCGCCAGAATGGCCGTCAGCGTGCCGCCGATCAGGACGCCGCGCAGCCGCCCGGGATGGGGCTTGGCCGCCCGTACCGCCGCCGCCACCGTCTTCAGCGCGGCGATCATATCCTCGTCTTCGATTTCGACCGTTTCCAGCGCATCTTCGCCGGGGCCGAACAGCGCAGGCCGCTGACCTGCATTCAGCCGCCGCACGGCGGGCAGCGACCAGTGGCTGAGCACCTCTTCGGACCGCGGATCGGTCAGCATCAGCGTGGCCTCGCCCATGCGGACCACGACTTCGCGCCGCTGCGCTTCGGGCGTGTCGCGCCAGAGGCCGGTGCATTCCAGCCGCTGATAGCGCGCCAGCGCGGTGCCCGTTGCCTGCCTGCCTGCCCGTCTCTTCATGGCGGGGACCTTATCCTTCCCGCGCGGCCGCCACAACAGACCGCGGGGGCGGGGGACGGAAATCAGATCAGTTTGGCCACTGCCCGCAATTCATACTTCTGGATCTTCCCGGTGGAGGTCTTCGGGAGTTCGGAAAAGACCACGTGTTTCGGCGTGGCAAAGCCCGCCAGCAGGCCGCGGCAATGGGCGATCAGCTCCGCCTCGGTGGCGGTGGCGCCGGGCTTCAGCTCGACAAAGGCGCAGGGCACCTCACCCCATTTGTCATTGGGCTTGGCCACCACGGCACAAAGGCTGACCGCCGGGTGCCGCATCAGCGCGCCCTCCACCTCGACCGAGGAGACGTTTTCGCCGCCCGAGATGATGATATCCTTCGCGCGGTCGGTGATCTTCAGATAACCGTCCGGGTGCTGGAATGCGATGTCGCCGGACCGGAACCAGCCATCCTTGAATGCCTCGGCCGTCGCTGCCGGGTTCCGGTAATAGCCCTTCATCACCATATTGCCGCGCAGCGCGATCTCGCCCAGATGGGCGCCGTCGCGGGGCACGGGCTCGCCCTTGGTGTCATGGACCGTGGCGCCGTCCAGCATCGCCATGGCCACCCCGGTGCGCGCCTTCAGTGCGGCGCGGTCATCGCCTTGCGCGCCATCCCAGTCCGGTTTCCACAGACATTCGGTGGAGGGGCCATAGGTTTCGGTCAGCCCGTAAACCTGCGTGACGTTGAACCCCAAGGGTTCGAACGCGGCCAGCGTGGCGGCGGCGGGCGGGGCGCCGGCGGTAAACACCTCCACCCGATGCGAGAACGGGCGGCGGTCTTCGTCCTTTGCGTTCACCACCATGTTCAGAACGATCGGCGCACCGCCGAAATGGGTGACGCCTTCGTCGGCGATGGCATCGTAGATCGCCTTCGCGGTGATGTCGCGGCAGCAGACTATGGTGCCGCCCATCATCGGGACCAGCCAAGGCTGCACCCATGCGTTGCAGTGGAACAGCGGCACGATGGTCAGGAGGACCGGGTAAAGCTGCATCCGCCAGGCGATGACATTGCCCATGCCGGAGAGGTAGGCGCCGCGGTGGCTGTAGACCACGCCCTTGGGCCGCCCGGTGGTGCCGGAGGTGTAGTTGATGGCAAGGCTTTCCCATTCATCTTCGGGCATCAGCCAGGTGAAGTCCGGGTCGCCGCTGTCCAGAAGCGCGTCATAGGTCAGATAATGGCCCGAGGGGGTGAAGCCGTGGTCGGTCACCTCGATGATCTGGGGCGCGGGGCCGTCCATCGCCTTGATCGCCGCCTCGGCCAGGGGGATCAGCGCGGTGTCGCAAAGGACGATCTTTGCCCCTGCATGGCCAAAGATATAGCCCACGGTATCGGAGTCCAGCCGGGTGTTGATGGTGTTCAGCACCGCGCCGCAGGCGGGCACCCCGAAATGCGCCTCGGCCTGCGCGGGAATGTTCGGCAGCAGCGTCGCCACCACATCGCCCGGCCGGATGCCCCGCCGCTGCAGGCCAGAGGCAAGGCGGCTGACCCGCTGACGGTATTCGGCATAGGTCGTGCGGGTGGATTTCCAGACCAGTGCCGGGCGGTCGGCGTGAATGTCGGCCGCGCGCAGAAGGTGCGACAGGGGCGTCAGCGGCACGTAATTCGCCGCACATTTCTCCAGCCCCGACTCGTCAGCCAGCCAACCCATGAAACCTCTCCCTCATGTCGCCTTTGGGCGCGCAGGGGGCAGAGTATCAGGGTTCAACTGCATGAAAAGAGACGAAGTGACAGGCCCATGACGACATCTGACCGCACCCTTGCCGCCGCCGGGCTGATCCTTGGCTATGCCGCGCTGATCGGGTTCACCGACAATTATGTCCGCGTCATCGCGGTTGAGGCGGGGCTGTGGCAGTTCCATCTGATGCGCAGCCTTATGGTGGCGGTGCTCTTGGCGCTGGCGGTGCCGCTGTTCCGGCTGCAGCTGCGGCCCCTGCGCTGGAAAGGGGTGGCGGCACGGTCGGCGATCCATGGGCTGGCCATGCTGATCTACTTCGGCGCGCTGGCCTTTCTGCCGGTGGCGGTGGTGGCGGCGGGCCTGTTCACCGCGCCGATCTTCGTCCTGCTGATCTCGCGCCTTGCCTATGGCCATGCCCTGGGGCCGGTGCGGATTCTGGCGGTGGTCACCGGCTTTCTGGGTGTCCTTCTGGTGCTGGGGCCTGAGGCCCTTTCGGGTGCCTCGCTCGCCGCGGTGCTGCCGGTGGCGGCGGGGGCGCTCTATGCGCTTGGCAATATCGCCACCCGCGAATGGTGCGCGGGCGAGGCGGCCGAGACACTGCTGGCCGGGTTCTTCGCCGCGCTTGGCGTGCTTGGCGCCATCGGGCTGGCGGTCCTCAGCCTCTGGCCGCTGCCGGTGGCCGAAGGGGCGGATGGCTTCGTGATGCGCGGCCCGGTCTGGCCCACGGCAAGCGTGCTGTTCTGGACCTTCGTACAGGCGGCGGGGTCGCTGGTGGGCGTGGGGCTGATGATCCGGGCCTATCAGATCGCCGATGCGGGCCGGGTGTCGGTGCTGGAATATGTGATCCTGCCCGCCTCGGCCCTGTGGTCGTGGATCATCTGGGGAGAAATGCTGTCATCCCGGGCCTGGGCGGGCATGGCGCTGATCGCGGTGGCGGGGGCGATGATCGCGCTGCGCGCCCGCAGTCAGGAGGCGCTGCCCGCGGCCTGACCTTGGAGGGTCAGAGGTCGCCCACTTCTTCGCGCCAATGGCGGCGGCACAGGCTCTGATAGGTTTCGTTCCCGCCGATCACCACCTGCTCCCCCTCTTTCAGCGCGCGGCCGTCGGGGCCTTTGCGCACCACCATCGTGGCCTTCTTGCCGCAATGGCAGATGGTGCGGACCTCGCGCATCTCATCGGCCCAGGCCAGAAGCGCGGCCGAACCGGGGAACAGGTTGCCCTGAAAATCCACCCGCAACCCGTAGCACATGACCGGCACCCGCAGATCGTCCACCGCGCGCGCCAGCTGCCAGACCTGATCTTTGGTCAGAAACTGCGCCTCGTCGATGAAGACGCAGGCCAGAGGGGCCGCCGCCTGCCGTGCGGCGATCAGGGCGAACATGTCATCCGCGGCGGTAAAGCTGTCGGCCGCGGCGCCAATGCCGATGCGGCTGCCGATCCGGCCCGCGCCCGCGCGGTCATCCAGCCGCGCGGTGATCAGATAGGTGCCCATGCCGCTTTCCGTATAGTTGTGGGCGGCCTGCAAGAGCAGGGTCGATTTCCCCGCATTCATGGTTGAGTAGTGGAAATAGAGCTTGGCCATGGCGATGCCCTAACGGGGCCTTGCCTTCCTGACAAGTCCGCAGGTGAGGGCCGGGCGGCAGGGTCCGTGTGGCAGAAACAGGCGGGCAGGGGGTCCGGTCCCAGTGTGGTGGCATTCGCGGACGCAGACGCGCCATGAATTCCCCCGGGACGGGGCTGAACCTGTCCGTGACTGTTTACCACGGTTTCCCGCACACTCACCTTTGGACGGGTCCGCCGCCTGGCCAGACCTTGAAACCGGCGTCCCCGCCCGGAAGCGGCGCGACGGACCCCCCACCCAAGCCGGTGCTGGGGGCACCGGCCACTCGCTACAGTCCCGGTTCCCCGGGACACCTTTATTCATGACAAAGGTTTGCCAGCCGATTAATGGGAAAGGATGTGATGATTTCCCCGGCCCGGTTTTGCACGTCTGGCCGGGGCCTTTGGGGAACAGGGCATGTCGGCGGCAAGCTATCTGAAAAAACACACCGAAGCGCTGGTGAAGGATGTGGGCATCGAAGCCGCCTGCGCCATCACCGGCAAGTCGAAGGCGACGCTCGGGCGGTATTATTCCGACAGTGACGAGCATGAGGACCGCTTCATGCCCATCGACGTGGTTGCCGATCTGGAGGCTGCCTCGCGCTTTCCCCATGTGACCGCTGCGCTGGCCGATCTGCGCGGGATCACGATGTCCTATGACGCGGACCGCACCAATTCCACCTCGACCGGGGTCAATCAGGATGTGGTCGCGCTGGCGCAGCGGTTTGCCATGCTGATGAGCGAATACAATCAGGCGATCAGCGACGGCAAGATCAGTGTGAACGAGGCCAAGCGCATGCTGCGCGAGACGCTGGCGCTGCAGGAGGTGCTGTTGCAGATGAAGCTGAACCTTGAGGATGAAGTCAGCTGACCGCTGAAAAAGCGTAGGGCGGGGATGTCCCCGCCCGGTGGTTCTGACTGGTGGTTCTGCCCGGAAATTCTGGCGGGGATCAGCCGCCGCTTTTCGGGCGCGGCGCGCGGCGCGGGGCCTGTGCGCCGCCCTGCGGCCGCGGCTTCTGGCCCTGCGGGCGGGCGCCGCCGGGTTTCCCCGCGGGCTTGCCGCCCGGCGCGCCGGCTGCGGCGGCAGGGCGCGGGTTCTTCGTCAGCTTCTGGCCCTGACGCCCGCCATTCCCGGGCTTTTGCCCGCGGTTCTGGCCCGGACGGGGTGCGGCGGCCACCACATCGGCGGCCCAAGGCGCGCCGCCGATCACCGGCAGCGCCTTCTTCAGCAGCTTTTCAATGGCCTGAAGCTCCGACATCTCGGCCGGGGCGCAGAAGCTGATGGAGGAGCCTTCGGCCCCCGCCCGCGCGGTACGCCCGATACGGTGGACGTAGTTTTCCGGCACATTCGGCATGTCGTGGTTATAGACATGGCGCACGGTGGGAATGTCGATCCCGCGCGCGGCCACATCGGTGGCCACCAGCACATCCAGCGCCTCGCCCTTGAACTCGGCCAGAATGCGGTCGCGCTGGTTCTGGCTGCGGTTGCCGTGGATGGCGCCCACCTTGAAGCCCCACTGGTCCAGCACCTTGGCCAGCTTGTCCGCGCCATGCTTGGTGCGGCAGAAGACCAGCGCCTGCTCACCCGGGTGCTTTTTCAGATATTCTTCCAGCAGGCGTGCCTTGTCGCCGTTCGGGATGAAATGGACGCCCTGCGTCACCTTCTCGGCCGGTTTGCCGGGAGGGGCCACCTGCACCTTCACCGGATCACGCAGATAGGTGTCGGCAATCTCGGTAATGTCTTTGGGCATGGTGGCCGAGAACATCAGCGTCTGCCGCCGCAGCGGAATGTGCTTGGCGATCCGGCGCAGCGAATGGATGAAGCCCATGTCCAGCATGTGGTCGGCTTCGTCCAGCACCAGATAACCGCATTTCTCAAGGCTGACATTGCCCTGTTCGATATGGTCGATCAGGCGGCCCGGGGTGGCGACCAGAACATCGGCCCCCTTGACCAGTGACTGCGCCTGCTTGTTGACCGAGGCGCCGCCCACGACCAGCACGATCTTGACCGCGGTGCCCGCGGTGAACTGGCGGAAGTTGTCGATGATCTGGGTGGCCAGTTCGCGCGTGGGCACAAGGATCAGCGCGCGCACGTTCTTGGGTCCCGGCGGATGGCCAAGGTCCAGAATGCGGTGCAAAAGCGGCAGGCCAAAGGCCGCGGTCTTGCCGGTGCCGGTCTGGGCCAGACCCATCAGGTCACGCCCCTGCATGATATGCGGGATCGCCTGCGCCTGAATGGGCGTGGGCTGCTGAAGCTTGGTCTTTTCCAGAGCTTTCAAAATGTTGGGCGACAGGCCCAGTTCGGCGAAGGTGGTCATGGTCATTCCGGGAAAGGGGGCAGGGGCGCAAAGGCGCCCGGTTGCCCCCCCGATGCGCAGGAAATGCCGCCGATGTCAACCGGCGCAGGCCGGAACCGCCTGTCCCCGGCGGGGTTGGTCCGTGACGTGACGTTATGGTGACGTGCACGTCAACTTCTCTGCTAACCTGCGCGAAAAGGCCCATATGCGGCAGAACCCCGCCGCCCCCTGCGCCCGAACCGCCCGAGTGTCCGATGACCGCAACCGACCTGATGACCATCCGCGAGATGTGCGACGCCTTCGACGTGACGCCGCGCACCCTGCGCTTTTACGAAGCGAAAGAGCTGATCGCCCCGCACCGTCAGGGCGCACGGCGGCTTTATACCCGCAAGGACCGCGCCCGGCTGAAGCTGATACTGCGCGGCAAGAGGTTCGGCTTCAGTCTGGAAGACATCCGCCAGATCCTGAACCTGTATGAGCGGGAAGGCTCCAACCTCCAGCAGATGCAGCGGACCTATGACCTCGCGCAGGACCGGCTGCGGATCATGGAGGCGCAGCGCGACGAGCTGACCGTCGCCATCACCGAATTGAGGGCCGAACTGGCTGCGGGGGCCGATCTGATCGCCACCGTGCGCAAGGCCGCCGAATAGCGCCACGGCGCAGAGAAGACCAAGGGAGAGAGAGATGACCAGCTACACCGCCCCCCGCAAGGATATGCAGTTCCTGTTGCAGGAGGTGCTGAACGTCGCCGCTTCGGACATTCCGGGGTATGCCGATCTGGACGAAGGCTTCACCTCGGCCGTGATCGACGAGGCGGGCAAGGTCGCCGAAGAGGTGCTGGCCCCCCTGAACGCCGTGGGCGATGCCGAAGGCTGCGTGCTGGAAAACGGCGTGGTGCGCACGCCCAAGGGTTTTGACGCGGCCTTCCGCGCGATGAAAGAGGGTGGCTGGACCGCGCTGGACTGTGACCCGGACTATGGCGGGCAGGGCCTGCCCTATATCATGGGCACCGCCGTCGGCGAGATTTTCGTATCCGCCAATATGGCCTTCAACATGTATCAGGGCCTGACCCACGGCGCCTATTCGGCGATCCATGCCCATGGCACACCCGATCAGAAGGCGAAATACCTGCCCAAGATGGTGTCCTGCGACTGGACCGGCACCATGAACCTGACCGAACCCCATTGCGGCACCGACCTTGGCCTGTTGCGCACCAAGGCCGAACCGCAGGCGGATGGCAGCTACCTGATTACCGGCCAGAAAATCTTCATCTCGGCTGGTGAGCATGATCTGGCCGAAAACATCATCCATCTGGTGCTGGCCAAGGCGCCCGGCGGCGGCGAGGGGACCAAGGGCATCTCTCTCTTCATCGTGCCGAAGTTTCTGGTGAACGACGACGGCAGCCTTGGCGAACGCAACGGCGTGTCGGTCGGCAAGATCGAAGAGAAGATGGGCATTCACGGCAATGCCACCTGCGTGCTGAACTACGACGGGGCCAAGGGCTGGCTGCTCGGCGATCTGCACAAGGGCATGCGCGCCATGTTCACCATGATGAACGAGGCGCGGCTTGGCGTGGGCCTGCAGGGCTATGCCGTGGCCGAAGCCGCCTATCAGAACGCGTTGTCCTATGCCAAGGACCGCCTGCAGGGCCGCGCGGTGACCGGCACCCAGAACGCCGCAGGCCCCGCTGACCCGCTGATCGTGCACCCCGACATCCGCCGCGCGCTGATGGACCAGAAGAGCTTTGTCGAAGGCGCCCGCGCGCTGACCTTCTGGGGCGCCAGCCTGATCGACCGGGCGCATCACGGCGATGCGGCGGCGGACGGGCTGATCGGCCTCCTGACCCCGGTCATCAAGGGCTTCCAGACCGACCGCGGGTTCGAATCCGCCGTGCAGGCCCAGCAGATCTGGGGTGGCCATGGCTATATCGAGGAACAGGGCATGTCCCAGTTCGTCCGCGATGCCCGCATTGCCATGATTTACGAGGGCGCGAATGGCGTGCAGGCGCTGGATCTGGTGGGCCGCAAGCTGGCACAGGACGGTGGCAAGCATGTCATGGCCTTCTTCGAGATGGTGAAGGCCGAATGCAAGGCGCATGACGGCGACGACCGGATGAAACCCTTCACCGAGCCGTTGAAGGCCGCGTCCAAGCAATTGCAGGCGGCGGGGATGTTCTTCATGCAGAACGGCATGAAGAACCCCGATGCGGCGCTGTCCGGCTCCTATGACTTCATGCATCTGATGGGCCATGTCTGCCTTGGCCTGATGTGGACGCGGATGGCGAAGGCGGCTTTCGTGGCGCTGGATGGCGGCACCTCGGACAAGCTGTTCTACGAGACCAAGATCGCCACCGGCCGCTACTACATGGCGCGCCAGCTGCCGGCCTGCGCGATGCATCTGGCGCGGATCGAAAGCGGTGCCGATCCGGTCATGGCCTTGGCGGCCGAGGCGTTCTAACCTGCGGCGAAACGGGGCCGTCCGCGGCCCCGCCCACCCGCTCCGAAAGGCCCCCGCCCATGCCCCGCCGCTTTCGCCTGACCCGCCGCTTCCCCGTCGCCATGACCGAGGACGGCTACCGCAGGCTGAAACGTTTCGCGACCGAGGCGGGGCTGGACGAGGGCGAGGCTTTGTCCTTCCTGTTCGAGAATTTCGACAGCGTGATGCATGGCGAAAACCTTGGCCATCGCCTGCGGCTGTTCAATGCGGAGCTGGAGGCGCGGAAGAAATGACGGCCCAGTCTTGTCCGCGTTGCGCCCCGCCACCCCTTCGGACGCCTCCGGCGGGGGAGTATTTAAGTCAAGAGGAAGCCGCAAAGTCCACCTCATCCCGCATCACCCCCGGTTTGGTTGCCCGGTTGGCGGGATGAGGCTTCCCCTTGAACGGTCATCGGCTCTCCAGCCTGTACCGTGCTGAACTGTGTAGAGGAAAAGGGTTAATGAAACCTGTCTTCCTCTTGATCCAAATACTCCGCGGGGGTGCGGGGGCGCGAAGCCCCCGCGGTCTGCGGATCAACAGGAGGAACGCATGGTCACGAAACTCTGGTGCTTCGGCGAAAGCGGTAATGCCTACAAGGTCGCGTTAATGCTGACCCTGACCGGCGCCGAATGGGAACCGGTTCATCTGGATTTCTTCGCGGGTGCGGCGCGGAGCCCGGCCTTCCGGGAGATCAATCCGATGGGCGAGGCGCCTGTGCTGGAGATCGGCACCCGCAGGCTGACGCAATCCGCGGTCATGCTGCGCCATCTGGCCAAGTCCTCTGGCCAGTTCGGCTGGACCTCGGAGGAGGAAGAGGATGAGATCCTGCGCTGGCTGTTCTGGGACAATCACAAGCTGTCGACCCAGGTCGGCACCACCCGGTTCCTGATGAACTTCCTGCCCGCCGAAAAGCGCCCGGCCGAGGCCATCGCCTTCCTGCAGGGGCGGATCAAGGCCGCCTTTGCCGTGCTGAACGACCATCTGGCCAGTCGTGACTGGGTGGTGGCGGACCGGCCGACCATCGCCGACCTGTCGCTGTGCGGCTATCTCTATTACCCCGAGCCCTTTGGGTTCGACCGGGCCGACTGGCCCCATATCGACCGCTGGCTGGACCGGATCGCCGCGCTGCCGGGCTGGCAGCATCCCTACAGCCTGATGCGCCGGGCCTTTCCGCCCGCGGCATGATCCATGCTCAGCCGGGGCGCGCTTCTGGCCATCGGGGCCTATCAGCGGCACCTCTCGCCGCGGAAGGGATATGCCTGCGCCTATCGCGTGGCCCATGGCGGCACCGGCTGTTCCGGATTTGCCAAGGCGGCGATTGCCGAGGCGGGTCTCTGGCGGGCGATCCCGGCGATCCGCGCGCGGTTTGCGGCCTGCCGTGACGCGGCGGAAGAATTGCACAACTCCCCGGCAGGGGGTGAAAGTGACACCAAACGCCGGCGCGACAGCTGCGATCTGACAGGCTGTTCGGGTTGCGATCTGCCTTTCCGCGGCTGTGGCCGCGCCGATGACACACCGAATTGCGACTGCGCGCCGGATGGCTGCGGGTCCTGAGAACCGGAGGAGACGACCGATGACCGAAGCCTATATCTACGACGCCCTGCGCAGCCCGCGCGGCAAGGGCCGCCCCGATGGCGCGCTGCATGAGGTGACCTCGGTGTCGCTGTCGGCGCAGATGCTGAACGCGGTGGCGGAACGGAACAACCTGTCGGGTCACGCGGTCGAGGATGTGATCTGGGGCAATGTCACGCAGGTGGGCGAACAGGGCGGCTGTCTGGCGCGCTCGGCCGTGCTGCTGTCGGATCTGGACGAACGGATTCCGGGCCTGTCGATCAACCGCTTTTGCGCCTCCGGGATGGAGGCGGTGAACCTTGCCGCCAATCAGGTGAAGGGCGGCGCCGGTCAGGCCTATATCGCCGGCGGGGTCGAGATGATGGGGCGCGTGCCCATGGGGTCTGACGGGGCGGCGATTGCGGTAGACCCGGCGCTGACCTTCAAGACCTATTTCGTGCCGCAGGGCATTTCGGCCGATATCATCGCCACCAAATTCGGCTTTACCCGCGAACAGGCCGACGTCCTGGCCGCCGAAAGCCAGCGCCGCGCGGCGGAGGCGTGGGAGGCCGGGCGGTTTCAGAAATCCATCGTTCCGGTGCGCGACCGCAACGGGCTGATCATTCTGGATCATGACGAATACATGCGCCCGGGCACCACGGCGGAAACGCTGGGGGCGCTGAAGGCCAGCTTCAAGGATCAGGGCGAGGTGATGCCCGGTTTCGACAAGATGGCGCTGATGAAATACCCCGAGCTGGAGCGGGTGACGCACATCCACCACGCGGGCAACTCCAGCGGGATCGTGGACGGGGCGGCGGCGGTGCTGATCGGCAATGCAGAATTTGGCCGCGCCCACGGGCTGAAACCCCGCGCCCGCATCCGCGCCACGGCCAAGATCGGCACCGATCCGACGATCATGCTGACCGGTCCGGTCCCGGTGACCGAGAAGATCCTGAAGGATGCGGGCATGAAGATCGGCGACATCGACCTCTTCGAGGTGAACGAGGCCTTCGCCGCCGTGGTCCTGCGCTTCATGCAGGCCTTCGATGTCTCGCCCGATGTGGTGAACGTCAACGGCGGCGCCATCGCCATGGGCCACCCGCTGGGCGCCTCCGGAGCGATCATCATCGGCACCCTGCTGGACGAGATGGAACGGCGCGACCTGACCACCGGCCTCGCCACGCTCTGCATCGCCAGCGGCATGGGCGCGGCCACCATCATCGAGAGGGTGTAATGCCCAAGCTGGACCTCTCCACCGTCCCGCTGAAAACCGGGTCGATCTACCCCTCGCCCTATGCCGAGATGATGGCGGGGCGGTCCAGCCTGCGGTTGGGGCAGGCGGCGGGGCTGACGCAGTTCGGGGTGAACCTTGTCCGGCTGGAGCCGGGGGCCGTCTCCAGCCTGCGGCACTGGCATATGGCGGAAGATGAATTCGTCATGGTGCTGACCGGGCAGCTGGTGCTGTTGCAGGACGAAGGCGAAATCCCGATGGGACCCGGCGATTGCGCGGGCTGGCCGGCGGGCGACACGAACGGCCATTGCTTCCGCAATGATACCGCGGAAGTGGCGACCTTTCTGGTGGTGGGCAGCAAGGCCCCGCGTGAGGTGGCGACCTATTGCGACCACGATTTCCGGGTCGAGATGGAGGCGGGCGCGGCAAAGTTCACCTACCGCGACGGCACGGACTGGAACGGCGTGCGATGAAAGTCGATCCCGCCACCGCGCCCCTGAACCGCAATGCGCAGGGGGTAGAGACGCTGCACCTGTCCGATGCGGGCGGGCTACGGCAGTTCGGCTGCTATCTGGAAACGCTGCCGCCCGGCGCCGCCAGTTCCGAACGGCATTGGCATTCGGCCGAGGATGAATTCCTGTTCCTCCTCTCCGGCAGCGCACTGATGCTGGATGATGATGGCGAGACGCTGCTTTTGCCCGGCGATGCCGTGTGCTGGCCGCATGGCAACCCGAATGCGCACCGCATCCTGAATGACGGCGATACGCCCTGCCGCTATCTGATCGCGGGCAGCCGGGTGGCGGGGGATATCTGCACTTACCCCGACAGCGGGCGGAAACTGGTGAACCATGCCACCACATGGGAGGTGCTGGAGGCCGACGGCACCCGCATGCGCGGGGGCGACCTGCCACCGCATCTGATGGAGCTGATGCCCGCATGGGGCCTGCCGTGGGACCCGTCCCGCCCGGCCCTGCGCCACCAATCCGCCACGACGCGGCAATGGGTTTGGGAGCGGGGCTATGTCCACCCGGTCTTGGGGCCGCTTGGCGATTACCACCATGCCGTGCTGGGCGATCCCGGTGGGCTGACCCAGTTCGGCGTGCATCTGGAGACGCTGCCGCCCGGCGGCACTTCCTCCTTCCGGCACTGGCATGAGACCGAGGATGAGATGATCTATGTCCTCTCCGGCTTTCCCACGCTGGTCGAGGAGGAAGAGACCCGGCTTGCCCCCGGTGACGCCGCCTGCTGGCCCGCGGGCCATCCGACAGGCCACCGGCTGGAGAACCGCACGCCGGAGCCCGCGCAATACCTGACCCTTGGCACCCGCCTGCTGCGGGATGTCATCCACTATCCCGACCATGATCTGATCACCATCAAGGAGGGGGCGGCCCGGCGCTATCTGCATGCCGACGGCACGCCCCGAGGAGGAGCGAAATGAGCGATTTCACCAGCGTCACCGGCGCCGACGGCGTGGCCGTCATCACCTGGGATGTGGCCGGAAAGTCGATGAATGTCATGTCCACCGCGGGCTTTGCCCTGCTGTCCGATCTTGTCGATCAGGCTTTGGCCGATCCGGGCGTGAAGGGCATCGTCATCACCTCGGGCAAGAAGGATTTCGCCGGGGGCATGGATCTGAACGTCATCGCCCAGATGCGGGCGGGCGGTGCGCAGGCGATCTTTGATGGCGTCATGATGATGCACAAGGTCCTGCGTAAGATCGAACTGGCCGGGATGGACCCGAAAACGAAAAAGGGCGGCAAGCCGATTGCCGCGGCCCTGCCGGGCACCGCGCTTGGCATCGGGCTGGAACTGCCTTTGTCCACGCACCGCATCTTTGCGGCCGAAAACCCCAAGGCCAAGATCGGCCTGCCGGAGATCATGGTCGGCATCTTCCCGGGCGCGGGCGGCACCACGCGCCTTGTCCGCAAGATGGGCGCGATGATGGCGGCGCCCTTCCTGCTGGAGGGCAAGCTGAGCGATCCGAAGGCCGCCAAGGGCGCCGGGCTGATTGACGAGGTGGTCCCCGCCAATGAACTCCTGGACCGGGCCAAGGCCTGGGTCCTGTCCGCCAAGGACGCCGATCTGGTGAAACCGTGGGACGACAAGGGCTATAAAATGCCCGGCGGCAACCCCTATCACCCGGCGGGCTTCATGACCTTCGTCGGTGCCAGCGCCATGGTGCATGGCAAGACGATGGGCGTTTATCCGGCGGCCAAGGCGCTGCTGTCGGCGGTCTATGAAGGCGCGATGGTGCCCTTTGACACCGCCCTGAAGATCGAGGCGCGGCATTTTACCAGCGTTCTGCTGAACCCATCGTCTTCTGCGATGATCCGCAGCCTCTTCATCAACAAAGAGGCGCTGGAGAAGGGCGCGAACCGCCCGAAGGTCGAAGATCAGGCCGTGCGCAAGCTGGGCGTCCTTGGCGCGGGCATGATGGGCGCGGGCATCGCCTATGTCGCGGCGCAGGCCGGGATCGAGGTCGTGCTGATCGACGCCACGCAGGAGTCGGCGGACCGCGGACGCAAGCACAGCGAGGACCTGCTGGACAAGGGCGTGAAGCGCGGCAAGGTCACGGCCGAGAAGAAGGCCGAGGTTCTGGGCCGCATCACCGCCACCACCGATTATGCCGCGCTGAAGGGCGTTGACCTGATCGTGGAAGCGGTGTTCGAAGACCCGAAGGTCAAGGCCGAGGTGACGAAGAAGGCCGAAGAAGCTGCGGGTGAGGGCGCGATCTTCGCCACCAACACCTCCACCCTGCCGATCACCGGGCTGGCCCATGCCAGCGCGCGGCCTGAACAGTTCATCGGCATCCACTTCTTCAGCCCGGTGGATAAGATGATGCTGGTGGAGATCATCCGCGGCAAGGAAACCGGCGATGTGGCCGTAGCCAAGGCGCTGGATTTCGTGCGCCAGATCCGCAAGACGCCCATCGTGGTGAACGACGCGCGGTTCTTCTACGCCAACCGCTGCATCATCCCCTATATCAACGAAGGCATCCGCATGGTGGCGGAAGGCGTCGAACCGGCGCTGGTCGAAAACGCGGCCAAGCTGGTGGGCATGCCGCTGGGTCCGCTGCAGCTGGTGGATGAAACCTCGATCGACCTTGGGGTCAAGATCGCCAAGGCGACCAAGGCCGCCATGGGCGCCGATTACCCGGATGAGGCGGTGGACAAGGTGCTGTTCTGGATGGCCGATCAGGGCCGTCTGGGCCGCAAGGCCAATGCGGGATTCTACGCCTATTCCGACAAGGGCGAACGGCTGGAACTGTGGGCCGGGCTGGATGACAAATACCCGCTGGACAAGGTGCAGCCCAGCCTGACCGATGTGCAGCACCGGCTTCTCTTCGCGCAGGTGCTGGAGGCGGTGCGCGCCTTGGAAGAGGGTGTGCTGACCGACATCCGCGAAGGCGATGTGGGCGCCATCCTCGGCTGGGGCTTTGCGCCGTGGTCGGGCGGCCCGTTCTCGTGGCTGGACATCCTGGGCGCGGAACGCGCGGTCGAAATCTGCCGCGGCCTGACCGCGCAATTCGGCCCACGCTTCCACGCGCCGAAGCTGCTGGTCGAGATGGCTGAAAAGGGCGAGACCTTCTATGGCCGCTTCGGTCAGGGCGCCAAGGCGGCCTGAGGCCCCGCCGGGCCCTCCCGTCGTGCCGGGCCCGGTTCGTTACGGATCGAAGCGATAGCTGAAGCGGGCAATATCCTCGGCGCAGCACTCGGCCAGCAGGGCGGCATCCGCGTCGCTGTAATATCCCCGCCAATCCCTGTCGCGCGCGCTTTCATTCGCCTGCGGCAGGGTCAGGCGGAAGCCCAGATGCGCCTCGAACGGGGCGGCATCTTCGGCGAAATGTTCCAGCCGCAGGAAATGGCAGGGCCATTCCGTGCCGTCCGCGCGACGCACATAGGCCCCCGCAGGCCAAAGCCGCAGCGCCGCCACGGTCTGGGGATGGTTCAGGAACCCGCTGAACTCATGCGATTTCGCCAGCCCGACCGCGGGATGGGCAAAGCCCTGCGCGCGCAGCCAGTGATAATAGCTGACCGCGCGGTCCCAGGGGTTGCGGACCATGGCGACGATCATGAACCCGTCCAGCTCTACCGCGGTCACCAGCCCGATCACATCGGCCAGGGTGGAGTGTTTCCAGACCCGCCCCGCCGTCTTTACCCCATGCAGCCGCGCTTTGCGGGCGCGGGCCTTGGGCGTGTCGCCGATCAGCAGATCATCCTTCATCGCCCGCGCCTCCAGCGCGAGGCTGAGCGCCGTGCCACCGGTTTTCGGAATATGGACAAAGGCATAGCGGCGCCCGCGAGACAGGATCATAGGTGCCCTTAGAACATCCGCCCGCCCAGAGGCACGTCCTGCCCGGGGCCGATCAGCACGACCTCTCCCGTCTCATCCGGCAGGCCCAGAACCAGCACCTCGCTGCGCACGGGGCCGATCTGGCGGGGCGGGAAGTTCACCACGGCCAGCACCTGCCGGCCGATCAGCGCCTCGGGTGTGTAATGCTTGGTGATCTGCGCGGAGGAGCGTTTCACCCCGATCTCCGCCCCGAAATCGACCCGCAGCTTGAAAGCGGGCTTGCGCGCCTCGGGGAAGGGTTCGGCCTCGACAATGCGGCCGACGCGGATGTCGATCTTCTGGAAATCTTCGTAGGTGATCATTTCCCCAGCTCCCGCCCGCGGTCGGCGGCGGCTTTCACGGCCCGCTTCAGCAGCGGCGGAAAGCCGGTTTCCGGGTCCATCAGCACGGCCAGCGCGGCGGCGGTGGTGCCGCCGGGCGAGGTGACGTTGATCCGCAGCTGCGCCGCGGTTTCCGGGCTTTGATGCGCCAGCTCTCCGGCGCCGGTCACCGTCGCGCGGGCCAGTTGCAT
Source organism: Neotabrizicola sp. VNH66 (assembly GCF_049445895.1). Taxonomy (NCBI): domain Bacteria; kingdom Pseudomonadati; phylum Pseudomonadota; class Alphaproteobacteria; order Rhodobacterales; family Paracoccaceae; genus Neotabrizicola; species Neotabrizicola sp. VNH66. Next base: position 116,306 of record NZ_JBMSDW010000003.1, read on the forward strand.
GGCCACATCCGCAGGCAGCCCCTCTGCCTCTCCCGCGGCGGCCAGCGCCTCGATCAGGTGGAAGACATAGGCCGGGCCGGAGCCGGAGACGGCGGTGACCGCGTCGATCTGATGTTCACCCTCCAGCTCCACCACCTGACCGACGGCACCCATCAGATCCTTGGCCAAGGCCAGCTGCGCTGCGCTGGTATGGGTGTTGCCGCACAGGCCCGAAATGCCGCGGCCCACCATGGCGGGCGTGTTCGGCATCACCCGCACCACCGGCGTCTGCGCGCCCAAGGTGCCCTCCAGCGTGGCAATCGTGGTGCCTGCGGCGATGGAGATGAACAGCGTCGCCCCGTTGCCAAGCGCCTGCAACGCGGGCAAGGCGGCGCCCATCATCTGCGGTTTCACCGCCAGCAGGGCCACCGCGGGGGCAGGGGGCAGGCCGTCATTCAGATGCACCCCGGTGCCGCGCAGCCAGTCCGACGGATGGGGTTCGCTGACCCAGACCGAGGATGCGGGCAGCCCCGCCTCCAGCCAGCCCGCCAGCAGGGCCGATCCCATCTTGCCGCAGCCCAGAAGGACAATCCCGTCCTTTGCGACGCTTTCCAGTGCCATTCCAAAGCCCCCGTCTTTTGGGGCCGGAGGTTAGGCGCGGCCGTAAGCCTCTGCAATGGCAACCTTCAGCGCATCGGCCGGGGACTGGTCCCCCCAAAGCACCATCTGGAAGGCGGGATAGAACCGCTCGGACGCCATGACGGCGCCACCGATCAGCTTGTCGATCTGCTCCGGCCCGGCGATCTGGCCACCGGCAAGGCACAGGCCATAGCGCCAGACCATCAGCTTTTGTTCAGCCCACCAGGTGAAGCCGCCGGTCCAGACCATGTCGTTGCAGCGGTTCATCAGGTCATAAAGCGCGGGCATCCGCGCCTCGGGCGGGTCCATCTCAAAGGTGCAGATCAGCCGCAGCGTCTCATCCTGCGCGGACCAGGCCAGCGTCAGGGCATAGCTGCGCCACTGGCCTTCGACCGCCATAGCGATCTGGTCGTCGGTCACCCGGTCGAATTCCCAGGCATGATGGGCGGCGAGAGTCTCGACGATGTCGATGGGATGAATCTCATCCCCGAGGTAGTCTTCGGATAGCGCCATTCCTGCCCCGCCTCGTCCTTGGGCTTCGTCGGGTCGTTGCCACCAGAAGCTGCTGTTCCGGCAAGGTGCTGCGGAAAGGCGCAGACAAATCACCAGATATTGTTGTCCGCATGGTGAGTCGAAAGCACCCGCCTGTAAAGTCGTTTCTTGTGGGAAGACTTGTGGAAAACACAGGTTCTTGTGGGGAACCCCAGCATCTGGAGGGGAAAACCGGCGGCCTTCCGCAGCAATGGAGAAAAAAGCCCCGTGTCAGGGTGACACGGGGCGCGGAAGGGGCGGGACCCGGAACCGGGGGGGGATGGGGCCGGGCTGGGGAAAGGGGGACAGACCCGCCTGAACCCATCCAGAGCAGCGGTTGGATTCATCCGTATGACAGATCAGCGCGCCGCCGCCCGCAGCCCGCGACGCAGGGCCCGCAGACACAGTGACTGCACCAGCCCCGCCACCGCGAGGCCAAAGCTGAGCATCAGCCCCACCAGCCCGGCAACCAGCGCTGCCGCCTCGTCCGACCAGCGGATCGCGGCGCGCATGAACCGCGACTTGCCCAGAATTTCCAGCGTGCCGATGGTGCGCGGCCCCATCACGCTGACCGCCTCGGCCAGACGGCGGGCGTCGTCCGGCCCGTCGATATGGCGCAGAAGATGCAGGGTGCGGGTGCTACCCAAAGCCTCGTCGAGCCGGCCAAGGTCCGATGCCACCGCCGCCACCGGGGCAACGGCGTCGGCGTTCAGCAGCCGCGCGGGATCGGTCACGCTGTCCCATTTCAATGCCGCATCCCAGCGGATGCCCTTCGTGGCGGCCTCGGTCACCAATGCCAGCAGGCGCGGGGGCACAAGGCTCATCTTCCGGGCCAGTTTCAGAAGGCCCGCCCCCGCCTTCAGCGTGTAGGAGGTGCCGCCCGTTGCCGCCACCGCCACTGTCGCGCCAAGGCCGATCAGCGACAGCGCAAGATCCAGCCGGTCCACCTCTCCCCCGGTTGCCGCGGCGTAGCCGGCCTTGCCGATACCAATGGCGTCGCCCACCGGGGTAAAGGCCACCGGCGCGTTGCAGATCAGCGCCTGCGACAAGGAGCAGCTCGCCGCATCCACGGTGCAGGACAGGCAGGCGCCCGCGATGGAGAGATAGCTGGAATCCTCGTCCCACGCCGCCTGACGCGCCGCCACCAGATCGGCTGGCAGGTCGATGGCGCGGTCCACGGCGATTTCCTCGACCGCCTGAATGGCAATCCAGTTGCGCGGCAGCTGTGTCAGCAGAACCCACATCCGCGAGGTCACCGCCTGCGGGGTGGCGGCCTCGGCCATCTCGCGCTCCACCGCGGCGGCAAGGTCCTGTCCCACCCGGTCGATCACCGGGCGCAGCAGGGGATCGCGGGAAATCCGCAGCGCCGACCAGCCCGACAGGGCCAGCGACACCACCAGCATCAGCGTCAGGCCGGCACGGGCGGTCCAGCGTGCAAACCGCCGGAGCCGCCCGCGCATCCGCCCGTCCCCGCTCAGCGCCGGCGTGAGCGGATCATGCCCACAAGGTCATAGGCCCGCTCAAGGATCGGCGCGGCAATCGCATCGGCCCGGTCGGCGCCCTGACCCAAGGTCCGGTCGATCTCAGCCGGGTCGGCCATCAGCCGGTTCATCTCGGTGGAAATCGGCGACAGGACCGACACGGCCAGATCGGCCAGCTTCGGCTTGAACACGCCGAACTGGGCGCCCGCATATTCGGCGACCACCTGATCCACCGTCCGGCCCGAGAGGCCCGCGTAGATGTTCACCAGATTGCGCGCATCGGGCCGGTCCTTCAGCCCCTCGGCCGTCTCCGGCAGGGGCAGGGGGTCGGTCTTGGCGCGGCGGATCTTCTTGGCGATGGTGTCCGCATCGTCGGTCATGTTGATGCGCGAATTGTCCGAAGGGTCGGATTTCGACATCTTTTTCGTGCCGTCGGTCAGGCTCATCACCCGGGTGGCGGCGCCTTCGATCACCGGCTCGGTCACCGGGAAGAAATCGGTCTTGTAGTCATGGTTGAACTTGATCGCGATGTCGCGGGTCAGTTCCAGATGCTGCTTCTGATCCTCGCCCACGGGCACGTGGGTCGCGTGATAGAGAAGAATGTCCGCCGCCATCAGCGACGGATAGGCCAGCAGGCCAAGGGACGAGTTCTCGGCGTTCTTGCCCGCCGTCTTGTCCTTGAACTGCGTCATCCGGTACATCCAGCCGATGCGGGCGATGCAGTTGAAAATCCATGCCAGTTCGGCATGGCCCGAGACTTGGCTCTGGTTGAACAGGATTGAGCGGGCAGGGTCGATCCCCGCCGCGATGAAGGCGGCCGCCGCTTCGCGCGTCTGGTGGCGCAGCTTTTCGGGGTCCTGCCAGACGGTGATCGCATGCAGATCGACGAGGCAATAGATCGTCTCGATCCCCTCGTTCTGCTTTTCGACAAACCGCTTCAGCGCGCCCAGATAATTGCCAAGCGTCAGGCCACCCGAAGGCTGGATGCCCGAGAAGATGCGGGGTTTGAAGGCTTTCGGCGTTTGGACCGCCGTTGCTTCTGCGGACATGGTCTCGCTCCGGCTGGAAAATGCAACCCGCACGGCGTAAGCCATGGGGGAGGGGGCGTCAACGGCCCCGCTTGGACCCAGGACAGAAGGCAGGCATGCAGAACCGATCCGATCCCTCTCCGCTGAACCCGCTGCCGTGGATCGTCTGGGCGCTGACCCTGCCGCTGATCGCGATGGAGGTGGTGCTGGCCCTTGGCGAAAGCGGGCTGGCCGGGGGCGATTCAGGGATCGGCTGGCGGCTGCAGGCGGTGCAGGATTTCGCCTTCAGCCCGCAGTTCCTGCAGGTGGCCTGGGGGGATGGCCGCTGGCTGCCCTATGAGCCGTGGCGGATGCTGACCTATCTTTTCGTCCATCCGACGACGACCAGCACGATCTTTGCCGTGGTCATCCTGCTGGCCCTGGGAAAGATGGTGGCAGAGCTGTTCCGCTGGTGGGCGGTGCTGGTGATCTGGGCGGGGTCGGCATTTGTCGGCGCGCTGGTCTATGCCGTGGCGCTGCCTGCTGAACGGGCGCCCCTGATGGGCGCGTTTCCGGCGGATTACGGGCTGATCGGGGCCTTCACCTTCCTGATCTGGGTGCGGCTTGCCGGGACGGGCAGCAGCCAGTTCCGGGCCTTTACCCTGATCGGCTTTCTTCTGGGCACGCAGCTTCTCTTCGCGCTTCTGTTCGGCGGCGGATATGTCTGGGTGGCCGAGCTTGCGGGCTTTGCCACCGGCTTCCTTCTGTCCTTCGTGGTCAGCCCCGGTGGTCTGTCACGGGTGCGGGAACGGCTGCGCAGCCGTTAGTCCTTTGCGGCCGGGCGGCGGCGCAGAAAGCCTTTGATCTCGGCCGGTCTCATCGCGCCCGTGACTGCGGCTGCGGCGAAATAGGACCCGGCCCCCGCCACGATCAGCAGCAGAAGCGGCAGCGGCCGCGTGCTGGCGGCCCCCATCAGCCAGACAAGGCCCCAGAGAACCGCGGCCATCACGCCTGAGGACAAAAGGATGCGCTGGCTGCGGTAAAGGAAGCGGTCATCCAGTGCCGCCGCCTCGCCCATGCTGCGGGTGCCGCGCCAGAGCTGCCAGACCATGACCCAGCTGGAAAGGGTGGTCGCCAGCGCGGCGGCCAGATAGCCGGTGAAGGGCATCAGCCCGAAGGCCACGACAGCATTCACCACCATCGACACCACGGCATAGTTGAACGGGCGCCGGGTATCCTCGCGCGCATAGAACAATGGCTGCAGAACCTTGTGCAGCACGAAGGCGGGCAGGCCTAGCGCATAGATCGCCAGCGCGGGCGCGGTCATCGCGCTGTCCTGCGCGGTATAGGCGCCGCGCTCGAACAGCACGGTGATGATCGGCAGCGCGATCACGGCCAGCGCCACGGCGGCGGGCACGGTCAGGAACAGCGCGAATTCAGCCCCGCGGTTGAAACTGGTGCGTCCGCCCTCGGCATCGCCCGCCCGCAACCGGCGCGACAGGTCCGGCAGCAGCACCACGCCGATGGCGATGCCCACCACGCCCAAGGGCAGCTGATAGAGGCGGTCCGCGTTGTACAGCCAGGCCACCGCCCCTTCGGTGAAGCTGGCGACCTGGCGGCCCACGATCAGGTTGATCTGCACCACGCCGCCGGCCAGCACTGCAGGTGCGGCGATCAGGAACAGCCGTTTCAGTTCCGGCGTCAGGCGGGGGCGGCGAAAGGGAATACGGAAGCCCTGCATCCGCAGCACGCCCCAGACGAACAGCAGTTGCAGCGCCCCGGACAGCGTCACGGTCCAGGCCAGCACCTCACCCACGTTCCAGCCGAACCAGTCGGCCGCGAACATAGAGATGACGAGGAAGACATTCATCAGGACGGGCGCCACCGCCGTGGCCAGAAACCGGCCCATGGCATTCAGCACGCCCGACAAAAGCGCCGTCAGCGAGATGAAGAGGATATAGGGAAAGCAGATGCGGCCAAGCGTGACGGCGATATCGAACCGCTCATCCCCGGCAAAGCCCGCCGCCATGGCCAGAACCAGCGCGGGCATGATGAAATGGCCGAAGACGGAAAACACGCTCAGGAACGCCGCCATGAACCAATAGGCATCGCGGGCGAAACCTTCGGCATCTTCCTCCGCCTCAAGCTTTTTGGCGAACATCGGCACGAAGGCCAGATTGAAGGCGCCTTCGGCAAAGAAGCGGCGGAACATGTTGGGCAGGCTTTGCGCGATATAGAACGCCTCGGCCACCGGGCCGGAGCCGAGCCATGCGGCGACCATCGCGTCACGGACAAAGCCCACGATGCGCGACAGAAGCGTCCACATCCCCACCGTCAGAAAGCCCGAGACCAGCCGGATCGGTTTCATGCCCTGTGCTTTCCTCTGGCGCGCGCCCGCGGCCCGTTCATGCCTGCGCCCGCTCCGCGCCTTCGATGATGGCCTGACGCAGTTTGCGCTCCAGACTGTCCTGCTTGGATTTCTGGTGCAGCTTCAGGCCGAACATGTCCTTGACGTAGAACGTATCCACCACCTGCGCGCCATAGGTGGCGATCACGGCCGAGACGATGGAGATGTTGTTGTTCGCCAGCGTCCGCGTCAGGTCATAGAGAAGGCCGGGCCGGTCGCGGGTGTCCACCTCGATGATCGTGTAGATGTCCGACCCTTCGTTGTCGAACATGACATGGGTGGGGAAGCGGAACTCGCGTTCGCGTTTCTTCACGCGGTCGCGGTCCTTCAGCGCCTCGCGCGCGACCACTTCGCCACGCAGCGTCTTGCCGATCATCTGCCGCAGGCGGAGGAGCTTCGAAGTCTCATAGGGTTTGCCCTCGGCGTCCTGAATCCAGAACACCGCGGTGGCATAGCCGTCCTTCGACGTATAGGTCCGCGCGTCCCGCACATTGGCGCCGACCAGCGCCAGCGCGCCGGAAAGGCGCGAGAAGATGCCGGGATGATCGGCCAGCGCGAAACAGGCGCGCGTCGCGTCGCGGTCGGGGTCGGGGTGCAGGTCGATGCGGATTTCATTGTCGCCGATGCCCTGCAACAGCAAGGCAAAGACCAGATGCGTCTCGGTCGGCAGGCCCTGCCAGTAGGGGGCATAATGCCGGGACAGTTCCGCCCGCAGGTCCCGGCTCTCCCAGCTGGTCAGCTTTTCGCGCAGCGCGCGCTTGGCCTCATCCTCGCGGTTCTCGCGGTTGACACCTTCCAGCCCGCCTTCCAGCGCCGCCGCCGTCACGCGGTGCAGCTGGCGCAGCAGCGCGGCTTTCCAGTTGTTCCATGTGCCCGGACCCACGCCGCGGATGTCGCAGACCGTCAGCACGGTCAGCAGGTCCAACCGCTTTCTCGTCTTCACCGCCTTGGCGAAATCCCGCACCGTGCGCGGATCGCCGATATCGCGCTTCTGCGCCATGTCGGACATCAGCAGGTGATGGCGGACCAGCCATTCCACCGTCTCGCATTCCTCGTCCGTCAGCCCAAGCCGCGGGGCCACCCGGCGCGCGATCTGTGCGCCCAGGATCGAATGATCCTCGGGTCGGCCCTTGCCGATGTCATGCAGCAGAAGCGCCACATACAGAACCTTGCGGTTCACCCCCGCCTTCAGGATTTCCGATGACAGCGGCAGTTCTTCCCGCAGTTCCTCACGCTCGATCTGGGCGAGGGTCGAGATGCATTGGATGATGTGCTCGTCCACCGTGTAATGGTGATAGACGTTGAACTGCATCATCGCCACGATCGGCTCGAACTCGGGGATGAAGGCGGAGAGGACGCCCAGTTCGTTCATCCGGCGCAAGCTGCGTTCCGGGTTGCCGTGCTTCAGCAGCAGGTCCAGGAAGATCCGCGCCGCCTCCGGGTCTTCGCGCATGTCGTCGTCGATGCGGTCCAGATTGGCCGCGACCAGACGCATGACATTGGGATGCAGCAGATATCCGGTGCGCAGGCCTTCCTCGAACACCCGCAGCAGGTTCAGCTTGTTCCTGAGAAAATCCTTCGGGTCGCGCAGGTCGATGCGGCCCTGCACCAGCGTATAGCCCGATTTCACCCGCTTGCGCAGCTTGAACATGCCGGTCAGCGAGGCTTCGCGCTTGGCGTGGCGGGCCTCCAGTTCGGTCAGGAAGACGCGGGTCAGCTCGCCCACGCGGGTGGCGTGGCGGAAATAATCCTGCATGAAGATTTCCACCGCCCGGCGCCCGCCGCTGTCGGCATAGCCCATGCGGGCGGCGACTTCGGGTTGCAGGTCAAAGGTCAGCTGGTCCGTGGGGCGGCCCGCGATGTAATGCAGATGGCTGCGCACAGCCCAGAGGAAGTCTTCGGCATTACGGAAGGTCTCATATTCCTCCTGCCGGAACAGGCCCGCCTGCACAAGGCCAGCGGCGCGTGGCACCCGGTTCAGGTATTTGCCGATCCAGTAAAGCGTCTGCAGGTCGCGCAGTCCGCCCTTGCCCTCTTTGACGTTGGGCTCCAGCACATAGCGCTGGCCACCCTGCCGTTTATGCCGCTCGGCCCGTTCGGCCAGCTTCGCCTCGATGAACTCCGGCCCTGTGCTGCGGAAAAGTTCGGTCCACAGCTTCTCGGCCAGTTCCTGCGCCAGCGCCCGGTCGCCGGTGATGAAGCGGTGCTCCAGCAAAGCGGTGCGGATGGTGATGTCCTCGCGTCCCAGACGCAGGCAATCGCGCACGGTGCGGCTGGAATGGCCGACCTTCAGCTTCAGATCCCAGAGCATATAGAGCAGGGATTCGATGACGCTTTCCGCCCAGGCGGTGATCTTCCAAGGCGTCAGGAACAGCAGGTCCACATCGGATTGCGGCGCCATCTCGGCCCGGCCATAGCCACCCACGGCGATGACGCAGATCCGTTCGCCTTCGGTCGGGTTCGGAAGCGGATGCAGGCTGCGCGCGACGGCGAAGGCGCTGATGACCAGGCCGTCGGTCAGATGGGCCTGCGCGGTGACCAATGCGCGGGCCGCCCGGGGATGGGCCGCAAAGGCCGCGGCAAGGGCCGCATTGCCGCGGGCCTTCGCTTCGGTCAGATGGCGGACCGCAATGCTGCGCGCGGCCCGGGGATCGGTCTCTCCGGCGATCTCGGCCAGAATGGTGGCAGCCAGCGCATTGGCATCGACGATCTCTGCCGCCGGAAGCAGCAGAGGTTCGGCGGGCAGATCGGCGCCGGAATCGGGCATGGTCTGGGGGCCGGTGGCGGTGGCGCGGCCCGTATCAGAGGCCGGCGCCGGAGAAGCTGCGGGGAGCGGGGTCAATCACGACGACCTGATTGTTGCGGATTTCGGCCACGGCAAGGCCGCGGTCATTGGTGCCGTCCGTGCGCAGACGGAAGATGCCCGAGACGCCGACGAAGCCCGCGCTCTGGGTCAGGGCGCCCGCCGACAGGTCACGGCCCTGCCGGGCCAGCGCGCCGATGGCGGCGATTCCGTCATAGGCCAGTCCGGCGATCGGATGGGGCGGCTGGCCAAAGGCAGCCTGATAACGGCTTTGGAACTGGGCATAAAGGTTGGGATCCGGCAAAGCGAACCAGCCGCCCTGAACCCCCGGCAGGCCAAGGGTCTGGGGGAGCACGTCCCAGCGGGTCAGCCCGATGAACCGGGTCGTGGCCGGTGTGGCACCGTTCTCAAGCAGAAGCTGGGACAAAAGCGGCAGGGCACCCGCGGTGTCGGCGGTCAGGAACATGGCATTCGCGCCGGTGTCGCGTGCGGTCTTCACGATGCCCGGCGCGGCGGAGGCGATGCCGGCCTGGCTGAATTCGTAGGAGGAGACGGCGACGACGCTACCCCCGGCCGCGGCGACGCCGCGCTGGATGGCGGCCTTGCCCAGATCGCCTACCGTGTTGCGCTCATGCACGATCATGATCCGGGTCTTGCCGGTGCGGACGGCATAACCTGCCAGCCGGCGCGCGGTATTGTCGAAGGTCGGCCCCAGAACAAAGACATTGCCGCCGGCGATGTCGGGGTTGTTCGAGAAGGCCAGCACATTGATTCCGCGGCTTGCCATGGCGACGCCTGCGGCATTCGACTCCTGCGCGAAGACCGGCCCCAGAATGATCTCGGCCCCTTCGTCGGCCGCGCGCAGGGCCATGGCCTGCGCCTGACCGGGGTTGGCGCCGGTCTGATAGACCTTCAGCTCGATCGACACGCCGGAAAGATCGGCAATCGCCAGATTCGCCGCATTCACAAGGCTGTCCGCCAGCACCTGATCGCTGGCATTGCCAGATCCGCCGGGCACCAGCAGCGCGACCTTGACCGCGCCGGAGCGGCTTGGCGATCCGCCGCCACCGGAGGGCTGGCCTGCGGGCACGCAAGCCGCGGCCAGCATCAGGGCACCAACGGTGGCGATTCGGCTCAGGGCCTTGCGGGCCGTGCGGATTAGAGACAACATGAAACTCCCTCACGGATCGGAAAGGCGCAGACGGTTTGGGCAGGTTAAAGGCTTCCGGGGCCGAAGTAAACTTGGCGCGGCACCGGGGATGAGCGGATCGGCCCCCTTCCGCCCCGCAGCCGGTGCCGTGGCGCCCGGGCTGCATCTGGTCTCGACACCCATCGGGGCGGCGCGCGACATCACGCTGCGCGCGCTGGATCTGCTGGCAGGCGCCGATGTGCTGGCGGCCGAGGACACCCGCACCCTGCGGCACCTGATGGAAATCCATGGCATCGCGCTGAACAAGCGGCCCCTGCTGGCGGTGCATGACCACAACGAACAGGGCGCGGTGCCCCGGGTGCTGGCGGCGCTGGAAGCGGGGCAGAGCGTGGCCTATGCCTCCGAGGCGGGCACGCCGCTGGTCTCGGACCCCGGGTTCATTCTGGCGCGTGCCGCGGCCGAGGCCGGGCATCCGGTGCTGGCCGCGCCCGGGCCGTCTGCCGTGCTGGCGGCGCTGACGGTGGCGGGGCTGCCGGCCGACCGGTTTCTGTTCGCAGGCTTCCCCCCCGCCGCGGCGGGAGAGCGGAAGCGGTTTCTGGAAGACTTCGCCCCGGTGCAGGCCACGCTGATCCTTTACGAATCGCCGCATCGCGTGGCGCGGACGCTGGCCGATCTCGCCGCGGTTCTGGGCGGCGACCGCCGCGCCGCGCTGTGCCGCGAGCTGACCAAACGCCATGAGGAGGTGATCCGCGACAGCCTGTCGGCGCTGGCGGAACTATATGAAACACGCGAGCCGCGCGGCGAATATGTGCTGGTCGTGGACCGGGCCGCCCCGCAGGAGGCCAGCGCCGAAAGCGTGGAACAGGCGCTGAAAAATGCGCTGGAGAGCATGAGCGTTAAGGATGCAGCAGCTTTTGTGTCGCAGACTTTGGGGATTCCGCGCAAACTGGCCTATCAGATGGCGCTGACACTTGGCCGCAGCTGACGATCCCCGGGGGGCACATGGCACTCGATTTTCTGGCGGATGACGGGGCCCGGCGCGAAACGCGTGGGCGGCGGGCGCATCTGTCCGGCGCTGCCGCGGAAACCGGGGTGGAACGCCATTATGCAGCGCGGGGCTACCGGCTGGCCGACCGGCGCTGGCGCGGCTTTTCCGGCGAAATCGACCTGATCTTCCTGTCGGAAACCGGCGTCACCTTTGTCGAAGTGAAACAGGCGCGGACCCATGCGCTTGCCGCGGAACGGCTGGGCCGGGCGCAGGTGCTGCGGATCCACGGCGCCTCGGACGAATATGTGGACCGGGTGCTGGGCCAGCCCTTCACCGAACGCGCCTATCACCTTGCGCTGGTCGATCAGTCCGGCCAGATCGAAGTGGTGGAGGATGCCTTTTTCGTGATGTAGCCGGTTTGCATCGGCCCGGCCTTTGCGCCATCAAGGGGCGGTCAGAACGGAGTTGCCCCATGACGCTGAAGGTCGCCCTGCAGATGGACCCGATCGGGTCGGTCAATATCAACGCCGATTCGACGTTCCGCATCGCGCTGGAGGCGCAGGCCCGCGGCCATTCGCTGTTCTTCTACACGCCCGACAAGCTGGCCTTTGTGGAAGGCAGGGTGATCGCACGCGGCTTCCCGATCGAGCTGCGGCGTGAGCAGGGCAATCACGTCACCTACGGGCCGGAGACCGAGGTCGATCTGGCGGATTTCGACGTGGTCTGGCTGCGGCAGGACCCGCCCTTTGACATGGGCTATATCACCACGACCCATCTGCTGGAGCTGATCCATCCTAAAACGCTGGTGGTGAACGACCCGTTCTGGGTCCGGAACTACCCGGAAAAACTCCTCGTCCTGCGCTTCCCGCAGCTGACGCCGCCCACGGCGATTGCCCGCGATCTGGCCACGATCCGCGCCTTCAAGGCAAAACATGGCGATATCATCCTGAAGCCGCTCTATGGCAATGGCGGCGCGGGGGTGTTCCGGCTGGATCCGAACGACCGCAACCTCGCCTCTCTGCACGAACTCTTCACCGGGATGAGCCGGGAGCCGATGATCGTGCAGAAATTCCTGCCCGACGTGGCCAAGGGCGACAAGCGGGTGATTCTGGTGGATGGAGAGTCGGTCGGCGCCATCAACCGGGTGCCACAGGCGGGGGAGACCCGGTCCAACATGCATGTCGGCGGCCGCCCCGAGAAGATCGGCCTGACCGAGCGCGATCTGGAAATCTGCCGCACCATCGGCCCGGTTCTGAAGGAAAAGGGACAGGTCTTCGTCGGCATCGACGTGATCGGCGACTGGCTGACCGAGATCAACGTGACCTCGCCCACCGGGATTCAGGAGCTGGAGCGGTTCGACGGCACCAATGCCGCGGCGCGGATCTGGGAAGTGATCGAGGCGAAACGCGCCGGCTGAGGGTCAGGCGGCACAAGCGCCGGGCCGGAAGCCGGTCTTGCGGCCGGCCTTGGCAGACGCAGGAGCAGGTGTCCGGCCGGCTTGATCGCTCTCCGGCCAGGCCTCTCCGCCAGACCTCTCCGCGCGGATCGCCAAAGGATTGTGGAGCGCCATGGATCGCCGCCCGCCGGCTGGCCAAGGTCATCCCCTCAGGGCCGCAGGCCTGTGGTCAGGCGAAAGCTGATCGCTTCGGCCAGATGCTCCTTCCGCACTGCCTCGGCCCCGGCCAGATCGGCGATGGTGCGGGCCACCCGCAGCACCCGGTGATAGCCGCGTGCCGACAGCCCTATCCGTTCCGCCACGCGCGAGATCAGCGCCCGACCTTCGGCATCTGGCCCGGCGAAATGCTCCAGAGCCTCGCCCTGAAGGTCCGCATTGGTGCGGTGCGGCGCCTCGGGGAAGCGGTCGGCCTGAATGGCACGGGCCGCCGCCACCCGCGCGGCAATGACGTCCGAACGCTCTCCGGTCGCGGGCAGGTCCAGATCGGCATAGGCCACGGGCGGCACCTCGACCCGCAGGTCGAACCGGTCCATCAGCGGGCCGGAAATCCGGCCAAGGTAATCTTCGCCGCAGGTGGGCGCCCGGCCGCAGGCCCGCTCCGGATCGGTCAGGTAACCGCAGCGGCAGGGATTGGCCGCCGCCACCAGCAGGAACCGGCAGGGATAGCGGACATGGGCCGCGGCGCGCGCCACCACCACCTCTCCGGTCTCCAGCGGCTGGCGCAGGGTTTCCAGCACGGCCCGGGGGAATTCGGGGAATTCGTCCAGAAACAGCACCCCGTTATGGGCCAGCGAGATCTGCCCCGGCTTCGCCCCCTTGCCACCGCCCACCAGCGCGGGGACCGAGGCGGTGTGATGCGGGTCCTGAAACGGGCGCTGCCGGGAAATCCCGCCCTCGTTCAGCAGCCCGGCCAGCGAATGGATCATCGAGGTTTCCAGCGCCTCCACCGGCGACAAGGGCGGCAGGATGCCCGGCAGCCGCGCCGCCAGCATCGACTTGCCCGAACCGGGCGTGCCCACCATGAACAGATGATGCCGCCCGGCCGCTGCAATCTCCAGTGCGCGCTTCGCGCGTTCCTGCCCCTTCACCTCGCGCAGGTCCTGCGCGCCGGGCCGGGCCGTCACCTCTCCCGCGGTGGCGGGGGGCAGCGGGGCCTGCCCGGTATAATGCCGCACCACCTCGGCCAGGGACCCGGCGGCCAGCACCTCGGTCGCGCCGACCCAGGCCGCCTCGGCCCCGCAGGCGCGCGGGCAAAGGAGGGCGCAATCCGCCTCGGCCGCGGCCATGGCGGCGGGCAGGGCGCCTGCGACCGGCACCAGCCGCCCGTCCAGCGACAATTCCCCAAGCGCAACGGTATGTTCCACCTCATCCTTGGGCACGATCTCCAGCGCGGCCAGCAACGACAGCGCGATCGGCAGGTCGAAATGGCTGCCCTCCTTCGGCAGATCGGCGGGGGAGAGGTTCACTGTGATCCGCCGGGCGGGCAGGGCGATGGACAGGGCCTGCAGGGCGGTGCGGACCCGTTCCTTCGCCTCGCTGACGGCCTTGTCCGGCAGGCCCACCAGATTGAACGCGGGCGACCCGGTCGAAAGCGCGCATTGCACCTCAACCATGCGGGCCTCGACCCCTTCGAAGGCCACCGTATAGGCCCGCGCCACCATTCGCCGCCTCCGTTCATCTTCGTTAACGTAGGCGGCGAATGGTTAGGGATTGGTTAAGGGCAGGGGGTCTGAACCGCGCCTGCAATCCACTTTGTCCAAATATCCCCGCCGGAGGCACCTTGCCGGCGGGGCGCAGGCCTAGCGGTAAATTGCCATGAACTTCGGCCAGGCCTCGGGGTCGGCCACGGTCTTGTCGCGGCAAAAGGCGTTGCAGAAGCCGAAGCGGCGGCCCGCCAGTTCCAGCACATGGGTGACGGGCTTGCCGGAATAGGGGCAGGCCCTGTTTTCCGCCTCGGTCCCCGTCACGGCACGCGCGGCCAGCGTCACCGGACCGGGCCAGTCTCGCCGAGGATAGTCGCGGCGGTAGAACGGCTGATCCGCGCCGTCCACCAGCCCCATCGCCCGCCAGCGGCGGAAGGAGGGATGCGCCAGATGGGCGTTCACATAGGCCAGCGCGGCGGCGCCCACGGGCAGGTTATAGGTGGCGATCCGCGTCGCCACCGGGGCAAAGAACGCATCCGCCGCCGAATAATCGCCGCAAAGCCACGGGCCTTTGGCCCCGGTCACCTGCCGCGCCCAGGCCCACAGGACCTGCAGCCTTTCCAGATCGGCCAGCACCTCATCCGGGGGCGCGCAATCGGTATAGCTGACGCGCAGGTTCATCGGGCAATGGCTGCGGAGGGCAGTGAACCCCGCATGCATCTCGGCTGCCAGAACCCGGGCGGTGGCGCGGGCTTTGGGATCGGCGGGCCAGATTCCGGCCTCCGGGTGGCGGCTGGCCAGTTCCTCGGCAATGGCGATGGTTTCGGGCACCACCACGCCGTCGGGCGTGCGCATCGTGGGGGCGGTGCGACCGGGGAAGAAGCCGTCGGCCAGAAGCTTCGGCAGTTCATCGGTGTAAAGCCGGGCGGAATGGGTGCGGACCGGAATCCCGAAGGCATCGAACAACAGCCAGCCGCGCAGGGACCAGCTGGAATAACCGCGGTCGCCGATCACAAGGTCATAGGTCATGGAACACTCCGTTTCTGCGGCGCAGATTAGGGCGCTGCGCAGCGCGGGGGAAATGCCGTTTCGTGGCGGGTTCCATCACGGAATGTGATTGATTCCATGCACCGCGGGGTGGGGGCCAAGGTCCAGACAGGTGACGGAAAGGTTTTCGATCCGGTGGCCCGTCGCCTCGACCGGGTCCATCCGGCCCGCCAGCTGGATCGCGGCGACGATCACGCCGAAATGGGCGACGACGATGGTCTCTGCCCGGGCGGCGGCGATGCGGTGCAGGGCGGGGCTGACACGGGCGACCATCTCATCCCAGCTTTCGCCGCCGGGCGCGCGGACGGATCCGGGCGGGTCCCAGAAAGCGCGGGCCAGCTCGGGGCTTTCGGCCTCGATCTCAGGATAGCTGCGCATTTCCCAGCGGCCGAAGTTCAGCTCGCGCAGCGCGGGATCGTGCGGCAGACGCGGGCGGGGGGCAAGGGCATCGGCGGTGGCCACCGCGCGGCTGAGGTCCGAGGAAATCACCGGCACCTGCGGCAGATGCGCGTTCAGCCGCGCGAGGGCGGCGGTGTCGGACAGATCGGCGGGAAGGTCGGTCCAGCCGACGATGCCTTTGGCATGGGTCGGGCCATGACGCACGAGCCAAAGCCGGCTCATGGCAGGGTGCCTTTCAACACCAAGGGCAGCCCCGCGATCACCGCCACCGCCAACCCAGAGGCCGCGGCCAGCCGCTGGTTCAGCCGCCCCTGTTCATCGCGGAAGGTGCGGGCAAGCGCGTTTTCCGGAACGATGGACCAGCCCACCTCGTTCGAGACCACGATCACCGGGCCGGGCGCGGCAAGGAGCGCAGCGAGGAGTCCCTCTGTAGCCTGCGCCAGATCGTCGCCCGCCAGCATCCGGTTGGTCAGCCACAGCGTCGCGCAATCGACCAGCGTGACCGCCCCGGCGCCGTCCGCCAGCGCGGGGCCAAGGTCATGCGGCGCCTCCAGCGTCTGCCAATCCGTGCCGCGGTCGGCCTTGTGGCGGGCGATGCGGTCTTCCATCTCGGCATCGAAGGCCTGCGCGGTGGCGATGTAGCGGCGCGGCAGGCCAGAAGCGCGGGCCAGCCCTTCGGCAAAACGCGACTTGCCGGATCGCGCGCCGCCGGTGACGAAGGTCAGCTGCGGCAGCCCGTGGCTCACGCCAGCCGCCCCCAGAGGTCATATTCCCCGGCCTCGTCCACCTCCACCGTGACGATGTCGCCCGGTTTCAGGTCGTCAAAACCTTCGTCGATGAACAGGTTGCCGTCGATCTCCGGCGCATCGGCCTTGGTGCGGCAGGTGGCGCCGTCTGCGTCCACCTCATCCACGATCACCTCGATACGGCTGCCCACCTTGGCGGCCAGCTTCGCCTCGGAAATCGCTTGCGCGCGCTCCATGAAGCGGGCGTAACGCTCTTCCTTCACCTCTTCCGGCACATGGTCGGGCAGGGCGTTGGACCGCGCGCCCTTGACGTTTTCGTATTTGAACGCACCCACCCGGTCCAGCTGCGCCTCATCCAGCCAGTCCAGCAGGGTCTGGAATTCCTCTTCCGTTTCACCGGGATAGCCCACGATGAAGGTCGATCGCAGGACGATATCCGGGCAATCGCGGCGCCATGCGGCGATTTCATCCAGCGTGCGGGCGGCCGCCGCGGGCCGGGCCATCCGGCGCAAGGTGTCGGGGTGGGCGTGCTGGAACGGAATGTCCAGATAGGGCAGCACCAGCCCCTCGGCCATCGCCGGGATCAGCTCGCGCACATGCGGGTAGGGGTAGACGTAATGCATCCGCACCCACGCACCCAAGGACCCCAGATCACGCGCCAGGGGCAGGATCGGGAATTTGGTGTCGCGGTCCTTCCAGTCCACGCCATAGGCGCTGGTGTCCTGCGAAATGACCAACAGCTCCTTCACCCCGGCCTGAACCAACTTCTCCGCCTCGCGCATCACCGCCTTGTGCGGGCGCGACTGCAGTTTGCCGCGCATGTCGGGGATGATGCAGAATTTGCACTTGTGATCACAGCCTTCCGAGATCTTCAGATAGCTGTAATGCCGCGGGGTCAGGCTGACGCTGCTGGCGGGCAACAGGTCAATGAACGGATCGGGCGCGGGCGGCACGGCGCTGTGCACGGCATCCAGCACGGATTCGTATTGATGCGGCCCGGTGACGGCCATCACCTTCGGATGCGCGCCGGTGATATATTCCGGCTCCGCCCCCAGACAGCCGGTGACGATCACGCGGCCGTTTTCCCGCAACGCCTCGCCAATCGCCTCAAGGCTTTCGGCCTTGGCGCTGTCGAGGAAGCCGCAGGTGTTCACGATCACCGCATCGGCGCCGGTGTAATCGGGGCTGATCGCATAACCCTCGGCCCGGAGCCGGGTCAGGATGCGTTCGCTGTCCACCAGCGCCTTGGGGCAGCCAAGGCTGACCATGCCGATGGTCGGCTGGCCCTCGCGCCGGGGCGTGTCGGGCACGGTGGCGCGGGCAAGATCGGGGCGGAGGAGTGGCGGGTTCTGGGACATGGCCGCGCATATAGCGATTCGCGGGCGTCATGGGTAGGGGCGTCAGGTGCCACGCGGCTTTGCACGCAGCGTAGGCTCGGCCTCGGTCGGGTCTTCGGGCCAGGGGTGGCGGGGATACTGGCCGCGCATGTCCTTGCGCACATCGGCGTAAGAGGTGGCCCAGAACCGCGGGATGTCCAGCGTGACCTGCACCGGGCGCTGCGCGGGGGACAGCAGCGTCACCCGCAAGGGCAGGCGGTTCTGGCCCACCACCGGATGGCGGGTGACGCCGAACATCTCCTGCAACCGGACCGAGATGGAGGGGTGATCGCCGTCATAGTCGATGGGCACCGCCCGGCCCAAAGGCGTGACAAAGGCCGCAGGCGCCAGCCGGTCCACCTCGGCCATGCGGTTCCAGCCCAGATAGGCCTTCAGCGGCTCGGACAGGTCCAGCGCGCGCAGCTCCGCCTCGCTCCGCCGCCCGGTCAGATGCGGCAGCAGCCAGTCGCCCGCCAGCAGCGCCTCATTCGTCACCTCGGGCCAGTCCTCGGCCCGGGTCAGCGCGATGCGGGCGCGCAGCCGACGGGCGGCAGGTGTCCATGGCAGGCCAAGGGTGCGCAACCCTTCCAGCGCGGCACGGGCCAGCGCCTCGGGCGGGGCATCGGGCCATGCGCGGTCAGCCAGCGGCAGGGCGCCGAACATCTCCTGCCGCCGGGCGCTGATCCGCCCCTCGCGCCGGTCCCACGCCACCGCTTCGGTCCAGCGGATCGCGTCGCCATGCACGGCGCGCAGCTCTTCTTCGGAAATCTCGATGCCCTGCCGGACCTGCGCCTCGCGCGGGTCGCCGTCCAGATCGGTGGCGACGATCAGCCGGGCCCTGGCCAGGGCCGTGCCCTCGGCCACCACCGCGCCCTTGCCACCGGACAGCAGATAGCGCGGCGCGTCCCCCTTGCGGCGCAGGCCCACGCGGTCCGGGTAAGCCAGCGCCGCCATCTGTGCCGTGCTCAGCCCCGTGGCGGTGCCTGAAGGGACGGCCCGCGCCAGCCGTTTCGCCTCGGCCCTTATGCGCTCGATCACCGCCCGGTTCGCCTCCGCCGGCGGACGGTCGATGGCGCGCAGCCGCAGGCCAAGATCCGGACCGGCGCCCCGCAGCGGATCGCGCTCCTCCAGCAGGGCCGCCAGAGGCGCAGCGGAAGGTCCCGCCACGGCCAGCATATGCGCCAGCCGCGGGTGCAGCGGCAAAGCGGCCAGCTGTCGCCCATGCGCGGTGATCCCGTGGCCGTCCAATGCGCCGAGGCCCGCCAGCAGCGCCCGCGCCTCGGCCAAAGTGCCTGGATGCGGCGGCGTCAGGAACGGGAGCGCATCAGACCCCCATTGCGCCAGTTCCAGCGCAAGGGGCGCCAGATCGGCGGCCTCGATCTCGGCCGGAGGAAAGGCGGCAAGGCCCCCTTCTTCGCCGCGGGTCCAGAGCCGGTAGCAGATTCCCTCGGCCACCCGGCCCGCGCGGCCACGGCGCTGCTCGGCCTCCGCCTTCGTGACCCGCTCCGTCACCAGCCGCGACATGCCGGAGGCCGGGTCGAACCGCGCCCGCCGCGCCCGCCCGCCATCCACCACCACCCGGATATCCGGCAGGGTCAGCGAGGTTTCGGCGATGGAGGTCGCCAGCACCACCTTGCGCCCCTCCGCGGGCGCCAGCGCCGCGCGTTGCGCCGCGAAATCCATCGCCCCGAACAGGGGGCGCAGCGCAAGGCCGGGGATGCCTGACAGGGCCTGTTCCACCCGCCGGATCTCGCGCTCGCCGGGCAGGAAGACCAGAACGCCGCCCTCGGTCTCCTCCAGAGCCTGCCGCACAAGGCCCGCCACCGCCGCCTCATAGCGCAGCGAAGCGTCCACAGGCCGCGGCAGCCAGCGGGTCTCGACCGGAAAGGCGCGGCCCTCGGCGGTGATCATCGGCGCATCGCCCATCAGCGCGGCCACCGGTGCCGCATCCAGCGTGGCCGACATCACGACCAGCGCCAGATCGGGCCGCAGCGCCGCCCGCACCTCCAAAGCCAGCGCCAGCCCCAGATCCGCGAAGAGCGAGCGTTCGTGGAATTCGTCGAAGATCAGGCAGGACACGCCCGGCAGTTCGGCATCGGACTGGATCATCCGCGTCAGGATGCCCTCGGTCACCACCTCGATCCGGGTCGCGGTCGAGACCTTCGCCTCGCCCCGGATGCGGTATCCCACGCGCTGGCCGACCGGCTCGCCCAAAGTCTCGGCCATCCGCTCCGCCGCGGCGCGCGCGGCCAGCCGCCGCGGCTCCAGCATCACGATGCGTCCGGGGAACAGCCCCGCCGACAAAAGGTCCAGCGGCACCACAGTGGTCTTGCCCGCCCCGGGCGGCGCCTGAAGAACGGCCAGCCCCCGCGCCGCCAGTGCGGCACGCAGTTCGGGCAGGATGGCAGAGACGGGCAGGGCGATCATCCCCGCCTTATGCCAAGCCGCAGGCGCCAAGACCAGCGCCGCGCCCGATACGGGCCGGAGATGCCTCCGGCGGGGATATTTGGACCAGTATGAAAGACCTTTGCCCATTCATACTGGTCCAAATATCCCGGGGGTGAGCGCGCCAGCGCGAGGGGGCAGAGCCCCCTGCGACGACTGTTTCAGCCCTGAAATCCGATGTGACGCGCGCGGGCTTCCGGTCGCTTTGCGGCCGCGCTAGGACTGTTTGCGCAAACAGGAGAGGCAGATGACGGGTCAGGAAGCGCGGAATGCGCGGCGCGCGGTGGCGGCGATGTTCACGGCGAATGGCTTTGCCATGGGGGCCTGGGCGCCGCAGATTCCGCTGCTGTTGCCCCGCCATGGCATCACCGAGGCGCAGCTGGGCCTGCTGATCCTGGGCCTGGGCATCGGCGCGGTCGGTGCGATGCTGTTCGCCGGGCGGCTGATCGGGCGGTTCGGCACCGTGCCGGTGTTGCGGGCCTTTGCCTTCCTGCTGGTGCCGATGCTGCCTCTGGTGGTGCTGGCGCCCAATGTCGTGCTGCTGGCCCTTGCCATGGCGGCCTTCGGCGGCATCACCGGCTCCATGGATGTGGCGATGAATTCCAACGCGGTCGAGGTGGAGCGGCGGCTGGGGCGGGCGATCATGTCCTCGTCCCACGGGTTCTGGAGTCTGGGCGGTTTCGTGGGCGGCACTCTGGGCAGCTGGCTGATCGCCCATGTCTCGGCCGAGGTGCAGGCGCTGAGCACCTCGGCGGCGATGCTGGCCACGATCCTGATCGCGCTGCGTTTCCTGCGGGGCGAGCCGCCGCATCCCGTGACACAGGATGCGCCGCGGGCAAGGCTGCTCCCGCGGGAGGCGGGCATCTGGCTTCTGGGAGTGATGGCCTTGTTCTGCGTGGTGCCCGAAGGCGCGGTGCTGGACTGGGCGGCCATCTATCTGGGGCAGGAACTGGCGGCCTCTCCCTTTGCCGCGGGTCTGGGCTTTGCCTTCTTCTCGGGGGCGATGGCACTGGTGCGCTTTGCCGGAGACGGCATCCGCAACCGGTTCGGCGCGGTGGCGACCTTGCGCGCCTCGGGACTTGTCGGCGCGGCGGGGCTGCTGATCGGGGCCTTGGCCCCCACGGCACCGGTGGCGATTGCGGGCTTTGCGCTGGCGGGTCTCGGGGTGGCGAATATGGTGCCGATCCTGTTCTCGGCCGCCGGGAATTACCCAGGGCAGCGGGCTGGCGCGGCCATGGCGGCGGTGACCATGCTGGGCTATGCGGGCATTCTGGTCGTGCCCGCCTTGATCGGCTGGCTGGCCGAGCATGTGGGCTTCCGCTACACCTATGGCGGGCTGGCGACCCTTCTGATCGTGGTCATGCCGCTGGCGGGGCGGGCAGCCATGGCCGACGGGCGGGCGGTGCCAGCTCAGACCAGCGTGGCCACCTGACCTGCGGTCACCAGCCGGGCGAAATCGGCGCCCAGAAGTGACAGCGTGACCCGCAGCACGGTGTCGGCGTCGATCCGCCCGCCATCATGGGCGGCAATGTCGAAACCGATCAGCGCATCGCCGGGCAGGATGACCTCGAACCCCAGATCGCTGGCCCAGCGGGTGCTGGAGGTGACGCAGAAGGCCGCGACCGCCCCGATCAGCACGATACGGCCGATGTCCTGCTGCCGCAGCCAGGCCTCCAGCCCGGTTCCGGCAAAGGCCGAGCTGCCGGATTTCCAGAACACCGGTTCGTCCGGCAGCGGGCGGGCGCAGGCCATCGGAGCGCCCAGCGGGTTGTCCCGCCGGAACGGCGACCCGGGGTCCGGGTCGTCGTGATGGACATGAACCACCGGCAGGCCGCGGCTGCGGAACAGCGCCAGAAGACCGGCGGTATGCGCTTCGGCCTGCGGATTGGCACGCTCGCGGCCGGCACGGCTGCGTTGGGCCATACCCTCCTGCATGTCGATGACCAGAAGCGCGGTTTTCATGTCTCCTCTCCGGATCAGAGGCCAAGGCACCAGCGCATCACCGCCTTCTGGGCGTGCAGGCGGTTTTCGGCCTCGTCGAAGATCACCGAATGCGGGCCGTCCATCACGGCGCTGGTCGCCTCGTCATTCCGGTGCGCGGGCAGGCAATGCATGAACAGGGCGTCGGGCTTGGCCCGGCTCATCAGCTGCTCGTTCACCTGATAGGGCCGCAGCTGGTTGTGGCGGCGTTCCTTGGCGCTTTCGGGGTCATGCATGGAAACCCAGGTGTCGGTGACGACCAGATCGGCACCTTCGACCGCGGTGAACGGGTCGCGCTGGATCGTGACCTTGCTGCCCTTCTCCCGGGCGAAGGCCACGAATTTGTCTTCCGGATCCAGCGTTTCCGGCCCGGTGAAGGTGAAGTCGAACCCGAACTGCCCCGCGGCATGCAGGAAGCTGGCGCAGACATTGTTGCCATCGCCCGCCCAGACCACCTTTTTCCCGGCGATCGGGCCGCGGTGCTCTTCATAGGTCAGCACATCGGCCATGATCTGGCAGGGGTGGGTGCGGTTGGTCAGCCCGTTGATCACCGGGACGGTGGCATGTTCGGCCATTTCGAGAAGGGTCATCTCCTCGAACGTCCGGATCATGATCATGTCGACATAGCGCGACAGGACGCGGGCGGTATCGGCAATGGTCTCGCCATGGCCGAGCTGCATTTCCTTGCCCGACAGCACCATCGTCTCGCCGCCCAGTTGCCGGACGCCCACATCAAAGGACACGCGCGTGCGGGTGGAGGGCTTTTCGAAGATCAACGCGACCATGCGGCCTTTCAGCGGCTGGTCGTCGTCCGGCGCACCCTTGGGGCGGCCGTTGCGGGCGACCTTCATCGCATGGGCGGTGTCGATCATCGACCGCAGATGGGCGGGGTCGGTTTTGTGGATATCAAGGAAATGGTTCATGACGTTCGCTTTTCGGATGCCGACGGCTTTTGAGCGAAGGCCGGGGGCCAGCCCCCGGACCCCCGGGATATTTAGGGACAGAAAATGATCAGAGGGATTTTTCGATCTCGGTCGCGGTGCGGTCAAGGCGGGCCAGCGCCTCGGCGATATCCTCGTCGGGGATGTTCAGCGCCGGCAGCAGGCGCAGCACATTGTCCGCCGCGGCGACGGTCAGGATCTCCTGCGCATAGCCCGCCTTGACCACATCGGCGGGGGCGGGGCGGCATTTCAGGCCCAGCATCAGCCCTTCGCCGCGGACCTCTTCGAAGACCTTGGGGTGGCTGGCGACGAGGCCTTCCAGCCCCTGCCGCAGGAGGGCGCCCTTGCGGCCCACCTCGG
Organism: Neotabrizicola sp. VNH66; assembly: GCF_049445895.1. Classification (NCBI taxonomy): domain Bacteria; kingdom Pseudomonadati; phylum Pseudomonadota; class Alphaproteobacteria; order Rhodobacterales; family Paracoccaceae; genus Neotabrizicola; species Neotabrizicola sp. VNH66. The sequence continues at coordinate 139,684 of NZ_JBMSDW010000003.1, forward strand.
CCAGGAAGGCCGGGTCCGAGACCAGTTCTACCACCCGCGCGCCCACGGCGCAGCCGAGCGGGTTGCCGCCATAGGTGGAGCCATGGGTGCCCGCGACCATGCCCTTTGCTGCGCGCTCGGTGGCCAGCACCGCGCCCAAGGGGAAGCCGCCGCCGATGCCCTTGGCCACCATCATGACATCGGGTGTCACGCCCTTCCATTCATGGGCGAAAAGCTTGCCGGTGCGACCCATGCCGCATTGCACCTCATCCAGGATCAGGAGTGTGCCGGTCGCATCGCAAAGCGCGCGGATTTCCTTCAGCATGGCATCGGGCAGCGGGCGGATGCCGCCTTCGCCCTGAATGGGTTCGACGATCACCGCGCAGGTCTGATCGGTCAGCGCCGCGCGCAGGGCCGCCATGTCACCCCAGGGCAGGGTGGTGAAGCCGGGCATGAGGGGGCCGAAACCCTTGACCATCTTCTCGGACCCGGCGGCCGCGATGGCGCCGGTGGAACGGCCGTGGAACGCGCCTTCGAAGGCGATGAAGCCGGTGCGTTCGGGCTGGCCGTTCTCATAATGGAACTTGCGCGCCATCTTGATCGCCAGTTCGGCGGTTTCGGTGCCGGAATTGGTGAAGAAGACGGTATCCGCAAAGGTGCGTTCCACCAGAAGCGCGGCCAGCCGCTCCTGTTCCGGGATCGAATAGACATTCGACACATGCCAGAGCTTCTGCGCCTGTTCGGTCAGGGTCCGCACCAGTTCCGGGTGGCAATGGCCAAGCGCGTTCACCGCAATGCCCGAACCGAGGTCGAGGAAGCGTCGCCCGTCCGTAGCGGTCAGCCAGCTGCCCTCGCCATGGTCAAAGGCGACGGGGGCACGGTTGTAGGTCGGCAGGACGGCGGAAATCATGGAATGACCCTTCGTATGGGGAAGCCTAGCCGTAAGGCCGGGCGATTGCAGGTGTCAACAGGGGGGTGCCCGGAAACGGCCGGGCAGGCCGGGACCATCGCCTTATCGGCGTCGTGCGCGCAGAATCTGATGCGGGGCGTTGGTCATGGCGCTGCCATAGCCGGATTTCCCGCTTCGGGAAAGCGGTTTCTGCGCCGGGATGCCCGGTCATGCACCGGCTGCCCTTGCACCCCCCCTGCGGCAACCGTTAGGATAGCGCGGTTACTTTGCAGAGGCGGAGCCTTCGATGTCCTGGACGGACGAACGTGTCGAACTTCTGAAACGGATGTGGGTGGAGGGCCAGTCGGCCAGCCAGATCGCCAAGGAACTTGGCGGTGTAACCCGCAATGCCGTGATCGGGAAGGTCCATCGGCTTGGCCTCTCGAACCGTGTGGGCGGCAAGGAGGATGAGGAGGGCACGGCAGAGGCCGCGCCCGCCGCAGCCCCGGTGTCCGCCCCGAAGGCCGAGCCTGCGCAGGCCGCCGCGCCCAAGGTGGAACCGGCGCCTGCCCCGCGGCCCGAAGCCGCCCCTGCGGCCGCGGCTGCGCCCCGCCCTGCCGCCGAACAGCGGCCGGCGCCGGCCGCGTCGAATGTGACGCCCCTGCCGGTGCGCAAGCCGATTGTGCCCGCGGGCCAGCCGCTGCCGCCGCAGCCCAGCCAGAATGAGATCAGCCCCGAGGCGCTGGCCTCGGTGCGCGAGGTGGAAAAGCGCGCGCGCAGGCTTACGCTGATGGAACTGACCGAGCGGACGTGCAAATGGCCGATCGGTGACCCGGCGACGGATGATTTCTGGTTCTGCGGCCTGCCCAGCCTGCCGGGCAAACCCTATTGCGAGGCCCATGTCGGCGTGGCGTTCCAGCCGATGAGCGCGCGGCGCGACCGTCGCCGCTGAGGCCGTTTTTGCAGAATGCCGAAGGCCCCGGGGATTTCCCCGGGGCTTTTGCATTTGGGGCCGTTACAGCGGCGCGGGGTCCTCACCCGGTGCGATGGTGAACAGGTCTGCCCATTCCGGGTGGCGGGCATATTGCTTGCGCACGAAGGGGCAGAGCGGGATGATCCGGAACCCCTCGGCCCTTGCATCCTCCAGCATGCGTGCCAGGAGCGCCTGAGCCACGCCATGGCCGGCCATCGTCTCCGGCACGCCGGTGTGGTCGGCGCTGATCCGGCCGGGGCCGCGGCGGGTGAAGGTGATCTCGCCCTCGGCGTCGATCCCGGCGATGCGGGCAACCCAGCGGCCATGGCGACTGTCTCGGTCCTCGCGGGTGATGGTCAGCTCTGTCATGCCGGGTCTCCTTGCGCGGTGGCGGTCTTCAGTACGGGCGCGGGGACCTTTTTCCTGCCCCGGTATCGTTGCCGAAGTTCCGACAATAGGTCTAATTTTCGCCATTTTCGCCACCCCTAATAAGGAAAATCGCCCGGAAATTGAGTGGCCGCCCCACGAGTCGCGCGCCCGCCCCGACCAGAAGGATGAATGCAGGATGACACCGATGCGTATATTGGCCGTCGATGACGATCCCGTCTTCCTGATGCTCCTTGAGCATGTGCTGACAGCGATCGGATACAAGGATCTGCGCACCGTGGAATCCGGTGCCGAGGCAATGACACTGCTGCGCGACCCGCGGCAGAAGTTCGACTGCCTGCTGCTGGACATCGACATGCCCGGCATGACCGGGATCGAGCTGTGCCGCCGCGTGCGGGCGCTGCAAGACTATCACGATACGCCCGTGGTGATGATCACCGCGATGAAATCGCTGGATTTCGTCGAACCGGCCTTCCGCGCCGGGGCGAATGACTATGTGCACAAGCCGATTGACGAGCTGGAGATGCGCACCCGGCTGCGCATGGTGGGCGACCTGATCGAGGAACGCCGCCGCCGGGCCTCGGTCGAAAGCCGCTTCTCCACCGATCATGGTCTTCCGGTCATCAATGTGCGTTTTGACGAGCCGGTCGCGCTGAGCGAGGCGGGCAGCGTGATCGACTATCTGGCGCTGGAAAACTATGCGCTGACGCTGGGCCGGCTGCGGCTTTATGGCCATAGCGTGCTGGGCTTCAAGGTCACCAATGCCGAGAGCATTTTCTGCTCGACCGACGGTATCGGCTATATCGACACGATGGCCAATGTCGCATCGGTCATCGACGGCGCGCTGAAATCCTGCAACCATCTGATCGCGCATGCGGGCCGCGGCGAATTCGTCGCCATGATCTCGCAGCGCACCGATCTGGACGTGGATCTGCTGCAGGACGAGATTGATCTGGCCATGGACCGTTATGCCCATCTGCACGAGGCGCTTGGCATTCCGCTGCCCGATGTGACGGTGGGCCGGATCCTGCATACCGGGTTCTTCACCCGCACCTCTGTCAGCAGCCTGTTCAAGGAAGCGCGCCAGTCCGTCCGTGACGTGGCCATGGTGCGCTGATGGATCGTCTTGTCCTTGGTCCTGCGATGGCGGCCCCGGTCCGTCCGTCGAACGATCCGTTGGCCGCGATCCGGCGGCGGTTTCTGGAAATGGTCGAAGGCTATGTGCTGGACGTTGCCCTGCATCGGCGCGAAGCCGAAACGCCGGCGCAGCTGCGCCCTGCGCTGGCCGGAATCGCCATGATCGCCCATCGCGTTTCGGGTGTGGCGGCCACGCTGGGTCATGAGGGCCTGGGCGAAACCGCGGCAGCGCTGGATCAGAAGCTGACCCAGGCGCTGAAAAGTGGCCCTCTCAACCTGCGCGAGTTTGACGGGATGATCGTTCTCTTTCATTCTGCGCTGAGCAACACGCTGGACGAAGCCGCAACCTGAGGGCAGCATGGCGCCCTGACACGAAAACGCAGACGGTCCTGCACCGGCCCCGGCCGAGGATCGCCAAGGAATCCTAATGCTCAAGTGCATCGAGGTCTCACGTATCGACGCGCTCGGCGGCGTCACCTTGTTCTTCTGGTTTGCAATCGTCTTCCTGCTTTATCGTTCGGCGCAGGAATACTTCTTCGGGCGGCGGTATTTCGTCGTCACGCTGATGGCGATGCTGGGCTGGCTGGTCGCGGTCTTTCTGGAAATCAGCGCGATCACCCCCACCTGCAAGATCATCTGGGCGCAGGCGGCCTGGCCGTTCATCGTGGCATTGCCCACGGCCTGGGCGTTCTTCCTGACCGATTATGCGGCGGGCTCTGCGGGGCAGGGACGGCGCTGGCGCATCGTGCCGCTGATCGTCGGGCCGGTGGCGGCGGCGGTCGTGGCCGCGACCAACAGCCGGCACCAGATGTTCTATGGCCCGGATACCGGTCCTGTGGTGGTGGACGGCCGGCTGGTCGTGTCCTTCGACCATGGTCCGCTGTTCTATGCCTTTGCCGCCTATATCTACATTTTCCTGATCTGGGCCGTTGTCGTGGCGCTGATCGGCTCGCTCAAGGCCAGTGCGCAGCACCGCACCTTCTTTATCGGGCTTCTTCTGGTGACATTGGTTCCGGGGCTGAGCAATGTGCTCTACATCGGGTTTGGCGTTACATTCGAAGGCTTCGACCCCACGCCCTTTGCCTTTTCCGTCGCGCTGTTCATCCTGTCGCTGATGATTGCGCAGAACCGGCTGATGGATGTGGGGTCAGTGGCAAAGGACCTGCTGTTCCACAATTCCCCCGATCCGATCATCGTGCTGGATGCCGAGGGGCGCCAGATCGGCGCCAACCCCGAGGCGCGGCGCCTGTTCGGCCCCGAGGTGGATCTGACGCAGGGCGTGGATGACCAGCATCTGAAGATGCGCGACTTCTTCGATGAGATCATTCAGACAGGCGGGCAGCCCGCGCGCCGCACCCTGACCGCCCGCCGCCGCTATTTCGAGCCGGACGTGTTCCCGGTGCGCTCGGTCTATGGCACCAATCGCGATGTCATCGGCTGGGTGCTGCGGCTGCAGGACTCGACCGAACGCAGGTTTCTGTCCAGTGCGCTTCAGGCCGAGCGGGACTTTCTGTCGCAACTGATGGAGACCAGCCTTTCCGGCATCATCGCGCTGGATGCCGAAGGCGCCATCATGTTCATCAATGCCGAGGCCGAGCGTCTGCTGGGGCTGCAGGGCATTCCGGTGCGTGAGGTGAACCTTTCCGATCCGGACTGGGCCTTTGAATGGCCCGAAGGTGTGCCCGCCACCGGGCTGGGTCATGTCTTCGCACGCCTGCTGGAAGACAGCCGGCCGATCCGCAACCGGCGGCTGGCACTGCGCCGCCGCAGCGACCGCGAACGGCGCATCATCTCGTGCAATGCCTCGCTTTTGCAATCGGCCGACGGAGAGGCGCGGGTTGTGGTCTCGTTGACCGATGTGACGGACCAGCACCGGACCGAGAACAACCTGCGCGATGCGGTGGCGAAATCGGAATCGGAAAGCCGCAGCAAGAGCCAGTTCCTTGCGAATATGAGCCATGAGATCCGCACGCCGCTGAACGGCGTCCTTGGCATGGCCGAGGTTCTGGACCGGCTGGTGCACGATCCGGAACAGAAGAAGATGCTGACGACGATCCGGCATTCGGGAGAGCTGCTGCTGACGATCCTGAACGACGTGCTGGACATGTCCAAGATCGAGGCGGGCAAGCTGGAGCTGGAGGCGGCGCTGTTCCGTCCCGATCATCTGGCGGCGCGGATCTATGATCTCTACATCGTCTCGGCCGAGGAAAAGCAGCTGGAGCTGGACGTCTTCACCAGTGGCCGCGCCGAGGTGCAGCGCATTGGCGACCCGCACCGGGTGATGCAGATTCTGCAGAACCTTGTCAGCAATGCGATCAAGTTCACCCACAGCGGCGAAATCGCGGTCAGCTTCTCCTGCCCGGTGGGCAAACCCATGGTGATCGAGGTGCGCGACAGCGGCATCGGCATGACAGAAGAGCAGCTTGGCCGGATCTTCAACGCCTTTGAACAGGCCGACGGCAGCGTCACCCGGCGCTTTGGCGGCACCGGGCTGGGCATGTCCATCGTGTCCAAGCTGGTCGAGATCATGGGCGGCCATGTGACCGTGGAAAGCCGCCTGGGCGAGGGCACCGCAATCCGCGTCACCCTGCCGCTGGAAGAGGCCTGAGCGCCTAGCGGCGTCCGGTCAGCAGGTTGATGGCGGCCAGAAAGGCCGCGGCCCGGATCGGCTTTGACAGCAGCATGTCGGCCAGTCCGGCTGCCCGGTTGCCGGGCACATGGCCAGACGCATCCAGTGCGGCGGTGAACAGTACCATGGCCGATCCTGCATTGATCGACCGGCTGGCGCGCAGATGGCGGATCAGCCGGTCACCACGGATTTCGGGCATGTTCAGATCGAAGATCAGCAGGTCAAAGCGCTGCGTCTGCGCCATTTCCAGCGCCTGCCGCCCATCCTCGGCCTGTGCCAGCACCACATCGGGCAGCGGCTGGATCAGATGTTCGACGATGGCACGGTTGATCTCGTCATCATCGGCCACGAGAATCTTGATTGGTCGGCGCGGAGCGGTCTGGCCGAATCTGGTGTCCGACGGAGCCGCTTTTTGGCCGCCGCTACTCAGGATACCTTCCGGCCCCATTAGTCCCTCGCCATAATCGTTCAAATAAGCCCGTGTAACGCACCACATATACTGTGGAAATTGGGCCGGGCGGAAGGAAATTCCCGCATAGCGCGAAGCTTTTCAGCGGCGAAGCGTCAGGATTGCATGCATCAGGTCAGTGCGCCGGAAAGGCTTGGCCAGATGGGTGTCAAATCCGGCAACCAGATAATCGGCGACCTGATTGACCAGCGCATTGGCAGTGACGGCCACGGCCGGGGTTTCGGTCATGCCCTTTTTCTGCTCGATCGCGCGGATTTCGCGGATGGCGGTCACGCCGTCCATCACCGGCATGGAAATGTCCAGAAGCAGCAGATCGAATTTGGCGGCCTGCCAGCGGTCCAGCGCCTCTTTGCCATCCTGTACGCTGACAAGGGCGGCGCCGGTATCGGCCAGCATCTCTTCCAGCACCAGCCGGTTCGTCGCACTGTCGTCAGCGATCAGGATCCGCATGCCGTCCAGACGGTTGCTTTCCTCTTGCGGCGAGGCTTCGGCCTCCACCGTGTCCAGAGGCGCTTCCTCCAGCGGCAGCGAAATCTTCACCCCGGTGCCCCCGCCGGTCGGCGTTACCGTTCCGCCCATGCCGGTGACCAGTGCCACGGCGGCAGGGTCGGGGGTCAGCCCGGCGGAGGAAACCACTTCGATCACGACGGGTTTCTCGGGGCGGGCGCTGAATTTCAGCCGAACACTGCTGTCGGGGCCGGTAAAGGGTGCGGCGTCCAGAAAACCGCGCACCAGCTGTTCCACCGCATCCGTATCACCCAAGCGGCCGTTTTCACACCCGAGGCTTCCGAAAGCTTCGAATGTCGCATCGACCTGCTCAGCCATGGAGCCGTAGTGGGCTTCCAGACGGCGAAGTACGTCAACTGGCCTGAAGGGAGTAAGGCTCATTATGTGTCCGTCTTTGGGCGATTGCCCGCTTCTTTTTGAGGTGTTGCGAACGAACGAACCGAGTAGCCAGGAAACACACAAAGGACAGAGTCGCGCCACCGTTATGAGGGGTAAACGCACGAGCTTGTCACCGGTTCCGGGACAATCCGGAAAAAAGTAACCATATAAAATCTGATCAACTTATAGCATTCAACGGTGACGGAACACAACCGAAAGGAAGCGAAAATAAGGCTGCAAGATGTGATTCTTTGCAGCCAAAAATCTAGCTATATCCGTGATTTAACAAGATTCTGAAGGGCCGCCAAACAGATTTGGGCCACCGCGTCCCGGGAAAGCGGGACGGGTCGCCTGCGGGCAGAAAACTGCCCGTCCAAACGGCAGCCGGGGGATGCATCGCCCGTTTTCGGGCGATGCAGATTCGATCCCTTTGGCTGATGTCTTGCGCTGCGCTGCGGCCGGTCAGAGACCGGCGGCCCGGCGCGTCTCCTCCGGCAGGGGCACAGTGCCCGCCTTTGCTGCCGCAATGGCCGAACGCAGCATGTTCGGTCCGTCGGGACGCATGAACAGCGACTTGCGCACTGCGGGTCCGACGGCAATCATCGGCGAAGGCAGGTTGTCGCGTTCGTAGATCTGCTCGAAATCTTTCAGCCGGTTCTTGATCTGATCCTCGATCTGCAGGATGTCGGGTTCGCGGCCTTCGGACAGGGCAGAGACAAAGATCCCCGATCCCGCATAGGCCGTCAGTGCCTTTGCAGGCTTCAGCACGGTTTCCACCGTCACGCCCACATCGTACAGCATATTGATGAAATCCACCCGGCTGGCCTTTTCGAACAGGCGCGGGGCATTGCTGATCGCGATGGCCATCACCGAGGCGGTGTAGCTTTCCTTCGCGCTCAGCGATTTCAGGTAGTTCTCCAGCGCGGGATAGTCGATCACCCGGTCGAAGCCCAGAAGCGTGACCGGCGTCTCAAATTCGAAATCCACCTCGTCCAGCGCGATGGCGTCTTCGTCATCGGGCGCGAAGGGCAGGTTGGAGCGCTGCTCCAGCAACACATTGCGCGACTGTTCCACGATCAGCCGCTCGACCATGGTCATGCGGGCTTTCAGTTCCAGCGTGTCCAGTGGCTTGGTCAGATAGTCCGAGGCGCCCGCCGCAAAGGCATCGTCGATGAACTCTCGGTCGGTCATCGCCGTGATCATCATGATCGGCGTGCGCTTGTATCCGGGAACGGCGCGGATCTTGCGGCACAGTTCCACCCCGCTCATCCCGGGCATGCGAATGTCCAGGAGGATGCAGTCGAACACCTTCTTGCCCGATTCGAGTTCGCGCAGGGCTTCCTTGGCCGAATAGATCGGCGTCATGTCGGTGAACCCAAGGTCCTGCAAGGCAACATCAAGCACCTCCAGGAACAGAGGTTCATCATCGACAGCCAGGATTCTCATCTTTGCACCTTTCGCCGCAGTGGTCATGTCTCCGGGCCGCTTTCGGCCCTCGGCAAGAGACTCAACCTTTAGGCAATCTGTAGAAGACAAAGTTGGTCAGAATTGGGCGGGACTGTGGCTAGGCCTTGCTTGGTTCCGTCGTGCGGAGTTGCAGGGCAGGGGCTTCGACGGCGGGTTTGTCGTCGGCCATGTCCAGCGGCAGCGAGACGCGGACGGTGGTGCCCTCTCCGGCCTCGCTGTCGAGGGTGATTTCGCCGCCCATCAGCACGACCAGTTCGCGCACGATGGACAAGCCCAGCCCGGTGCCGCCGAATCGCCGCGTCACAGTGCCATCGGCCTGCTCGAAGCTCTGGAAGACCCGTGCAGATTGTTCGGGCGTCATGCCCACGCCGGTGTCCGTGATCTCGAAGACGACCGGCTTGCCCGGCCGACACGAGACCATCAGCGAGATGGACCCTTCGGTCGAGAATTTGATCGCATTGTTCAGCAGGTTGTAGAGGATCTGCTGAATCCGGTGGGGGTCGCCGATACGCAGCCGGTCGATCCCGTCCGAGGTGATGACCTCGAAATCCAGACCTTTTTCAGCGGCTTGCACGGCATAGACCGTCTCGATCTGCTGGATGATGTCGCGCAGGCGCAGCGGCACATATTCGATCTCGATCTTGCCCGCTTCGATCTTCGACATGTCGAGAATCGAGTTCAGGACCGCCAGAAGCGTCTCGCCCGAGCGGCGGATCGTGGCGATCATCCGGCTGTGCTCGGGGTCCTTGATCTGCAGGCTCAGCACCTCGGCCAGACCGAGGACACCGTTCAGCGGCGTGCGGATCTCATGGCTCATATTGGCAAGGAAGATGGTCTTGGCGCGGCTCATTGCCTCGGCATTGGCCAGCGCTTCCTTCAGCTTGTCGGTCATCTCCAGTTCTTCGGTGATGTCCCAGAAGGAGATGGCCGTGTTCATGCGACCGTTGCCGGCGTCAAAGGGGGTGGCGTTGCAGGTCAGGATCTGCCGCCGCCCGTCCGACCAGCGGATCGCATAGCGCATGTCACGCAGGATGGTGCCCGCCCGCCGTGCACGGTTGCAGGGGCCGTCACCCTCGCTCAGCGGCTGGCCGTCCAGCGTCTCCATCTTCCAGACGGGGCCTTCCATCTGCCGGCCATACAACAGGCCGGGCTTCAGGCGGATCAGCCGCTCTGCCTCGGTGTTGCAGTAAAGCAGGATGTCGTCTTCATCGTAGATGGCGAAAGCTGCCACATTGCTTTCCAGCGCCGATTTCAGCAGCGCATCGCTTTGCCGGATCTCCTCTTCCAGCCGCTTCTGGTCGCTGACGTCGATGTCGACGCCGACAAAGCCGACCGGCTGGCCATGGTCGTCGCGGCGGGTGATCCGGCCGCGCGACAGCACCCAGATCCAGTGGCCGTCACGGTGGCGCATGCGGAATTCATGCTCGAACATATCGGGCGAGCGGCCATTGACCTGCGGGGTCGAGGATTCCAGCATGGCCCGTTCCTCGGGGTGGACCATATCCAGAAAATCGGCATGCGACAGCACCAGTGCGTCGCGGCCCATGCCCAGAACCCGCGCCCAGTGCTGGCAGACCGACAATGTGCCGCGGCTCAGGTCCAGCTCCCACGTGCCGACGCGGGTTGCCTCCATGATGCTGCTCAGCCGCTGTTCGGCCAGCTCGCGCTCTTCCAGCGCGCGCCAGAGCCGCAGGTTCGCACTGTCCAGTTCCGCCATCTGCCGCTGGCGGGCGGTGATGTCGATCATCGCCGTGATCAGGCCGCCGTCCGAGGTGCGCTTGTTCACCCGGCGGAACCAGCGTCCGTCCTTGATGCGGAACTCGTCCGCATAGCTGGCCTGATGATAGGGTTCCAGCAGGCCTTCGATGAAATCCTCCATCTCTGCCGGGTCCGAGGGACCTTCATAAAAGCCGCGCTCGATTGCGGCGACCATCAGATCCCGCAGCGGGATGCCGGGGCGCAGCACGTCGGACATGCCGGGGAACAGCGCCGCATGGGCGGGGTTGCAGATGATCAGCCGGTCGTCGGCATCGAAAATCATCATGCTGTCGGGCAGTGCATTCAGCGCATTCTCCAGCCGCACCTGCGCCGCCGCCGCGGTATGGGCCAGATTCTCCAGCGCGATCTGCTGGTGCTTCAGGTCGGTCACCACGGTTTCGACCGAAACGAAGCCCTGCAGCTTGCCGCTCATGTCATGCAGCGGCTGGATGTTGAAATCCACGTAGAACCGGTTGCCGTAGCGGTCCTTGTTGATGGTCTGGCCGCTGAACGGCTTGGCCTCTGCGATCGCTTCGGCCACGCCTGCGGCGGCAATGGGATCGCTTTCCTCGCAGCGGACCAGCTTGGCGATCTTGCGGCCGCGGATCTCGTTCAGGGTCCAGCCCATGTGCCGTTCGAAGGCGGCATTCACCCAGCGGATCTTGGTGTCCGGGTCCACGATGACGACAAGATTGCTCATCATCTGGGTGACGCTGCCCAGCTGGTGCAATTCCTCGCGCATCTTATGTTCGGCGGTCACATCACGGATGATGAACAAGGCGGCGCTGTCCGACTCGCCGGGCAGCGGCTTGCGCCGTGCGCCGCGCGCCTCGAACACGTGGCGGCCATCGGGAAGGTCCAGCGCATAGCTGATTTTGCTTGCCTGCCCCTCGTCAATGACCCGGCGCACGGCTTCCCGCGCGGTTCTGGCCGCATCGGGGGGCAGGACCTCGCCCACCTCGCGCCCGACAAAGGTGTTGCGGTCGTGAAGGAACATCTCTTTCGGCCCGGCCACAAAGCCGGTGTAGCGGCCTTCGGGGTCGATCTCGAACAGAAGGTCCGGCAGGGCGTCCATCGTCGCCTCCAGCCGGGCCTGGGTCTCGATCCGCTGCCGCTCGGTCTGGGCGCGGTCGAGCGTGGCGCCGACCATCGCCGCGAATTCCGTCAGCAGCTCCAGGATCACCGGATCGTCGCCGCTGTCGCCGTTCATCTCACAGCCGAGAATGCCCTTGCGGCCGTCCAGCAGCGTCATCGGCCAGAAGCCGCAGCGCCGGACCGACAGTGCTTCGAGTGCGGCGGACAGGGCCTTTCCGCCCGGCAGTGCCGCGACCTCTGCCACGGTCAGCGGCCGTCCGGCCATCCGTGCGGCAATGCCCTTGGGCAGAAACCCGGCCTCATTCGACAAGGCATTCGACAAGGCGGCCACGAAATCAGGCGCGTCGGCATGGCTGACGCGGAATCCGGATTTGGCGGCGGGAAGCATCAGCCACGACCGTCCACCCTGCAGCAAGCTGCGGGTCTGGGACAGGGCACGCTGCAAGGCGGCATCGACCTTGGAAGGCGGAGAGCCGACAAGTTCCCGAATCGCCTTGATCAGCCCGATGTCTCGTTCCATGCGGAATTCCTCTGCGCATGGGGACGTCTGCACTCCGCGCGTCTCCATGGCCCTTTCGGTTTCGCTGCTCTGGTCCGCAGCGTAGTGCATGCCCGGCCCCCGGTCCATCGCCGTTGCCTTTCGTTCTGACGTCCGGACCCGACTAGAACAGCATAAATGCAGCGGAAAAGGGGCAGGATCGCGCAATTGACACCGCAACGCCGAAAAACAGGCACGGCCGGCACGGGGCTTTGGCAAAGCCGCCGGAGCAGGTCGTTGACCGCGATATGGGTTGCGGAATTGCAATGGGCAATCCGGAATGCCGCGCTGCCGCATGTGACCTTGCGGCACGTGCGCCGATCCGCCCGCCTCAGGTCCGCACAGCCCGGTCTGCCTTGCGGCCGCTGCATGCCGGGAATGCATGATGCTGCATTGCGGCATGGGGCGCGGAGGTCCATCTATGGGGCACGAGAGAAAGTGAGCAAGATCATGAACAGCTTCCTGAATTCCGTCGGCCAGGTTTTCACCACCCTTGGCGCCGCCAGCCGCGCCGCCAGCGCCGTGCGGTCGCACCGCGTACCGGATACGCTCACCCTGCGCCAGCTGGGGATCGACCCCGAGGCCTTCCGCCGCATCCGCCTCTGACACGCCCGTCCGGGCCACGCCGTCGTCTGTGCGGCGGGTCCGGTTACGGCGTTTCCTTCACGGCCTCCATCGCGACATAGGTGGAGGTCTGGGCCACATGGGGCAGGGCGCTGATCCGCTCGGCCAGGACACGGCGGTAATCGGCGATATCCGCCGTCCGCACCTTCAGAAGATAGTCGAACCGGCTGGCGATCATGTGGCATTGCTCCACCTCCGGCACCGCCAGCACCGCCTTGTTGAACGCCTGCAATGCCGCCTCGCGCGTGTCGGAAAGGCGCACTTCGACAAAGGCCACATGGGCCTGTCCCATTTTCACCGGGTCCAGAATCGCACGGTAACCTGCGATCACCCCGGTTTCCTCCAGCCGTTTCATCCGTGCCTGCGTCGGGCTTTTCGACAGGCCGATCCGCCGCGCCAGCTCTACCGCGCTGATCCGCCCTTCGGTGGCAAGGACGCGCAGGATGGCATGGTCGAACCTGTCCAGCGGTGAAAGGTCATCCGGCATGCTGTTCCCCTTGATTTCAAGCGTTCGGGCTGCATAGCACAGATCAATCGGGAAGATCGACTGCGACTTTGCGTGTATGCTGGTCCAAACGCAGGAGCGCCCCATGACCAGCCCGCCACCCGATCTCCGGCCCGATCCCTGGACCCTCATCACCCGCCACAGCCTGACGGACGAACCCGCGCTGGTGCGTGGGCTGATTGCACAGGCCGCGCTGGACACCCCCGCCCGTGCCCGCATCGCAGGCGAGGGCGCCGCGCTGGTTTCGCGCATCCGGTCCAGCACGAAGCCGGGACTGATGGAGGTGTTTCTGGCCGAATACGGCCTGTCCACCGACGAAGGCATCGCTTTGATGTGTCTGGCCGAGGCACTGCTGCGCGTGCCCGACGCCCCCACGATGGATGCGCTGATCGAGGACAAGATCGCCCCGTCGGACTGGGGCCGCCATCTGGGGCATTCCGCCTCCAGCCTCGTCAACGCCTCGACCTGGGCACTGATGCTGACCGGCAAGGTTCTGGATGACCGCGAACCGGGGGTGGCGGGCCATCTGCGCGCCGCCGTCCGCCGGTTGGGAGAGCCGGTGATCCGCGGGGCCGTGACCCGCGCGATGAAGGAGATGGGCCGCCAGTTCGTGCTGGGCGAGACGATCGGCAAGGCGATGACCCGCGCGCGAGAGCTGGAGGCGAAGGGCTATACCTACAGCTATGACATGCTGGGCGAGGCCGCGCGGACGGAGGCCGATGCCCGCCGCTATCACCTTGCCTATTCCCGCGCGATCACTGCGATTGCCGAGGCGGCCACGGGCGTGGATATCGGCGCCAATCCCGGGATTTCCGTCAAGCTGTCGGCGTTGCATCCGCGGTATGAGGTGGCGCAACGTGACCGGGTGATGGCGGAACTGGTGCCGCGGGTCCGCGCGCTGGCAGGTCTGGCGCGCGCGGCGGGTCTTGGCTTCAACATCGACGCCGAAGAGGCCGACCGTCTGGCCCTGTCGCTGGAGGTGGTCGAGGCGGTGCTGTCGGACCCCTCGCTGGCGGGCTGGGACGGGTTCGGCGTGGTGGTGCAGGCCTATGGCCGCCGCTGCGGTGCGGTCATCGACTGGCTTCATGCTTTGGCCACCCGGCTGGACCGCCGGATCATGGTGCGGCTGGTGAAGGGCGCCTATTGGGATGCCGAGGTGAAACGGGCGCAGGTCCTTGGCCTGTCCTCCTTTCCGGTCTTCACCCGCAAACAGGCCACCGATGTCAGCTATATCGCCAATGCGAAGAAGCTGTTGTCGATGACCGACCGGATCTATCCGCAGTTCGCGGGCCATAACGCCCATACCGTGGCCGCCGTGCTGGACATGGCGCGCGAACAGGGCGTGACCCCGGAAATGTTCGAATTTCAACGGTTGCACGGCATGGGGGAGCGTCTCCATGACCTCGTAGTGTCCGATCACTCCACCCGCTGCCGCATCTATGCGCCCGTTGGTGCGCATCGTGACCTGCTGGCCTACCTCGTCCGGCGGCTGTTGGAGAATGGCGCGAACTCCAGCTTCGTGAACCAGATCGTGAATGAGGAGGTGCCGCCTGAAGCGGTTGCCGCCTGTCCGCTGACCTTCATGGAACAAGTGTCGCCGATGCCCGGTCCGGCGGTGGTGCCCCCAGCCGATCTGTTCCTCGGGCGGCGCAATTCGGCGGGGCTGGACCTGACCGATGCCGCCGATCTGGACCTGATCGCCGACGCACGCGCGCCGTTTGCAGAGGCGCTGTTCGAGGCGTCGCCACTCATCGCGGGGCGCCCGGCGGGCGGGCTGCGGCATGAGGTCAAAGACCCGGCCACCGGCGCCCGCGTGGGCCATGTCGTTGACGCCTCGCCTGCCGATGTGGACACGGCCCTGCGTCTGGCCGAGCCTTGGGCGGCGGCCCCCGCCATCCGGGCCGAGGTCCTGTCTCGCGCGGCGGACCTGTATGAGGCCGAGATCGGCCCCATCTTCGCCCTACTGGCGCGGGAGGCGGGGAAGACCCAGTCCGATGCCATGGCCGAATTGCGCGAGGCGGTGGATTTCCTGCGCTACTACGCCGCCGGGGCCACGACGTTGGCTGCCCCGCCGCGCGGGATTTTCGCCTGCATCAGCCCGTGGAATTTTCCGCTGGCCATTTTCACCGGCCAGATTGCCGCCGCTCTGGCCGCGGGGAATGCCGTCGTCGCCAAGCCCGCGCCGCAGACGCCGCTGATCGCCGCGCTGGCCGTGGGGCTGCTGCACCGCGCGGGTGTGCCGGACACCGCGCTGCAGCTCTTGCCCGGCGGGGGAGAGGTCGGCGCCATGCTGACCCGCGATCCGCGGGTGGCGGGCGTGGCCTTCACCGGATCGACCGCCACCGCGCAGGCAATCCGCCGGTCGATGGCCGACCATCTGGACCCCGGCGCGGTGCTGATCGCGGAAACCGGCGGGCTGAATGCGATGATCGTCGATTCCACCGCGCTGCCGGAACAGGCGGTGCGCGACATCCTCGTCTCCGCTTTCCAGTCGGCCGGGCAGCGCTGTTCGGCGCTGCGGTGCCTTTATCTGCAGGAGGATATTGCCCCCGCCGTGTTGGAGATGCTTTCGGGCGCCATGGCCGAGCTGCGGGCGGGCAACCCGTGGGATCTGTCCACCGACACCGGCCCCGTGATCGACGCCGCGGCGCAGGCCGGGATTGCGGCCCATGTGGCACAGGCCCGGGCGGAGGGGCGCATTCTGGCCGAAGGCCGGGTGCCCGCGACCGGCACCTTCATCGCCCCGGTGGTGATCAGGGTGGGCGGCATCGCCGATCTGGGGCGCGAGGTGTTTGGCCCGGTCCTGCATGTGGCAACTTTCCGCGCCCGCGACCTGCCCCGGGTGGTGGCGGAGATCAACGCCACCGGCTACGGGCTGACCTTCGGCCTGCACAGCCGCATCGACGACCGCGTGCAGCAGGTGGTGGAGCAGGTGCGGGCGGGCAACCTTTATGTGAATCGCAACCAGATTGGCGCGGTGGTCGGCAGTCAGCCCTTCGGGGGCGAGGGGCTGTCGGGCACCGGGCCAAAGGCGGGCGGGCCGGATTATCTAGCCCGCTTCACCCGGACCAAGGCGCCGGTGCAGGGCACCCCCGGCACCCCCGCCGAGGAGGAGGCGGTGGCCCGCCGTCTGGCCGCGCCGATGGCCGCCGCGCCCGACCGCTTTCACGATCTGCCGGGGCCAACGGGCGAATCGAACCGCCTGCGGCTGACCCCGCGGGCGCCGCTGCTGTGCCTTGGCCCCGGGCCAGAGGCCGCGCTGGCGCAGGCCCAGACGGTGCGGGCCCTGGGCGGCGAGGCGGTGGAGGCCGCGGATCTGCCCGCCGCCGCCCTGACCCGTCTTTCGGGGTTCTCCGGCGCGCTGTGGTGGGGGGAGGGGGGACGCACTTATGCGCAGGCGCTGGCGGCCCGGCCCGGCCCGATCCTGCCGCTGATCACCGGCCTGCCGGATGTGGCCCATGCGATGCTGGAACGCCACGTCTGCATCGACACCACCGCCGCGGGCGGCAATGCGCGCCTGCTGAGCGAGGTGGCCGACTGACCCGAACCCGCCGCTGCGCTCTTGTCCGAGGGGACCGGGAACCGCGGCACCCGCCTGCCGCGATCCGGCGGATGCCGCCGAGCGCTGAGTGGCCATATTCGGCCGTGCACATGGTGAAGATCTGCGCCCGACACTCTGCGCCTTGGCCGGGGATTGACGGGCCGCGCCGGGCCGGGCAAGGCTTGGCCCCATGTTCCCGATCCGCGACCACAACCCCTCGGGGCGCACGCCCTATGTCACGCTGGCGCTGATCGCGCTGAATGTGATCGTGTTTCTGGCCACCTATGTCAGTGCATCCGACTGGGACCTTGCCCGCACCTATGCCACATGGGGTATGGTGCCCGGCCGCCTGATGGCGGGGCAGGGGTATGAGACGCTGATCACCCATATGTTCCTGCATGGCGGCTGGATGCACATTCTGGGCAACATGCTGTTCCTCTGGATCTTCGGTGACAATCTGGAGGATCTGCTGGGCCATGTGCGGTTCCTGCTGTTCTATCTTGTCTCCGGCCTTGCCGCCGCCGCGCTGCAGATCGCGCCGGACCCGATGTCGCCGGTGCCGATGGTCGGTGCCTCGGGTGCGATTGCCGGGGTGATGGGCGGGTATCTCCTGATGTTCCCGAAGGCGCGGGTGGATGTGCTGGTGATCATCATCATCTTCTTCCGCATTTTCACTTTGCCTGCCTGGGTAATTCTGGGCCTCTGGCTGGGCATTCAGGTGTTCTCGGGCCTTGCCACACCCACGGATGCGGGGGGCGTTGCCTATTGGGCGCATGTCGGCGGCTTTGCGGCCGGGCTGGCGCTGATGGTGCCGGTCTGGAGACGGCGGGGCGCGCAGGGTTACTGGCAGGAAACGCAGGGCCAGCCGCCCCATGCCGAAGCGCGCTATCCGCTGTCGCGCAGCAGCATCCCCCGGGTCCGGCGCTGAGAATGGCGGCATCTGCCCTGCGCCCTGCGCTTTTCATGCCCTTCCGCCGGAATATGCCGATGAGGCCGCGGAAAGGAGACTGACAATGCACGGGTCCTGCCATTGTGGCGCGGTCGAGATTGAGGTCACACTGAAGGACGGTTTCGCCACCGCTCGCCGCTGCGACTGCAGCTTCTGCCGCAGGCGCGGCGCCATCGTCGTCTCGGCTCTGGTCGAGGATCTGAGGGTGGTCAAGGGGCAGGAGGCGCTGCGGCTTTACCAGTTCGGCACCCGCACGGCCGAGCATTTCTTCTGCGGCACCTGCGGAATCTACACCCACCACCGCCGCCGGTCGAATCCGCGCGAATACGGGGTGAATGTCGGTATTCTGGACGGGATCAACCCGCGCGATCTGGGCGAAGTGCCGTGGTCCGACGGGGTGAACCATCCGTCCGACCGGGTTTGAGCCGCAAACCCTGCCGCCGCTTGCGGTGCAGCCGTCCTCAGCAGAGGTGCGGGGGCGGCTTCATCGGGTTGCACGTGCGGCACCGTGGCCCTGGCCTTTGCCAGCACGGCAGAATGGCGTAGGCCTCTGACCAGGCCCCGGCACACAGCCCAGCCTGTCCGTCGACCCATTCGCGACTGAGCCGCGCCAAGACCCCGGCAGGAGCCAGGTCAACCGCCAGTGCGCGCTGCAAGGATGGAAGCCAGCTTGCTTGTCGGCAACCGGGCAGCAGACTGGCAGGCGGCGTCAGCAGGCACGAAATGGATGGCCGCCCGCCACCTTGGCCGTGGGGGAATGACCACAAGCGCCGCCCGGGCTGGCCCGGCTGGCGGCCTCTCAGCCGCGGAGGATCTTGGCCATCGGGCTGAAGATCTGGTCGTTCGCCGCCAGCACCGAACCGGAGGTCAGCGGGTCCTGTCCCTCGCGGATGCCTTCGACCATGCCGCCGGCTTCCTTGACCAGCAGAATCCCCGCGGCCATGTCCCAGGCCTGCAGCTCCCGCTCCCAATAGCCCTCGACCCGGCCCGCCGCGACCCAGGCCAGATCCAGCGCGGCCGAGCCCATGCGCCGCACGCCTGCGGTGCCCGGCATCAGAAGCGACAGGTCCTTCAGCGTGGCAGGCAGAGTCTTCTTCGCGCCGAAGGGCACGCCGGTGGCGAACAAAGCCTCATTCATCGCGCGGCGGCCCGAGACGCGCAGACGGCGGTTGTCGTTCAGCCAGCAGCCACCGCCCTTTTCGGCATAGAACATCTCGTCCTTGGTCGGGTCATAGACCACGCCCGCCACGATCTCGCCCTTGTGCTCCAGCGCGATGGAGACCGACCAGTGCGGGATGCCGTGCAGGAAGTTGGTCGTCCCATCCAGCGGATCGACGATCCAGCGCCGGGTGGGGTCCTGCCCTTCGGTCCCGCCGGTTTCCTCGCCCAGCCAGCCATAGGTCGGTCGCGCGCCCAGCAGGTCTTCCTTGATGATCCGTTCCGCCTCGCGGTCGGCCTTGGACACGAAATCGCCCGGCCCCTTGGACGAAACCTGAAGGTTCTCGACCTCGCGGAAGTCCTTGACCAGCGAACGCGCGGCCTTGCGCGCGGCCTTGATCATCAGGTTGAGATTGGCGCTTCCCTGCATGGGGCTCTCCATGGCGATGTCCGGAACGCGCAGCCTCTACAGGCAAAGCGGCAGGAAGGAAAGGGGGCGACCTGCGGTTGCGGGGATCAGCAGATCACGCGGTCGGGGATATGGTCGCGTGGTTGGATGTCATCGACCCAGTGCTTCTTCGGTTCGTCCACGTTTTGGCGAAGGCAGTCTGACAGCGGGGCCGATGCCGCATGATCGTTCAGGCACAGCCGGACCGCGCGCGCCACCATAAGTGCCTTGTCGCTGAAGTCGGCCAGCACCTGATTTGGCCCATTTTCAGTGTATTCTGTCGTCGGCGGCAGACCGTATTTCTCGAAACTCTCCCTCTTGACCGGTTTGTAGGCCCAGCTCTGGCTGGCATAAAGCGTCGCCATCGAGATACAGGCCGAGGCCCGCCCCTCGACTGAGGCCCGGAAAACCGCCGTCCGCGTCTGCTGCCACTGGATCAGCGCGGTACCCATGGCAACGATGACCGCCACGGCGGCGATGACAAGACCGGCAACCTCGGGCCAAGGGCGTGGCTTGTGTGGTGGAGGGGCCGAAATCTCGGGGAACGGGTCCGTCGCCCTCACTCCACGATGACCACGCGCATGTTTTCCATCCCCTCGGCCTTCACCATCGAGAACAGGATTTCGGCATTGGCCCGCGACAGCCGCACGCAACCGGAACTGGCGGGGCGGCCCAGCTTGCGTTCTTCATCGGTGCCATGGATGGCATAATCGCCGTCATAGAAGATGGCGAAGGGCATCGGCGCGTTGTTGTACAGGCTGGAGCGGTGGTATTTCGACAGGATCCACGGTTTCCAGATGCCCTTGGGCGTGACCTTGCCCTTGCGCGCGGTCGAGACCGGCCATTCGTGGATTTCCCGCCCCTCATGGAAGACGCGCATCGTCTGGCTGGCGATGGACACCCGCACCTCGATCCGCTCGGCCCGGGCGATACCGGTTGTGCCAAGCCCAAGGGCCAGAGCAAGAAGGATTGTGCAAACGCGCATGGCAATGACCCCTAAGAACCCCTGACCGGCAATGCGGTCAGGATTTTCCTGCAGGGCGGGTCGAGTCAACCGTCTCCCTCGCGGAACGGGGTGGGGAATCGCCACCATCGGGGGGTGACAAGGCGGCAAAAGCCTCGGTCAGCTCGCGCTGCAGCTTGCGCCGCATCGCCGCCGGAAAGTCGGTCTGCCGCACTGCCATTTCGACAAAGGCGCCGGGGCCGCGGATCACCACCTCAGAATAATAGCGTTCGATGCTCATCTCATGCGCACCGATGGCCAGCCCGTTGACCGTGATCCCGGCCCAGTCCGTCCCGGCATAGACCCGCTCCGGCGTCGGCCCGTTGTTGTTGCGCCCGTCGCCCGACACGTCGATCACCCGGCGGCGGCAGTCCGGCGCCCGGTCCAGAAGCGCCCGCCCGAAGGCCAGGGCCTGGCCGATCGCGGTCGACAGCCGCAACTCCGGCGGGCGCAGCGCCTCCAGCGCGGCCACCACCGGGGCCAGATCCTCGGGGCGGCGGATCAGCGCCCAGTCCACCACGATCTCCTGATGGCTGTCCCCGCTCCACTGAAACACCGCCAGTGCCACATCGCCCGCAGGGGCAAAGAACGCGGTCTGCACTTCGGGCGCCTGAAGGGCCGCGATCAGCCCGCCGGTCTGGATCGCGAAATCCTCGGCATCCACCGAACGCGAGACATCCAGCGCCAGAACCAGCGCCAGCCGGCACTCGGCCCGCGCCGCCGGGTCCGACAGCATCAGGGCGAAAAGAACGGTCAGGACAAGGCGGATACGCGGCATCGGCAAACCCCCTGACCGCCACCCTGACACATTCCGCGGCGCCATGGGGTGATTCCCGCGCCGTGCAGGCGTCCCTGCCGCGCTCTGCCCTGCTGTGCCCCCCTTTATCTTGGCAAAAATATCCTGCGGGGAGGTCTGGAGGGGTGCAAAACCCCTCCAGCGCGTGCGGCGGTGCGCCTCAGATCTCCCGTTGAAGCTTCACGGCTTCCACCCGCGCCAGCCGTAGAAAATGTGCCATGAAGGGGCGGCTGGCATCCTCTTCGCGGGTGGCCGCATACATCCGCTTCTGCGCGGGTGGGTTGCCCAGGGGCCGCGTCACATAATCGGCACTGCTCTTCACCTCGCGCATCACCCAATCCGGCAGGACCGACACCCCGCGGTTCGACCCGACCAGCATCAGGATCACCGCCGTCAGTTCCGCGGTGCGGTGGCCGCGGGGTTCCACCCGGGCGGGGGTCAACAGTTCGGTGAACACATCCAGCCGGTCGCGGCTGACGGGATAGGTGATGATCACCTCCTCCCGCAGATCCTCGGCCGTGATGAAAGGCTTGGCCGACAAGGGGTTCTGCGACGAACACAGGAAGGTGGGGTGATAGTCGAACAGCGGGTTGAACAGGATCCCCGGCAGGTCCTTCGGGTCCGAGGAGATGACAAGGTCCACCTCCTCGCGGTTCAGCGCGGGCAGGGCATCGAAGGCCAGACCGGCGCGGATGTCCACATCCACCTCGGGCCAGGCGCGGCGAAACATCTCCAGCACCGGGAACAGCCAGTCATAGCAGGCGTGGCATTCCAGCGTGATATGCAGCCGCCCGGTCTTGCCGGACCGCAGGGCGGCGAACTCCTGCTCCATCGCGTCGATTTCGGGCAGGATGCGCTCAGCCGCGCGCAGCATGCGGAACCCGGCCGCCGACAGGCGCATGGGTTTCGACCGTCGCACGAACAGCTCCATCCCGGCCTGATCCTCCAGCCCGGCCACCTGATGCGACAGCGCCGATTGCGTCATGTTCAGCATTTCAGCCGCCCGGGCGAGGCCGCCCGCCTGATGGATCGCCCGGATCGTGCGCAGGTGTTTCAGCTCAACGTACATGAACAGTTCTCATGATCATTCTGAAGATTATGAATTGGTCTCACATCCGGGAATCTGCGACAAGGGGCGCGTTGAAGGAGAAGTCCCATGTCCAAGGCCCCGCGCATTTCGTTCGAGTTCTTCCCGCCGCAGACGCTGGATGCGTCATTCCGGCTGTGGGAAACCGTGCAGGCGCTGGCGCCGATGCAACCGAATTTCGTTTCGGTCACCTATGGCGCGGGCGGCACCACGCGCAAGCTGACGCATGAGGCCGTGGGGACGATCCACCGCAACTATGGCCTGAACGTCGCGGCCCACCTGACCTGCGTCGATGCCTCGAAGGCCGAGACGATGGAGATTGTCGAGGCCTATGCCGCCGCCGGCGTGACCGAGATCGTGGCCCTGCGCGGCGATGCCCCGAAGGGCGCGGCGAAATGGGAAAAGCACCCCGACGGCTTTGCCTCTTCGGTTGAACTGGTCGAGGCGATCGCAAAGACCGGCAAGTTCAAGGTCCGCGTCGGCGCCTATCCCGAACCCCATCCCGACAGCCCCGGCACCGCCGCGGATGTGGAATTCCTGAAGCGCAAGATCGACGCGGGGGCCACCAGCGCCATCACCCAGTTCTTCTTTGAAGCCGACACCTTCTTCCGCTTCCGCGATGCCTGCGTGAAGGCGGGGATCACCGCGCCGATCATACCCGGCATCCTGCCGATCATCAGCTGGGATGGCGCGAAGAAATTCGCCCGCCGCTGCGGATCGGACGTGCCGGTGAAGCTGGACGAGGCGTTTACCCGTGCCGTGCGCGACGGGCGCGAGGAGCTCTATTCGCTCGCCCAATGCACCCAGCTTTGCGACAAGCTGATCGAAGGCGGCGTGGACGATCTGCATTTCTACACGCTGAACCGCCCGCATCTGACCCGTGAGGTGGTCCGTGCGCTTGGCATCCAGCCCGAGGTTGTTCTGGAAAAGGTTGCCTGAGTTTCCTGAGGTTCTTCCGACCTGAGTCTCCCTGTACGGCCCCTTAGCGTAAGCGGGGGCCGCTTTTTTGGGCAGCAGCCTTGCCCCGCGGGACGAATGGATTACTGTCCGCGGGGACGAAAGGACGCCCCATGACCAAGCTTATCACCCTTCTGAACGGCCCGAACCTGAACCTGCTGGGCAAGCGGCAGCCCGAAATCTATGGGCGCGAGACGCTGGAGGATGTGGTGGCCGCGGTCACCGCGCTGGCGGGCGATCTGGGGCTGTCGGTCGCGGCAGTGCAGTCGAACCACGAAGGCGCGCTGGTCGATGCCATTCAGGCCGCGCGCGAGACTTCGGCCGGGATCATCATCAATCCGGGCGCCTATTCGCATACCTCGGTGGCCATTCTGGACGCGCTGAACACCTTCGAAGGCCCGGTGCTGGAGGTGCATATCTCCAACATCCACAAGCGCGAGGCGTTCCGGCATCATTCCTTCGTCTCGTCGCGGGCCGAAGGGGTGATCGCGGGCTTCGGGACCGAAGGGTATCTGCTGGCGCTGCGCCGGATGGCGACGCTGGTCGGCGGCTGAGCCGCAGGCCGGGCGATGGAGGATCATTTCCGCGCCCATCCTGCGGCCCGGCTGTTCGGTCCGGACGGTGCGGAGGTGCCGGTGGCAGGTGCGGGTGGGCTGATCCCGGCCGATCCGCCCGCGCAGGCCATCGCACGGGCGCTTGCGGCGGGGCAAGGCTTCCGCATCGGGGGCGACGGTCCCGCGCCGGATCAGGGGTTTGAGACGCTGACCTCCGGCTCCACCGGCCAGCCGCGGCGTATCGCCCGCAGCGTGGCCAGCTGGACGGCCAGCTTTGCCGTCAATGCGCGTCTCTTCGGCATCGGGCCGGGGCGGCGGCTGGCGGTTCTGGGCGGGTCGGTGCATTCGCTCTCGCTCTATGGCGCGCTGGAGGGGGCCTGTCTCGGGGCCGATGTTCACGTGCTGGCCGGGCTGCGGCCTGACCGGCAGGCGGCACGGCTGGCGGCCAGCGAGGTGGATACGCTTTATGCGACGCCCGCCCAATTGCGGGGGCTGGACCGCCCGCTGCCGGGCCTGCGGTTGGTGCTGGTCGGCGGGTCGAAGCTGGACGCGGCCCTGCGCGCGCATCTGGCGACGCTGGCGCCGGAGGCTGAAATCCGGGAATTCTACGGCGCGGCCGAGACCAGTTTCATCACCCTGGCCGATGCGGAGACGCCGGAAGGATCGGTCGGGCGGCCCTATCCCGGGGTGGAGATCCGGGTTGATGCCGGTGAGGTCCGGGTCCGCAGCCCCTATCTCTTCACCGGCTACGCCTCGGACCCCGGCGGTGCGGTCTGGCAGGACGGTTGGCTGTCGGTGGGGGAAATGGGTCGGATGGAGGGAGGTTTTCTCTGGCTGGACGGGCGCAAGGGCCGGATGGTCACCGTGGCCGACCAGAACGTGTTCCCCGAAGCGATCGAGGCGCTGATGGAGACGCTGCCCGGCATCACCCGCGCCGCCGTCCTGCCCGAACCGGACCCCCGCCGCGGCACGGTGCTGTATGCCGTAGCCATGGGCGATCCGGCGGCGGAGGCGGCGGTGCTGGCGCATCTGCGGCAGGTCCTTGGCCCGCTGAAGGCGCCGCGGCGGATCCTCTGGCGCGACGACTGGCCCGAGACGGCAGCGGGCAAGACCGATTTTGCCGCTTTGGTGCGGGCATGACCGCGCGGATCATCGCCGCCCGCCGCAGTGCGGTTGTGCCCCGCGGCGGCGCCTTTGCGGGCCTTCGCGTTGAAGACATGGCCGCCCCGGTGATTGCCGCGCTGCTGGCCGATGCCGGGATGGCGCCGGGCGCGGTGGAGGAGGTGATCTGCGCCGAATCCATCGGACAGGGCGGCAATCCGGCGCGGCGCATTGCACTTGCCGCGGGGCTCCCCGAGGGGGTGGCGGGCCTGAGCATCGACCGGCAATGCGCGGGGGGGCTGGATGCCATCGCGCTGGCCGCCGCGCTGGTGACGGCGGGCCGGGCGCAGGTGGTGGTGGCGGGCGGGGTGGAAAGCGCCTCACGCAGCCCGTTTGCCCAAGGGGCGGGGCGCGGCTTTTTGCAGGCGCCCTTTACCCCATGGCCCGGCCGTGACCCCGATATGGCAGCGGCGGCAGACCGGCTGGGCATCCCGCGGGCCGAACAGGACGCCTGGGCGGTGGACAGTCACGCCAAGGCGCTTTTGGCGGCAAGCTGGCCCGAGATCGTGCCGCTGGCGGGGCAGGGGCGTGATGCCTTTGCCCGTGCCCTGACCCCCGCGCTGGCCGCGCGCGCGCCTGTACTGCATGGCCAGATCACCGCGGCCAATGCGGCGGTGGCGGCGGATGCGGCGGCTTTCGTTCTGGTGGTGTCCCCCAAGGTGGCACAGGGCCGCGGACTGCGGATCGCGGGTGCGGCCACGGTCGGCGCGCGGCCCGAAGAGCCGGGGCTGGCGGCCATTCCCGCGATGCAGGCGGCGCTGGTTGAGGCCGGAGTGCAGCCTGGGGTGCTGGAACGGGCCGAGGTGATGGAGGCCTATGCCGCGCAGGCCATCGCCTGTGTCCGGGGCACGGGGCTGGATCCGGCCCGGGTGAACCTGAAGGGCGGCGCGCTGGCGCGGGGCCATCCGATCGGAGCATCCGGCGCCATTCTGGCGGTGCGGCTGTTCCATGATCTGACGGATGGCCCCGGCCTTGCCGGGATCGCGGCGGCCGGGGGGATTGGTGCGGCGCTGGTGCTGGCACCGGGCTGAGCGACCTGCTTCTCGCAGGCCCGGCGACGAGACGCCCGAGGAGTGTCTAGGATTACGCCCGCGACAAGAGCGAGGCCGGGCGCATCTTTGCCAGCGAGACGGTGATGAATGCGGCCAGAACCGCCTTGATCACATCGCCCGGCAGGAAGGCCCCGGCCAGAAGCGCCGCCTCGGGCAGGGTCTTGCCCAGCATGATCGCCATGCCCGGAATGCCGAACAGATACATCGCGCCGATGCCGCCGATGACCGAGCCGGCCCCGGCCGCGATGCCCAGGGGCAGCGTCGTCCGCTCCACCACGAAGCCCGCGACGAAAGCGGCGACCGGGAAGCCGATCAGGAAGCCCACGGTGGGCGAGGCAAAGACGCCAAGGCCACCGCGCCCGCCCGACAGGATCGGCAGGCCCGCCGCGACCAGCGCCAGAAACAGCAGAACGGCCAACGCGCCCCGGCGGGCGCCCAGCACGGTGCCGCAGAGCATGATGCCCAGCGATTGCGCCGTGATCGGCACGCCGAAGGACAGGGTGATCTGCGGCACGAGGCCCAGAATGGCGATCAGCGCGGCGAACAGGGCGATATGGGTCAGGTTGCGTTCCATCGGGGCCTCCTCTTTCTGCGGCTGCATCTAATCCGTGCCGCCGCGGGCGCGCAAGGCATCTGCGGCATGGTCCGCATCGTCCAGCGCGGCCAGAACGCCGGGCACCAGCACCCGCCAGCCCGGCCGGCGCGGGCTGCGGGCGCGCCAGGCCTCGTGCAGGCGGGCCATGGTCAGCGCCATTGCCGGAAGAAAGCGGATCACCAGCGCGAAGGCCAAAGCCAGCCGCCGCGGCGGGATCAGCGGGGCCAGCGGGCGGGCCAGCCACTCGAAGACCGAAAGCATGTCGGACAGTCGCGTCGTCATGGTCACGAGATTGGCCGCAGCCACCGCGGTGACCATGCGCAGCAGCACCACGGCCCCGGCCCGCGCCTCTCCGGTCCAGAGATGCCAAAGCGCCACCACCGCCACAAAGGGCCAAAGCGGGCGCAGCATCCGCAGCGCATGGGCCGCGAAAATGCGCCCTCCCGGCAGGTGCAGCACGGCCACGCCGGCCAATGCCAACGCCAGCGCTTCGGGCGTCTTCAGCGCAAAAAGCCCGACCGTGCCCGCCGCCAGCGCCGCCAGCTTCGTCCCGGCGGACAGGCGGTGCCATGGCGTTTCAACCGGCGAGGTCAGCGTCAGCATCCAGCGCCCCCTGCCGCTCCATCTCGGCCTGCCACAGGGGCAGCACCCGTGCGGGCGGCCCGTCTGCGGCGATGCGGCCTGCCTCCATCCAGATCAGCCGGTCGGCCCCGGCCAAAGCGGCCCCATCATGGCCGATGGTGATCAGCCGCTGCGGCAGCGCTGCCAGCCGCCGCCGGAGGCGGATCAGCGTGGGAAGATCCAGCCCGGTGAAGGGTTCGTCCAGCAAAAGCGTGCCGGGCTGCATCAGCAGCAGCGACAGCAGGCACAGATACTGCCGCTGCCCGCCCGACAGGGTGGAGACCGATGCCTGTGCCCAATGCGCGCGCCCTTCGGCAGCCAGAGCCGCCCGGGCGCGGGCCAGCGCCTCGCGCTGCGGCAGTCCGGTCTGGCGCAGGCCGAAGGCCAGTTCCTCTTCGGCCGTGGGAAACAGGATCTGGTGATCGGGATTCTGGAACAGGATGCCGATGGACCGCAGGGCGGCCTTGCGGTCGCGGAACGGGTCGGCCCCGCCGATGGTCACCTGACCGGAGACGGGGGCGATCAGCCCGGCGATCATCCGCATCAGCGTGGTCTTGCCCGAGCCGTTGCGGCCCAGAATGCCGATCCGCCGTTCGGTCAGCACCAGCTGCAGCGGCGCCAGAACCTCGCGCCCGCCCAGCCGGACCGGCCCGCATTCAAGGCGGATCTCATCGGGGAGGGGGTCGGTTGCGGGCATCAGGCTCCGGCACGGGACAAGAGGGCAGGGCAGGACAGCGCCGCCCGTCTTAGGCCGCAATGCGCCCTGTGCCAAGGCTTTGAAAGGCAGATGTTCGGGATACCGGACAGGGGAAAATCGGGTTGGCGCAGTTAGACTAAGCGGCGCATGGGGCTGACGCGGTTACGGGGCGTCAGAGCCGTGCGTTTGCAGAGGATCGCGGATCGGCAAAGCATTGGGTTAAAACAGAGTGGCGCGACGTCGGTTGCCTGAAACGAATGCCCGGAGCGCGGGTCTGAAGCCTTCGGGAGCGCAAAGCCTTGTGGCAATGCGAAGCCCTGCACCCTGGCCGAAAAAGCGAAAGGGCGACCATCCTTGGCCGCCCTCGCCCCTGCACACGGCGCAGGATCAGCAGTTGGCGATATAGGTGCCGCCGCGGCCGTCGCTGTAATAGCACTTGCCGGGCTGGTTGGCCTGACCCATCAGCGTGCCTGCCACCGCGCCCAGTGCCGCGCCGGTCAGCGCGCCCTGCAGTTTATCGTCGCCCGACGAAACGGCCGCGCCAACCGCCGCACCGGCCAGTGCGCCGACGGCCGTGTTCTGGCCGGGCGTCGTGGTCGTGGTGCAGGCAGACAGTGCCAGCGCCGCCACGGGAAGGGCGATAAGAATGGTTTTCATGATGACCTCTCGAGGACCTGTTGTAAGGACTCAACGCAATGCGTGGAGAGAGGTTCCTTCTTCGCCCGAATTTCGTCAACGGTCATGATGGCCGCCTTGACAGCGGCCACCACGCACGGCCGCTCAGCCCTGACGGGCCGCGGCGACCGCCTCTTCCAGAATGCCAAGGGCCTCGGTGAAATGCGCCTCGGGGATGGTGATGGGCGCAAGGAAGCGGATTACATTGCCGTAGACCCCGCAGGTCAGCAGGATCAGCCCGCGCTTCAGCGCCTCCACCCGGACGCGGCCGGTCAGACCGGCATCGGGTTCCGTCGTGCCGGGCTTGCCGAATTCGACGGCGACCATGAAGCCCGGGCCGCGGATGTCGATGATTTCCGGCGTGGTGGCGCGGATCGCCTCCAGCTTCTGCTTCAGCCGGCTGCCAAGTTCATTGGCGCGGTTGCAGAGGTCTTCCTCTTCGATCACATCCAGCACGGCATTGGCCGCGGCCACGCCCAGCGGGTTGCCCGCATAGGTGCCGCCAAGCCCGCCCGGCTGGCTGGCATCCATCAGATCGGCGCGGCCGGTCACGGCCGAGATCGGCAGACCGCCGCCCAGACCCTTGGCCATGCAGGTGATGTCGGCGGCCACACCATGGGCCTCCATCGCAAACATGGTGCCAGTGCGGGCGAATCCGGTCTGCACCTCGTCCGCGATCATGACGATGCCGTGTTCGTCACACAGCTTGCGGACCGCTTTCACCAGATCGGTCGGGGCGGGGTAGAAGCCGCCTTCGCCCTGCACGGGTTCAAGGATGATCGCGGCCACCCGGGCGGGGTCCACATCGGCCTTGAAAAGCTTGGCCACACCCTCCATCGCCGCCGCGGTCGAGATGCCGTGCACATCCTGCGGGAAGGGGACGTGATAGACATCGCCCATCATCTGGCCGAAGCCCTTCTTGTAGGGTTCCACCTTGCCGGTCAGGGTCATGCCCATGAAAGTGCGGCCGTGGAAGGCACCGCCAAAGGCCACCACGGCATTGCGGCCGGTGGCGACGCGGGCAATCTTGATCGCGTTTTCAACGGCTTCGGCGCCGGTGGTGGCAAAGATCGTCTTCTTCTTCCAATTGCCCGGCACCTTTTCGTTCAGACGCTCGGCCAGACGGATGTAATTCTCATAGGGCAGCACCTGATGGCAGGTGTGGGTGAACCGCTCCAGCTGTTCGGAGACGGCGGCCATCACCTTGGGGTGGCGGTGACCGGTGTTCACCACGGCAATCCCGGCGGCAAAGTCGATGTAGCGGTTGCCCTCGATGTCCCAGACTTCCGAATTCAGGGCGCGGTCGGCATAGATCTGGGTGGTCATCCCCACCCCGCGCGAGACGGCATCCTCGCGCCGCTTGGCGACATCGGCGTTTTTCATCCTGTGCTCCATCACATCGGGGCCTTGGCCCGCTGAACCCTGCGGGGCTGGCCCGCGACGGCGCCATTTGACCAAAACCACCGCCGCGCTTCAATCCAGACGAAGGGCCACGGTAAGTCCAGTTCGCGCCCTTCGGTGAACCCAGAGCCGCGCGGCAGGAATCGGACCGGGATTCAGATTCCGTTAACCAGCCCGGGCCTAGGCTGAGCCAGCGAATGAGGAGAGGCGGTATGGCGGACGGTCAGCTTTCGAACACCCCACACCCCACCCCACCCCGAACGGAGGAGGACCGGCTGGACTGGCTTCGCCTCATTCGCTCCCGCAGGGTGGGTGCGGTGACGTTCCACCGGCTGATGGCAGAACACGGATCCGCGCGTGCGGCGCTGGCGGCGCTGCCTTCCGTCGCGCGGGCGGCGGGCGTGACGGATTACAGCGCCTGCCCGGTTGAGGTTGCGCGGGATGAGGTGGCGAAGGCCCGCGTCGCTGGGGCGCAGGCGCTGTTCTATGGCGGGCCGGGCTATCCCGCCCTGCTGATGGAGCTGCCAGATGCGCCGCCGGTTTTGTGGGTGCAAGGCAACCTGTCACTGCTGGAACGGCCCATGGTGGCGCTGGTGGGCGCGCGGAATGCCTCATCCCTCGGGGTGCGGATGGCACGGCGATTGGCCGAGGGGCTGGGGCAGGCGGGGTTCACTGTCGTCTCGGGCCTTGCCCGCGGCATCGATTCCGAGGCGCATATGGCGGCCATGGCCACCGGCACCGTGGCGGTGCAGGCGGGCGGCGTCGATGTGGTCTACCCCGAGGAAAACGCCGGTCTGGCCGAGGAAATCCGCCGCAGCGGCCTGCGCCTTTCGGAACAGCCGATGGGTCTGGCGCCGCAGACCCGGCATTTCCCATTGCGCAACCGCATCATCGCCGGGCTGGCCCATGCGGTGGTGGTGGTCGAGGCGGCGGCGCGGTCCGGCAGCCTGATCACCGCCCGCGCCGCGCTGGATCAGGGGCGCGAGGTGCTGGCCGTGCCCGGCCATCCGTTCGACGCCCGTGCCTCGGGCTGCAACCTGCTGATCCGCGACGGGGCCACGCTGGTGCGCAGCCCCGCCGATGTGCTGGAGGCCTTGGGCCAACCCGCCGCGGTGGCCGCCGATACCGGCGAAGTGCGCGAGACGGTGCTGCCCGGGCCGCCGCCCGCCGCCACCCCGTCGCTGGGTGATGTGACGCAGATCCATAATCTGATCCTTGACCGTCTTGGCCCCAGCCCGCTGGCGGAGGACCAGCTGATCCGCGATCTGGCGCTGCCTGCGGCGCGGCTGGCGCCCGAGCTTCTGGCGCTGGAACTGGAGGGGCGGATCCGCCGACAGCCCGGCGGGCTGCTGTCCCGGACCTGATCCGGTCTTCTGCCGCCGCTGGTCAAAGCCCTGCGGGCAGTCCTCGCAACACCTGTCCCGGGCCTTCAAGAGCTTGCGGCGCAGGTCCCGGGTCATCGGCGCGCGCCCGGGTCCGGGCCGCAAACCGCCGCGGATTTTGCCACCGCAGCATGCCGGTTGACAACTCGTCCCTTCCCCCCACATCTAGCCCGCGCTGGTTGAAAGCGGTTCGGAAGGGGAATTCATGCCTGTCGTCGTTGTGGAATCTCCTGCCAAGGCCAAGACAATCAACAAATATCTTGGCCCCGACTTCGTCGTCCTTGCGTCTTATGGCCATGTCCGCGACCTGCCCCCGAAAGATGGTTCGGTCGACACCGAGCACGATTTCGAGATGAAATGGGAGGTCGCGGCCGAGTCGAAAAAGCACGTCCGCGCGATTGCCGAGGCGCTGAAGACCGATGACACGCTGATCCTTGCCACCGACCCCGACCGCGAAGGCGAGGCGATCAGCTGGCACCTGAAAGAGGCCCTCGCCTCCAGCCTGAAGAAGGGCAAGACGGTCGCCCGCGTCACCTTCAACGCCATCACCAAGGATGCGGTGACCAAGGCGATGAAGGAACCGCGCGAAGTGGATGGCCCGCTGGTCGAGGCCTATCTGGCCCGCCGCGCGCTGGACTATCTGGTGGGCTTTACCCTCTCGCCCGTGTTGTGGCGCAAGCTGCCCGGCGCGAAATCCGCGGGTCGGGTGCAGTCGGTCTGCCTGCGGCTGATCGTTGAACGCGAGATGGAGATCGAGGCGTTCAAGGCCCGCGAATACTGGACCGTGAAGGCGGTCTTCACCACCCCCCGCGGGCAGGAGTTCGAGGCGCAGCTGGCCGTTCTGGGTGGCGAGAAGCTGCAGAAATTCGACATTCCGACTGCGGCTGCCGCCGAACTGGCGGTGCAGGCTGTCACTTCCCGAACCTTCAGCGTAGCGGCGGTGGAATCGAAGCCTGCCACCCGCAACCCCTGGCCGCCCTTCATGACCTCCACCCTCCAGCAGGAGGCCAGCCGCAAATACGGCATGGGTGCCAAGCAGACGATGAACGCCGCGCAGCGCCTTTATGAGGCGGGGCACATCACCTATATGCGGACGGATGGCATCGACATGGCACCCGAGGCGGTGACCGCCGCGCGCGCCGAGATCGCCAGCCGCTTCGGCGCGGCCTATGTTCCGGACAGCCCACGGATCTACAAGAACAAGGCCAAGAATGCGCAGGAAGCGCATGAATGCATCCGGCCGACCGACATGGCGCTTGGCCCGGAGAAGATCCGGGTCGAGGACGACCAGCGCAAGCTCTATGAACTGATCTGGAAGCGCACGCTGTCCAGCCAGATGGCAGCGGCGCGGCTGGAGCGGACGGCGGTGGACGTGGCCAGCCCCGACGGGCAGGTCATGCTGCGGGCGAACGGGCAGGTCGTGCTGTTTGACGGCTTCCTGAAGGTCTATGACGAATCGCGCGATGAAGAGGGCGAGGACGAAGGCCGCCTGCCGCAGATCATGCAGGGCGAAGCGGTGGGGAAGGGCGCGATCACGCCCGCCCAGCACTTCACCCAGCCCCCGCCGCGCTATACCGAGGCGACGCTGGTCAAGCGGATGGAAGAGCTTGGGATCGGCCGACCGTCCACCTATGCCTCGATCCTGACCACGATCGTGGATCGCGAATATGTGCGCAAGGACAAGAACCGGCTGATCCCCGAGGACAAGGGGCGACTGGTTACGGCCTTCTTGACCAACTTCTTCCGCCGCTATGTCGAATATGATTTCACCGCCGATCTGGAAGGCGAGCTGGACGACGTTTCTGCGGGAGAGCGGGATTACAAGGAAGTCCTTGCCCGGTTCTGGCGCGATTTCTCGGCCGCGGTGGCGGAAACCGCCGATCTGCGGATTGGCGAGGTGCTGGACAAGCTGGACGATTTTCTGGCGCCGCATCTTTATCCGCCGCGGGCGGATGGCGGCGATCCGCGCGCCTGCCCCACCTGCGGCACCGGGCGGTTGCATCTGAAGACGGCGCGTTCGGGCGGGGCCTTCATCGGTTGCGGCAATTACCCGGAATGCCGCTACACCCGGCCGATTGCCGGCGATGCCGAGGCGGTGGCCTCGGACGGGCGGATTCTGGGGCAGGATGAAAACGGCAATGAAATCAGCCTGCGCGCGGGCCGGTTCGGGCCCTATGTCCAGCGCGGCGAGGCGACCGAGGCGCAGCCGAAGCCCGACCGCTCCAGCCTGCCGAAGGGCTGGTCGCCGGACAGCCTGACGCTGGAACGGGCGCTGGCGCTGTTGTCGCTGCCGCGGCAGATCGGTCCCCATCCAGAGGACGGGGCCATGGTGGAAACCGCGATCGGCCGGTTCGGGCCGTTTGTGAAGCACAACAGCACCTATGCGAACCTGCCGGATGTCGAGGAAGTATTTACCCTTGGCATGAACCGCGCGGTGGAACTTCTGGCGCAGAAGGCGGCACGCGGCCCCGGCGGGCGGGGGGCGGCGGCGCAGCCCCTGAAGGTGCTGGGCGAACACCCGGACGGCGGCGAAGTGCAGGTGATGCCCGGCAAATACGGGCCTTATGTGAAATGGGGCAAGGTGAATGCCACCCTGCCCAAGGACCTGCCGCCCGAGACGGTGACGCTGGAGGAGGCGCTGGCGCTGGTGGCCGAGAAGGCGGGCAAGTCGGGCGGGGCAAAGAAGAAGGCCCCGGCGAAGGCCGCGGCCAAGCCCAAGGCCGCCACAAAGGCCGAGGCCAAGCCCAAGGCGGCGGCCAAACCCAAGGCTGCGAAGAAGACGGCCGCCAAGGCGGCCGACTGACCCCGAGCCGGTTGGCCGGAACGGCCAGAGGCGAGGCAAGAGGCTTGCGGCCTTGTCCGTTTCCGGGCAAGGCCGCGCTGCTTTACTGGCCCTGCGGTTTCAGAAGGCGGGCCAGAACGCCGGTGGCGCGCACCGTGCCGATGCGGCGCCCGGCCTCCACCACGGCCAGGGCCTCGGTTCCGGCGGCCAGCGCCTCCATCACCGATTTCACCGGCATGTCGGGGGCAATCTCGCGCCCGGCGGGGCCACCCTCTGCTCCGCCGGCCATCACGTCGCGCGCGGTGAGAACGCCCAGAGGGTTCATATGGGCGACGAAATCCGCCACATAATCCGAGACGGGATTGGCAATGATCTCGCGCGCAGTGCCGCATTGCACGATGCGCCCGCCCTCCATCAAAGCGATGCGGTTGCCGATCTTGAACGCCTCGTCCAGATCGTGGCTGACGAAGATGATGGTGCGCTTCAGCCGCGCCTGCAGCTCCAGCAATTCGTCCTGCAGCTTGGCGCGGATCAGCGGGTCCAGCGCACTGAACGGCTCGTCCATCAGCAGGATCGGCGCTTCGGTGACGAAAGCCCGGGCCAGACCCACGCGCTGCTGCATCCCGCCCGAGAGGTCGCCCACCCGGCGGTCGGCCCATTGGCTCAGGTTCACCAGCGCCAGCTGCGCATCCACCCGTGGCGCGCGTTCGGCTGCGGACAGGCCCGCCAGTTCCAGCCCAAGGCCCACATTCTCGCGCACGGTGCGCCATGGCAACAGACCGAACTGCTGGAACACCATCGCGACGCGGGTGGCGCGCAGACGGCGCAGGGTGGCGGCATCGGCGCGGGTGACCGAGACCATGCGGTCGCCGTCATGTACCCGCACCTCACCCCGCACCACGGGGTTCAGCGCGTTCACCCCGCGCAGAAGCGTGGATTTGCCCGAACCGGAAAGGCCCATCAGCACCAGAATCTCGCCCTCGGGCACCGTCAGGCTGCAGTCATGCACACCCAGAACCTGCCCGGTTTTCTGCTGGATTTCGGTCCGTGACAGCCCTTGGTCCATCAAGGGAAGCGCCTGGTCGGGCCGGTCGCCAAAGACGATGGACACGCGGTCGAATTCAACGGCGGAACGCGGCTGGCCGGTCATTTGCGGGTCACCTTCAGCATGCGGTCCAGCATGATCGCCACCACGACGATGACGAAGCCCGATTCAAAGCCGAGCGCAGAGTTGTTCTGGCCCAGGGCCCGCACCACCGGAATGCCCAGTCCATTGGCGCCCACCATGGCGGCGATCACCACCATGGACAGCGACAGCATGATGGTCTGGTTCAGCCCGGCCATGATCTGCGGCAGCGCCCAGGGCAGTTCCACCTTCCACAGCTTCTGCCGTGGCGTGGCGCCAAAGGCCGTTGCCGCCTCGACAAGTGCCGAAGGCGTCGAGGAGATGCCAAGGCAGGTCAGCCGGATCGGGGCGGGGATGACAAAGATCACCGTGGCCAGCAGGCCCGGCACCATGCCCAGTCCGAAGAACACCACCGCCGGGATGAGATAGACGAAGGTCGGCAGGGTCTGCATCAGGTCCAGCACGGGCGACAATGCGGCATAAAGCCGGGGCCGGTGCGCACAGGCGATGCCGATGGGCACGCCCACGGCCATGCAGAGCATGCAGGAATAGAACAGCAGGACCAGACTTTCCGTGGTGGCCTTCCAGTAGCCCTGATTCAGGATGAACAGGAAGCCCAGAAGCACCAGCAGGCAGATCCGCCACGACCGCTGCAGATACCAGGCCAGCGCCACGAAAAGCGCCACCAGCACCAGCGGATGGGGCCACTGGATCACCGCCAGCGTGCCGTCGATCAGCCATTTCAGCGCATCGCTCAGGCTGTCGAACAGCCAGCGTCCGTTTTGCTTCAGCCAGTCCACGACCTGTTTGGCCGCCCAGCCGACCGGAATTTTCGGAATGTCCAACCCGTCCAACCCTGTCCCCGTTGCGCTGAGTTCGGGCGCTCCGCCTTGGCGGCGGATGCGCGAAAGACCTGCCGGGCGGATCTGTGGCCGCCCCGCAGGCATGGTTGCGATGGTCCGGCCCGATCCGGGCCGGAGCGGGATTATTGCAGCGCGGCGGTCACCGCGGCCTTGGCATCGCCGCCATCCTTGGTGGTGACGCCGTCCAGCCAGACCTCCCAGGTTGCGGGATTGGCGGCCAGCCAGGTCTTGGCGGCAGCCCGCGGGTCGGTGCCGTCGTTCAGGATGGCGCCCATGATCTCATTCTCCATCGGGAGCGAGAAGACGAGGTTCTGCAAAAGCTTGCCTTGATTGGGGCATTCCGCGACATAGCCCTTGCGGGTGTTCGTCGCCACGATGGCGCCGCCGAAATCGGGGCCGAAGACATCATCCCCGCCGGACAGATAGGTCAGCTTGAAGTTGGCGTTCATCGGATGGGGTTCCCAGCCCAGAAACACGATGGGCTGGCCTGCGCTGGTCTTGCGGTCCACTTCGGCCAGCATGCCCTGCTCGCTGCTTTCCACCAGTTCAAAGCCCGACAGGCCGAACTGATCCGCCGCGATCATGTCAAGGATCAGCCGGTTGCCGTCGTTCCCGGCCTCGATGCCGTAGATCTTGGATTCCAGCGGGCCGGCCTGATCCTTGATCTTTGCGAAATCGGTGATGCCAAGGGCGGCGCCCGCCTCGTTGGTGGCCAGCGTGTATTTCGCGCCTTCCAGATTGGTGCGCACCGTCTCGACCGTGCCCGCGTCACGGTATTGGGCGATGTCGCCCTCCATCGTGGGCATCCAGTTGCCCAGAAACACGTCGATGTCGCCCTCGGCCAGACCGGCATAGGTCACCGGGACGGAAAGGATCTGGGTCTCGGTCTCATAGCCAAGCGCCTCCAGCACCAGAGTGGTGGCGGCCGTGGTGGCGGTGATGTCGGTCCAGCCGACATCCGAAAAGACGATCTTGTCGCAGCCCTCGGCAAAGGCGCTGCCGGCAAGGGCAAAGGTCACCGTGGTGGCCAGAAGGATGGAACGGCGGGTCATGGCGGGCTCCCTGTGGGGTGGCGGTTTTTTGTTGATTGACGAGTCAATAAACTTCGTGCTTCGTCGGTCTTGCAAGTGTTTTGTTGAGCCACGGACACAGGAAAGATGCCGAAGCTTGGGATGGAGCCTATTCGAAAGGCGGCGCTGGTCAAAGCCACGATCGTCGAAATCGGGCGGGCCGGGTCGCTGGATGTGACGGTCAGCCAGATCGCCAAAAGGGCAGGGATGTCCTCGGCGCTGGCGCATCATTACTTTGGTTCCAAAGAGGAAATGTTCCTTGCGGCGATGCGGCATATCCTGACGCTTTACGGGGCCGAGGTGCGCGGCGCGCTGGCTGCGGCGCAGGGGCCAGAGGCGCGGGTGCGGGCGGTGCTGCATGCCAGTTTCAGCCCCGGCAACTTCCGGCGCGAGGCGGTCAGCGCCTGGCTGAATTTCTGGGTCATGGCGCAGACCGTGCCCGAGGCGCGGCGCCTGCTGGCGGTCTATCAGCGGCGTCTGCGGTCGAATCTGATGGTGGGGCTGCGGGTGCTGGCCGGTCCGCAGGCCCCGCGAATCGCCGAAGGGCTGGGCGCGCTGGTGGACGGGCTTTACTTGCGTGAAGTGCTGAAATCCGGGCCACCGGACGGGCAGGCCGCGGCGGCCACCGCGCTGGCCTATCTTGAGACCGAACTGAAAGGGATTCCCGCATGAAGGCGCAACCTGCCGCCAGCCATTTCGTCGATGGCGCCTATGTCGAGGACAAGGCCGGTGCCGCGATCGAGGTGGTCTATCCCGCCACCGGCGAAGTGATCGCCGTTCTGCACGAGGCGACGCCCGCCGTGGTCGATGCCGCGCTGGCCAGTGCCGCGCGGGCGCAGAAGGACTGGGCCGCTTTGCGCCCGGTGGAGCGGGCGCGCATCCTGAGCCGTGCTGCCGCGCTGATCCGCGAAAAGGGTGAGGAACTGGCCCGGCTGGAGACGCTGGACACCGGCAAGCCCTTGCAGGAAACCCGCGTGGCCGACTGGCCCTCGGGCGCGGATGCACTGGAATATTTCGCCGGGCTGGCCCCCACGGTGACGGGCGAGACAATCCCGCTGGGCCGCGACATGGTTTATACGATTCGTGAGGCTTTGGGCGTCTGCGTGGGCATCGGGGCGTGGAACTATCCCAGCCAGATCGCCTGCTGGAAATCCGCGCCCGCGCTGGCCATGGGCAATGCGATGGTGTTCAAACCGTCCGAAGTCACGCCCCTTGGCGCGCTGAAACTGGCGGAAATTTATATTGAGGCCGGGTTGCCTGCGGGCCTGTTCAACGTGGTGCAGGGCCGGGGCGCCGTGGGCGGCGCGCTGGTCACCGATCCGCGGGTGGCCAAGGTCTCGCTGACCGGATCGGTGCCCACGGGGCGCAAGGTCTATGCCGCCGCCGCGGAAGGCGTGCGCCATGTGACGATGGAACTGGGCGGCAAGTCGCCGCTGATCGTCTTTGACGATGCCTCGGTCGAGGATGCGGTGGGCGCGGCCATGCTGGGGAATTTCTATTCCGCCGGGCAGGTCTGTTCCAACGGCACCCGGGTGTTTGTGCAGAAGGGCATCAAGGCACGGTTTCTGGACCGGCTGGCCGAACGGTCGGCGCGGATCGTGCTGGGCGATCCGATGGAAGAGGCGACCCAGATGGGCCCGCTGATCTCTGCCGCTCAGCTGGAGAAGGTGACGGGCTATATCGCGCGGGCGAAGGCCGAAGGCGCGCGTCTGATCGCCGGCGGCGGGCGCGGCCCGGCGAATGACGGCTGGTTTGTCGAACCCACCGTCTTTGCCGACGTGACCGATGCGATGGAGATTGCCCGCGAAGAGGTATTCGGCCCGGTGATGGCCGTGCTGGACTTCGAGACCGAGGAAGAGGCCGTGGCCCGCGCCAATGCCACCGAATTCGGGCTGGCGGCGGGGGTGTTCACGCAGGACATCGCCCGCGCGCATCGGGTGATCGCGCAGCTGGAGGCGGGGACCTGCTGGATCAACGCTTATAACCTGACCCCGGTCGAGGCGCCGTTTGGCGGCGCCAAACGCTCGGGCGTGGGGCGCGAGAACGGCCATGCGGCCATCGAACATTATAGCCAGGTGAAGAGTGTGTATCTGGGCCTTGGGCCGGTAGACGCGCCGTATTGACGGCGCCCCGGCGGGCCGTTTCCCGCCGGTCAGCAAGGATCATCCGGGCCGGTGGCCCGGTGCCCGGGCCGCGTGCCCGGCACCGGCCTCTTGACCCATGCGGAAAGAAGGGGCGGGCGGGATGCACGCGGATTATGTCATCGTGGGTGCAGGCTCGGCCGGATGTGCCATGGCCTACCGGCTGGCCGAGGCCGGCCGGCGGGTCATCGTCATCGAATATGGCGGCAGCGATGCCGGGCCGTTCATCCAGATGCCGGGCGCCTTGTCCTATCCGATGAACATGGGGATCTATGACTGGGGCTTTCAGTCCGAACCGGAGCCGGGCTTGGGCAACCGCCGTCTGGCCACGCCCCGCGGCAAGGTGGTGGGCGGGTCCAGCAGCATCAACGGTATGGTCTATGTCCGGGGCCATGCCCGCGACTATGACACCTGGGCCGAGATGGGGGCGCAGGGATGGTCCTATGCCGATGTGCTGCCCTATTTCAAACGGATGGAGCATTCGCACGGCGGATCGGGCCCGGAATACCGCGGCACCGACGGCCCTTTGCACATCACCCGCGGACCGCGAACCAATCCGCTGTTCGATGCCTTCATCGAATCCGGCCGCGCCGCGGGCTATCCGGTGACGCAGGACTATAATGGCGCCCAGCAGGAGGGCTTTGGCCCGATGGAGGCGACGATCTGGAAAGGCCGCCGCTGGTCCGCCGCCAATGCCTATCTGAAACCCGCCGTCGCCACCGGCAATGTGCAGGTCGTCCGCGGCTTTGCCCGCAAGGTGGTGATCGAGAACGGCCGCGCCACCGGGGTGGAGCT
This sequence comes from Neotabrizicola sp. VNH66, assembly GCF_049445895.1. Classification (NCBI taxonomy): domain Bacteria; kingdom Pseudomonadati; phylum Pseudomonadota; class Alphaproteobacteria; order Rhodobacterales; family Paracoccaceae; genus Neotabrizicola; species Neotabrizicola sp. VNH66. The sequence goes on from NZ_JBMSDW010000003.1 coordinate 179,873, forward strand.
GGACACCCGTGCAGGCCGTCAGGTCATCCGCGCCGGGCGCGAGGTGATCCTTGCCGCCTCCTCGATCAACTCGCCCAAACTGCTGATGCTGTCCGGCATCGGCCCCGCCGCGCATCTGCGCGAGCATGGGGTAGAGGTGGTGGCAGACCGGCCCGGCGTTGGGCAGAACCTGCAGGACCACCTTGAAATCTATATGCAATTCGCCGCCGCGCAGCCGGTGACGCTGTATAAATACTGGAACCTGCTGGGCAAGGCCTGGGTCGGCGCCAACTGGCTGTTCCTGAACCGCGGCCTTGGCACCTCGAACCAGTTTGAGGCCTGCGGTTTCATCCGCTCCCGCGCCGGGATCGAATATCCGGACATTCAGTATCACTTCCTTCCCATCGCCGTGCGCTATGACGGCAAGGCGGCGGCGGGCGGGCACGGGTTTCAGGTCCATGTCGGGCCGATGCGGTCGAAATCCCGTGGGGCGGTCACGCTGCGGTCGGGCCGGCCCGAGGATGCGCCGGTCATCCGCTTCAACTATATGTCGCATCCTGACGACTGGGAGGAGTTCCGCGCCTGCATCCGGCTGACGCGCGAAATCTTTGCACAGGCGCCGATGACCCCATTCGTAAAGCATGAAATCCAGCCGGGGCCGGGCGTGGTGACCGATGAGGAGATCGACGCCTTCATCCGCGACCATGCCGAAAGCGCCTATCACCCCTGCGGCACCGCGCGGATGGGCCGGGCCGAGGATCCGATGGCCGTGGTCGATCCGGAATGCCGGGTGATCGGCGTGCAGGGGCTGCGGTTGGCCGACAGCTCCATCTTTCCGCAGGTGACGAACGGCAACCTGAACGGCCCCACGATCATGACCGGAGAGAAGGCGGCGGATCATATCCTTGGGAAGACACCCTTGCCGGCCTCCAATCTTCCGGCATGGATCAACCCGGACTGGCGGGAAAAGCAGCGCTGAGTTGATCAAGGTCAAAGCAATATTCGGGGTATTGATTTAGGCTTCGGGTGTCACTGGAAGGAGAGACCCGATGGCCAACACGCCGCATACGCTTCAGGACGAATTCCCCGGAGAGGCTGCGAAAATCAGTGCGCTGAAGACCAGCGACGCACATTTCGCCCGGCTGCTGGAGGAGTACGATTCCGTCAACGACAAGGTGCATCGCGCCGAGGCGCGGATCGACGCCGTGTCCGAAGAGCATGAACAAGGCCTTCGTCGCCAGCGGTCGCGCCTGAAGGATCAGATCCGGTCGGCTTTGAGTGCTGCCTGACGCCGGAACGCCTGTGTAACGAGTGCGGGGCGGGCCGTAGGTCCGCCCGGGTTCATGGTTCAGCCCGCGATTTCATAGGGCAGCAGATCGCGCTGGTTCGGGTTGACCCGCAGCGGGCGTTCCAGCGGGGGGACCGACCGCTGATGGCAGTTGGGGCGTTCGCAGATCCGGCAGGAAATGCCGATCGGCTCGAACCGGCCCTTGGGGTCCAGCCCGTCGGAATAGACCAGTTCGGCGGCGTGCTGCACCTCGCACCCCAGACCGATGGCATAGCGGCGCACAGGGGCCAGAAAGGCGCCCGCAGGTTTCGACACTTCGCGCGCGAGGCACAGGTATTTCACCCCATCCGGCGTTTCGACAAACTGGCGCAGGAACTGGCCCGGGGTTTCGAACGCGCGGTGCACCACCCACAGCGGGCAGGCGCCGCCGAACCGGGCGAATTGCAGCCGTGTGGCCGAATGGCGTTTGGTGATCGTGCCCGCCTGATCGACCCGGACAAAGAAGAACGGAATGCCCTTGGCCCCGGGCCGCTGCAGCGTGGACAGCCGGTGCGCCACCTGTTCGATGCTGGCGCCGAAGCGGTCGGCCAGCCGCTCCAGATCGTGGCGGGTGTCGCGCGCCGCTTCCAGAAAGGCGCGATAGGGCATCAGCGCCGCCCCGGCGAAATAGTTCGCAAGCCCGATCTTCGCGATCCCCCGCGCCTCGGGCGTGGAGAAACGGGCCAGATCCAGCGTCGCCTCCAGCAGATCGTTCTGCGTCAGCAGCGCCAGCTGGTGCAAAAGCTGGAAGCGCCGCGTCGCATCCTGCACCCGGCTGGAAATCTCCAGCCGCCGCGTGGCCGGATCATAATGGCGGATGCCCGGCACGTCGGATTGCACCAGCGTGATGCCGCTGCGGCGCAGCTGATCTTCGGCCAGCTGGGCCACGTCGCGGCGGTTGCCGGTCGCGGCACCCTGCGAGACATGCTCGGCCGCGCGGTCGATGGCGTCGATGTAATTGTCGCAATAGTGAAAGAAATCCCGCACTTCTTCCCAGGGGCTGGGCTTCAGGCTGGCATCCTCGCGGCCCAAGGCCTCATCCAGCGAGGCAAGGCGTTCATGCGTCTGGCGATAGGCGCGGTGCAGATCCAGAAACGCCCGCGCCAGCGCCGGCGCGTTCGATGCCGCCAGCCGCAGATCCGCCAAGGGCGGCGTGCCGGAGGTGAAGACCGGATCGGCCAAAGCCTCACGCATGTCAGAGACCAGCCGTTCGCTTTCGCCCACGGTCAGTTCCGTCACATCCAGCCCGAATTCCTGCGCCAGAGCCAGAACCACGGCCGCACTGACGGGGCGGTGGTTGTTCTCCATCTGATTCAGATAGGGCAGGGACACGCCCAGCTTGTCGGCAAAGGCCTTTTGCGTCAGTGACAGGCGGGCGCGGATTTCCCGCAGCTTGACCCCGGCGTAAAGCTTTTGCGTGGCCATAGCTGCCTCCATTTTGCAAAGCGCAGGATTGCTTTGCAAATCCGGGCCGTCAAGGGGCAAGGCCCAGTCTGCGCGCGCGCCGCATCACCGCAAGGATCGCCCCGATGGAGGCCACGGAGGAGGCCAGCATCAGAAGGATCAGCGGCATTTCCGATGAGCCGGGCCCCAGCATCGCCCCGGCCAAAGCCGCCAGAGCCGAACCGCCGCCGATCATGATGGCGCCGCCAAGGCCCGAGGCCGATCCTGCCAGATCGGGGCGGACCGAGACGATGCCCGCATTGGCGTTGGGCATGCAGACCCCGTTGCCCACACCCATCACCATGGTCATGCCGAAGAACAGCACCGGCCCCGACAGACCGGCCGCCGTGATCAGCAGCAGCGCCAGCAGTCCCGCCGTGGTGATCACCGTGCCGATCAGCACCATCCGGTTCATCCCCACCCGCACCGAAAGCCGTCCGGCCAGATAGTTTCCGCCCGCATAGCCAAGCGCCGTCAGTGCGAACAAGGCGCCGACCGCGAAGGAGGACAGGCCAAAGATTTCTGTGCCGACAAAGGGCGCCCCGCCCAGAAAGGCAAAGAAACAGCCCGAGGCAAAGGCCGCAGACAGGCTGTAGCCCCAGAACCGGACGGAGCGCAGCAGAACAGGATAGAGCCGGAACTGCGACCAGACCGAGATATCGTGGCGCGGGCGGCCGGTCTCTCCCAGATCGGCTGTCACCAGTGCCGTCACACCCAGCCCGCAGAGCAGAAGGAAGGCAAAGCTCGCCTGCCAGCCGAAGGCCTCGTCCAGCAGTCCGCCGATGACGGGACCGATCATCGGCACAAGGCTCATCCCCATGGTGACATAGCCGATCATCGACGCGGCTTCGGCATCCGGCACCATGTCGCGCACGATGGCGCGCGACAGCACCATCCCGGCGGCGATCACCGCCTGTGCCATCCGGCAGATCAGGAAAACCGTGGCATTCGGTGCAAAAAGCGTACCGACAGAGGCCAGCAGGAACAGCACCAGCGCCACCAGCAGCACCGGGCGCCGGCCGTAACGGTCGGCCAAGGGCCCGATCAGCACCTGCAGGACGGCCGACAGCAACAGATACAGCGAGACGGATTGCTGCATCACCCCGTAAGGCACGTCATACCATTCGGCCATTCCGGGCAGCGACGGCAGGAAGATGTTCATCGACAGCGCCGAAAGCCCGGCCAAAAGCACCAGCGTCAGCAGGGCAGGCGGGCTGCGGCGGTCCAGAAAGCGGCGCTCCATCCTGTCGTCATCCCCATTTGTGGAAGATGAAGAAGGCCCCCAAGGCGATGAAGGCAAAGCCAAGGATGTGGTTCCACATCAGCGGCTCCTTCAGATACAGCACCGAGAATGCGGCAAAGACCGTCAGGGTGATGACCTCCTGAATGGTCTTCAGCTGGGCCGCGTTGAACGTGCCGTATCCGATGCGGTTCGCGGGCACCATCAGCACATATTCGAAAAACGCGATGCCCCAGCTGGTGAAGATCACCCACATCAGCGGCGTGGATTTGTCCTTCAGATGCCCATACCAGGCAAAGGTCATGAAGATGTTGGAGGCCAGCAGAAGGCCGATGGTTACAACGGGAACGGGCAGATTGAACATGGGGGCACCGGGGCTGAGCGTCGCCGGACCCTAATCCCGCCCGCGGGCAGGGGGAAGGGCGAAACATAAGGCCGCCGCGCGCCCTTATTTTCTGTCTGAAAATATCCTCGGGGGGGCGGGGGGCGGACAGCCCCCGTGCGACGGCAGGACCGGGCGCCCGGTCCCGCCTGTGCGCGGATCAGACCAGCCGTCCGCCCTGCACCGCGGCGCGGACGAAGTCGGCGAAGAGGGGATGGGGCGCGAAGGGTTTCGATTTCAGTTCGGGGTGGAACTGCACGCCGATGAACCACGGATGGTCCTTCACCTCGACGATTTCGGGCAGGCGGCCATCGGGCGACATGCCCGAGAAGATCAGGCCGCTCTGCTCCAGCTGCTCCCGGTATTTGATGTCCACCTCATAGCGGTGGCGGTGGCGTTCCTCGATCACGGTGCCGCCATAGACCTGCGCCACGCGCGAGCCGTCCTTGAGATTGGCCGTATAGGCGCCAAGCCGCATGGTGCCACCCTTGGCGTCACTGGCCTTGCGGCGCACGGTGTGGTTGCCCTGCACCCATTCCTTCAGGTGATAGACCACCGGCTCGAACCGTTTGCCGCCCTTTTCATGGTCGAATTCCTCGGACCCGGCATTGGCCAGACCCACCACGTTGCGGGCGCTTTCGATCACCGCCATCTGCATGCCAAGGCAGATGCCCAGATAGGGGATCTTCTTTTCGCGGGCGAATTGCGCGGCCTTGATCTTGCCCTCGGTCCCGCGTTCGCCAAAGCCGCCGGGAACGAGGATGGCGTTGAAGCCGTCCAGCCGGGGCGCGACATCCTCGCGCTCAAAGATTTCCGCGTCGATCCATTCCGCCCGCACCCGGGTGCGGTTGGCCATGCCGCCATGGGTCAGCGCCTCGGCAATGGATTTATAGGCGTCTTCCAGCTGGGTGTATTTGCCGACGATGGCGACCTTGACCTCGCCCTCGGCATTGTCCAGCCGGTCCATCACATCTTCCCAGCGGTCCAGATTGGGCCGCGGCGCGGGCGAGATGCCGAAGGCGTCCAGCACCGCCTGATCCAGACCGGCGCGGTGATAGGCCAGCGGCGCCTCGTAGATCGACTTCAGATCATAGGCAGGGATCACCGCCTCTTTGCGGACGTTGCAGAAGAGGGCGATCTTCTCGCGCTCCCGCTCCGGGATCGGGTGTTCGCTGCGGCAGACCAGCACATCAGGCGCAAGGCCGATGCTTTGCAGCTCTTTCACGCTGTGCTGGGTGGGCTTGGTCTTCAGCTCTCCGCTGGCCGAAAGATAGGGCAGCAGCGTCAGGTGCATCAGGATCGACTGGCCGCGCGGGCGTTCGTGGATGAACTGGCGGATCGCTTCGAAGAAGGGCAGGCCTTCGATATCGCCGACGGTGCCGCCGATCTCGCACAGCATGAAATCGACCTCATCTTCGCCGATGCGGAGGAAGTCCTTGATTTCGTTGGTGACGTGGGGAATGACCTGGATGGTCTTGCCCAGATAATCGCCGCGGCGTTCCTTTTCCAGCACGTTGGAATAGATCCGGCCCGAGGAAATGCTGTCGGTCATCCGCGCCGACACGCCGGTGAAGCGTTCGTAATGGCCAAGGTCCAGATCGGTTTCCGCGCCATCATCGGTCACGAAAACCTCGCCATGTTCGAAGGGCGACATCGTGCCGGGGTCGACGTTCAGATAGGGGTCCAGCTTGCGCAGCCGTACGGTGTAGCCCCGGGCCTGCAACAGGGCCCCAAGCGCCGCAGACGCGAGACCCTTGCCCAGCGACGATACCACGCCGCCGGTGATGAAGATGTAACGCGCCATTGGGAGCTCCCGTAGTTCAGATAGGGCGATTCGAGCGGGTGGAATCGCTGCACCACGGGAGTCGGGATATAACGCGGCACGCAGAAATGCGCAACCGCTGCCGCAAGATCATGTCTGCGGCCCGGTCAGCCCGTCAAAGGGTTGTATCAGGGATTGGTGGCCGGGGCGGGGGGTGCTACCGGTTCCGTGGGGGTGGTCTCCGCCGGTGCGGCCTCAGCAGGGGCCGTCTCGGCAGGCGCGGCAGCTTCCGGCGCCGGCGGAGCCGCGGGTTCATCGGTGGCTGCGGGCGGCAGCGACAGATCCGGGGTTGCCGGTGCGGATTGCGTGGGCGCAGGCGGCATCAGCCCGTCCACGACGGATCCGGAATTGCCGCGGGTGGCCAGGATCGTCAGCGCGATGGAGGTGACGATGAACGCCGCCGCAAGGATCCACGTCAGCTTGGTCAGCGCGGTGGCCTGACCGCGGGCCTGCATGTTGCCGCCGCCCGACAAAAGCGCCGCGCCTTCGTTCTTCTGAAGCAGCACGACGCCGATCAGAAGCAGGGCGAGGATCAGGTGGATCGTGAGGACGACGCTTTCCATGGGGAGGGGCTCCTTGCGGCCGATGGGGCTATCTAGGCGGAAGCGCGGGGGCGCGCAAGGGCAGGGCGGCCTGCCGGGGCAATATTGCAGGACGGTGTGCAATGTCGTTTTCGGAATGGCGGGCCGGGGGCGAAGCGGATAGCCAAAGTCCATGACCCAGGACCGCATCCTTCCCGGCATCGTGCTGATGCTTCTCTTCTGCCTTCTGGCGCCGCTTCTGGACGTATCGGCCAAGCTTGCCGCGGGCGGCGGCCTTCCCGTGGGGCAGGTGACGACCGCCCGTTTCATGGTGCAGGGCGCGCTGATGGTGTTGGTCGTGGCGGCGCTGCGGGTGCCTTTGGGGCTGACGCACCGGGCCTTCTGGCTGGTGACGCTGCGGGCGGTGTTCCTGATCGCCTCGACCTTTTCCTTCATCGCGGGGATCAAGGTCATGCCGATTGCCGATGCCCTTGCCATCGCCTTTGTCGAGCCGTTCGTCCTGTTGATCCTTGGCAGCCTGATCTTCGGCGACAAGGTCGGGCCGCGCCGGATCGCGGCCTGCGTGGTGGGCTTCGGCGGCGCGCTTCTGGTGATCCAGCCCTCGCTGGCGGTGTTCGGCATGGTGGCGCTTTGGCCTTTGGGCACGGCCTTTGCCTTTGCCTTCTATATGCTGGTGACGCGGTCGCTCTCGGCCGTCATGCCGCCGGTGGCGATGCAGTTCCACACCAGCTGGGTCGGCCTTGCGATCTGTCTTCCGGTGATGCTGGCCTTTGCGGGCGGCCCGGTGGAGGAACTGACCTATGTGCCGCCGCAGGGGCTGCAATGGCTGTGGTTGTTCGGCGTGGGGTTCTGGGCGGCAGTCAGCCACATGTGCATGACCTATGCGCTGAGCTATGCGCCCGCCTCGACCCTTGCGCCGCTGCATTATTCGGAAATCGTGGTGGCGGTGATCCTGGGCTATCTGATCTTCGGCGATCTGCCGGATGCGCTGGCCTTCAGCGGCATGGCGGTGATCGTGGCCTCCGGTCTTTATGTCATCCACCGCGAGCGGCTGGCCGCGCGGGCGCGTGTTGCGGTTCCTGCCGTCCCGCCGGAGGACCCTGTCAGCGGCTGAGCGCGGCCAGCGCGGCATCCAGCCGCCGCCGCGGCAGGATGACGACCATCCCCGGCCCGTCTAACTCCAGCCGGACCTGCGCGGCCGAGGCCCGGTTCGACGTGCCGATCATCCCGTCCGGCGCGAAATTCAGCCCCTCGATGGGCCAGTGCAACCCCTGGGACCGGCCCGTGACTGGGGCGAATGGGAAGAGCGAGACCACATCTCCCGGCCGCAGCCGCAGGTCCAGCCGCTCGGGCGGCGCGGCAAAGGCCACGTCCTTGGGTCCCAGCACAAGGCAGGCGCGCCCGCTGTGGCGGACCAGCGTGTTCAGCACCGCCAGCCCGTGATCTGTCCGCGCGCCGGTAAAGCCAAGCGCCAGCACGAAGGGCGCCGCGATGGACCGCAACGCCTTGTCGAAATCGGTTGTGGCCTGTTCGGTCACCGGATGCAGCCGGTCGGCCGGGATCGCAGCCCGCGCACGGTCCGAGATCGAATCCATGTCGCCGATCACGGCATCCGGCATCACCCCCGCCGCCAGAAGCCGGTCTGCCCCGCTGTCGGCCGCCACGGCCAGTGGGGCACGCGCCAGCGCAAGGCGCAGATCGCGGGCGGAAACCGGCCCGCCTCCCACAAGTGTGACGCCACGCGGGGATTGCACAAGGATGGATTTCATGCGGATACTGATCGAATTAAGGCAATGAAGGTGGCACGGGGCCACAATCAATCCTTCAAATTACCCCGGTCTGTCCATGGATTCGAACAGCCGCGCGGCAATGTTTCCATCATGGAAAGCAAGAGGTCCTGATCCATGATCGGTGCAAGCAAGATCCTGACAGTGTCCTATGGCACCTTCAGCTGTACGCTGGAGGGGTTTGACGATCCCTTCAACACCATGAAGGCGATTGCCGAATATTTCCGGGATCTTGCCGCAGAAGACCGCTATTTCGGGGCCGAGCCGCCCCAGCCCGATGCCGCCATGCTGCACCGCATTGCCGAGCGCGAGATCCAGCGCCGGGTTGAGGCGCGGGTGCAGGACAATGGTGTGGTCCTGCGTGCGGGCGAGGGGCTGGTGCCCGCGTCTGCGCCTGTGCCTTCGGTTGCGCCCTCCGTCGCGCCCGCGGCGGCGGTTGTGACGGCCCCGGCCCCCGTTGTGCCCGAAGAGGCCAAGGTTGCGCCGGAAGCTGAGCCTGCCACGATTCTGCCGGAAGTTGCCGCAGATGAGCCGGCCGAGGCAGAGCCGGCTGAGGCTGTGCCCGAGGAAACTGTTTCAGAAGAAGCTGGGGTCGCCCGCGCTGAAACGGATGAGGACCTGGCCGAGGCAGCGCAGCTTGTGGATCTGCCGGAAGAACCCGCCGCTGCCGAAGATATGGCTGCGCCCGATGCAGTGGTGCCCGCCAGCGAATCTCCTGATGACGAATTCACGGCGGCCGAGGTGGCTGCCTCGGCGGAAGAATCCGAAGAGCTGACTGGCGCCGCTCCGGATGCCGATTTCTCGCTGCCGCTGGTGGCGGATCTGCCCGCGTCAGAACCGGAGGCTTTGGCCGAGGAAGAGGCGCCTGCGCCGCGCCTTGCGCCCGTGATGCCCGAAGGTGTGGCGGCGAAGCTCGCCCGCCTGCGCCGTGCCGTGGCCGTGACGGCGCCCGCCGCAGCGATGCCCGCGGCGCTGGATGATTTCGATGATGAACCCGCGGTTCTGCCCGAAATCCTTGACCCGCTGGCAGCGGATACGGTGGCCGGGGATCTGTCGGCCGCCTTTGCCGATGCGCCGGAAGCGGTGCCCGGCCTGTTCGCTGCCGAATCGCTTTTTGTGGAAGAGGGACAGGACGACCAGGACGAGGACCGCTCTGATGCGGATCGGGCCGAGGACGAAGAGGATGTGCTGATCGCCGCACTGCCCGAGGCGGACCTGCCCGCGGCGGAGCTGCCGGAGGCCGATATCGACGCGGCGGACCTGCCCGAAGCAGACCTGCCCGACGCTGATCTTCCCGAAGCAGACCTGCCTGCGACCGATCTTGCCGCGTTTGAGCCCGCGCCCGAGGATGAGGTGCTTGGCCGCCTTGATGCGCTGTTGGCTGAGGATGCGCCTGCTGAAGGGCAGGCGGAGGAACCCGCCGTTGCGGTGGCTGCGGCCCGGCCGGATGATGATCTGGACGGTCTGATCGCCAAGCTGACCGGCACCTCGCTGGCGCCGGTGACCCCGGCCGAAACCTTGGCCGAAACCGCCGCCGATCCTTTCGCGGATGACCCGGAGTTCGACGAGGATGCCGAGGCTTATGGGCTTTCGCCCGAAACCTTGGTGGCGGGGGAGATCGCTTTTGACGGGGATCTGGACGGTGACCTGCCCGAAGAGCTGACGACCGAGGCCACGCAGGACGACAGCGCGCCCGAATCCTTCGAAACAGCAGAAGCGGAAGCATCGCTTGGTGTCGAGGCGGCCACGCCAGCGACGATGGACGAGCCGCCTGAGCTGCTGCCCGAGGCGGTGGCAGAAGAGGCCGCGCCGGTCCCCGAAGCCCCCGGTCTGGCCCCTGCCGCCGCGCCGGAAGTGGCGGAAAAGATTCAGCGCGCCCGCGCCCGTGTGATCAAGATCCGCCGGGCCGATGCGGTTCCGCCTGTGGCCTCCCCCTCGGACGTGGCCGGCGCAGAACCCGCCGAAACCGCCGCTTCCGCGCTGGCTGCGCCTTCGGCCGCAGATGCGGGCGAGATGGACCGGCTGCTGAAACAGGCCGAGACCGGCATGGCCGATCCCGAAAGCCAACGGCGGCTGGCAGCGATCCAGCATCTGAAGGCGGCGGTCGCGGCCACGGTGGCCGAGCGCCGCGCAGGCCTGCCTGCGCCCGATGCGGGCGCGCGCGAAACGGCCTATCGTGCCGATCTGGCGCGGGTCGTGCGTCCGGTCCGCCCGCGCAGCGCCGCTGCTGCGGCAGCTGAGGCCGAGGCTGCGGATCGTCCGGCGCCGCTGGTGCTGCTGTCCGAACTGCGGGTGGACCGGCCTGCTGCGGCAGAGTCTTCGGGCCCGGTCCTGCCGGTGCGTCCGCGCCGGGTGGCGGGTGCCGCGCCGGCCGTGCTGCCTGCCGCCGCTTTGGTGGCCGCAGCGGAACCGGAAGACGAGGATGACGCTTTCGACGCCGCGCTGCGTGCCGCGCTGGAAGACAATGACACCCTGGCTGATGTGGTCGCGGCCGATCCTTTCGCCGAGGACGGGTCCGATCTGGACAGTGCCGATCCGGATGGGGCCGATGCGGAAACGGATGACACCGACAATATCTTCGCTGCAGCGGGCGATTTCGAGGAATTCGCCGAACGGCTGGGGGCCAGCGATCTGCCGGAACTGCTGGAAGCTGCCGCGGCCTATGCGGTCTGCGTGGAGAAGCGCGAATATTTCAGCCGGCCGCTGCTGATGCGCCGGGTGCAGTCGGGCGAGATGGCCGAGGGCTATACCCGCGAGGACGGTCTGCGCAGCTTCGGCGCGCTGCTGCGCGAGGGTCGCATCCGCAAGCTGCGCCGCGGTCAGTTCGCCCTGACCGAGGCTTCGCCCCTGCTGGCCGAGGCGCGGCGTATCGCGGGCTGAACGGGCTGCAAATCAAAAGAAAAAGGCCGGGGGTGACCCCGGCCTATTCGTTTTTGTCCTGCGGCTGGTCCGGGTCGGGCTGGCCGATGCCGCGGAAGATGCGGCGGAAGGGCAGGGCCCACATGAGGCCAAGCCCGATGAAGACCGCAAGTTCGGCCAGAATCGGCAGCCTGCCGAACCGCGCATTGGCCCAATCCACCACATTGACCGCCACGACGACGTAAAGCGGCATGCCGATGACAAGGATCAGCAGGGCCAGTCTCTTGCGGCTGCGGTAGCTCAGGGCCATCGGTCTCTCCCGTGTGGCGCCCCTGCGCCGCTGGCGAAGGGGCGCGGCGGATCAGTCGGCGAAGGGATCGGTGACGAGGATCGTGTCGTCGCGCTCCGGGCTGGTGGACAACAGCGCCACCGGGCACTGGATCAGCTCTTCGATGCGCTTCACATATTTGATCGCGGCGGCGGGCAGGTCGGCCCAGCTGCGGGCGCCGGCGGTCGATTCGCTCCAGCCTTCCATCTCTTCATAGACGGGGGTGACGCGGGCCTGATGCTTGGCAGCGGTCGGCAGATAATCCAGCCGCACGCCGTCCAGCTCATAGCCCACGCAGATTTTCAGCGTCTTGAAGCCGTCCAGAACGTCCAGTTTGGTCAGCGCAATGCCCGACACGCCCGAGGTGGCGCAGGTCTGCCGCACGAGCACCGCATCGAACCAGCCGCAGCGGCGCTTGCGCCCGGTGACGGTGCCGAATTCATGGCCACGTTCGCCCAGACGGTCGCCGTCGGCGTCGAACAGCTCGGTCGGGAAGGGGCCTTCGCCCACGCGGGTCGTATAGGCCTTGACGATGCCAAGGACGAAGTCGATCGAGGTCGGCCCAAGGCCCACGCCCGTCGCCGCCATCCCGGCAAGGGTATTGGACGAGGTGACATAGGGATAGGTGCCGAAATCCACATCCAGAAGCGAGCCCTGCGCGCCTTCGAACAGGATGCGTTTGCCCGCACGGCGCGCCTCGGTCAGGATTTTCCAGACCGGCTTGGCATAGGGCAGGATCCGGCCCGCCACCTCTTCCAGCTGCGCCTTCAGCGCGGCCACGTCGATCGGCTCCAGCCCCAGCCCGGCGCGCAGCGCATTGTGGTGGGTCAGCAGGCGTTCGATCCGGGTGTCCAGGGTTTCGGGATCGGCCAGATCGGCCACGCGGATCGACCGGCGGCCGACCTTGTCCTCATAGGCCGGGCCGATGCCACGGCCGGTGGTGCCGATCTTCGACACCGAATTCTGCGCCTCGCGCGCGCGGTCCAGTTCGCCATGGAAGGACAGGATCAGCGGAGTGTTCTCGGCGATCATCAGGCTGTCGGGGCTGATCGAGACGCCCTGCGCCGCCAGCTTGTCGATTTCCGCCAGAAGCGCCCAGGGGTCCAGCACCACGCCATTGCCGATGACGCTGAGCTTGCCGCCGCGCACGATGCCGGATGGCAGGAGGCTCAGCTTGTAGACATTGCCGTCGATGACCAGCGTATGGCCCGCGTTATGGCCACCCTGGAATCGCGCCACGATGTCGGCGCGCTCCGACAGCCAGTCGACGATCTTGCCCTTGCCCTCGTCGCCCCATTGGGCGCCCACGACAACCACGTTGGCCATTTGGCTCCGGTCCCTTCGGTCAGGAAAATGCGTGCGGGGTATAACGACAGCCGCGGCCGGGGGAAACAGGAAAAACCGCGCGCCGCTGTGCCGAAACGCCGCCCCGGTGGAGGATCGCGCCCGGGGGGCGGGGCTTTCTCTCTCCCGTCGGCCGGGCTATGACGGCAGACGGATAAGGGCCGGTGGAGGCGGAAAAGTGCAGTTCACGGTTGCCATCGACGGGCCCGCCGCCGCGGGCAAGGGCACGATCAGCCGCGCTGTGGCGCTGCGCTTCGGCTTCCGGCATCTGGATACCGGCGCGCTTTACCGTGCTGTGGGTGTCATGGGCGGCGATCCCGTCGCCGCGGCCCGCGCCCTGACGCCTGAAGATCTGGCCCGCGACGATCTGCGCACGCTGGAGGCCGGGCAGGCCGCCAGCCGGGTGGCGGTGATCCCCGAGGTGCGGGCCGCGCTGCTGGAGTTCCAGCGCCGCTTTGCCCGGCGCGAGGGGGGGGCGGTGCTGGACGGGCGCGACATCGGCACGGTGATCTGTCCCGCCGCCGAGGTGAAGCTGTTCGTGACCGCCAGTCCCGAGGTCCGCGCCCGCCGCCGCTGGCTGGAACTGGGGGGCGAGGCTGCGGCGAAGCCCTATGATGCCGTTCTGGCCGAGGTGCGCGAACGTGACGGCCGCGACATGAACCGCGCCGACGCTCCGCTGAAGCCCGCGGCCGATGCCGTGCTGCTGGACACCGGCGATCTGTCCGCGGATGCCGCAATCGCCCGGGCCTGCGATCTGGTTGCATCGCGCCTGCCCGGCAAGGGCGCCTGATCCCCGGTCTGCTGTGTGGTGTGCCGTGAACGCGGCCGGAACCGCATTGACGGCTTTTCCCGTCCCGGCAATCGTTGCCGCAGGAGAAAGCCCATGCCGCTGCGCGTCGTCTGCCGTTCCCTGCCGGTTCTGATCGCCGTTTCCCTGACGCTCCTCCTCCCGGCGTCGGTGCCCGCACAGATCGTCTTCGAGAAGGATCTTCCCGCCATCCCGTTCGGGCGGCCGGATGCGGCGACCTGGGGCATGTCGGACCCGATCCTGTGGCCGCACTGGATTCTGGTCGATGCAGCGCTGAAGCGGGCCGGCGCGGCGGGGAATACCCCTCAGGCGCGGGCCGGGCTGGCGGCGGAACTGGCCGCCGTGGACGGGATGATCGCAGCCAGCGTTGCGCCAAACGGGCGGCAGATGGCGGAATGGCTGGCGCTGACGCTGTGGGCCATGCGCATCGCCCAGGGGCCGGAGGCGGCGATGGCCCGTGCCGACCGTGCCGTCGCGGTGGAACGTCAGCTGGCGGTGAACGGCTTTGTTCTGGGGGATTACCTGTCCGGCGCGCCGGTCGTGGGTGCCGCCCCGGCTGCGATTGCCGCCCGGGCCATGGCGGTGGACTGGGCGATGGAAGAGGCCGCAGCCACCCGGGCGGCGGGCGATGCGGCGGGGGCTGCCCGGCTGGAGGGGCGGGCGTTCTTCTGGGCGCAGACGCTGGTGCAGGGGGCGGCGGCGCGCGCGGGGATCCGCACCCTGCGTGACCCGCGGCTTCTGGCGCGGATCGACGCTCTGGCCGGGCGCATCGCCATGGTTGCCACGGGCCGCGGCGCTTTGACCGGCGCCCTGCGCCTGAATGCAGATGCCCTGGCCTCGACCCTTGCACTTGTACAGCAGGCCTCGGCGCAGAACTGGGCCGATATGGGCCAGCTGGCGGGCGAGGGGGTGGATTTCGCGGCGACCCTGCTGCCCCGCCCCCTGTCGCTGGGCGAGGTGCAGGCGCTGCTTGGCCCCGATGAGGCGCTGGTTCTGATGGTGCCGGGCGGGCTGGCCTATCACCTGTTTGTCGTCACTGCCGAAGACCGGCTGTTCTACACGACCGCCGCCAGCCAGATCGAGGTGGATGCCGCCGTGGAGGGTCTTCTGCGTGGGGTGGGGGCCTGGAACAGCCGCGGCGCCGTGCCGCTGGAGGATCAGCCGCAGACTCCCGCCGCCGGGATGGCCGACCGGGCGCACTGGCTTTATGCGCAGATCCTTGGCCCCGCGGCGGGGCTTCTGGACGGAAAATCCCGGCTTTACCTGACGGCCACCGGATCGGGGGCGCAGCTGCCTTGGGCGATGATGGTCGCCTCCCCCCCGGCGGCGGGGGCGGGCTACGGCGATCTGGACTGGCTGATCCGGCATCATGCGATCCATCAGCTGCCCGCGGTGGAGCTTCTGTTGCAGCCCCGCCTTGTGCCGCGGGAAGGCGGGCTGTCCTATCTGGGGCTGGGGGCGCCGGATTACACCACCGCCGCGGGCACATGGGCCGCGGGCCTTACCGCTGCCGCCGTGCCGGGCCTGCGCCCGCTGCCCGAAGCGGCGGGAGAGGTGCGTGACGTGGGCGCACTTTACCCCGAGCCGCGGCGTCTGGTCCTGACCGGCGCGGCGGCGACCGAGGACAAGCTTTATGCCCTGTCCGACGCCGGTCAGCTGCGCCATTACGATGTGCTGCATTTTGCCACCCACGGGCTGATCTGGGGCGACGATCCGCGGATCACCGGCGACGGGCTGATCGCGCTGGCCCGCGGCCCGGACCCCTTGCCCCCGCCGGGCGAGCCGCTTCTGGCATTGCGGGGCCGGTTTGCCGACGGCGCGTTGCATGATTACGAAATCCGTGGCCTGCGGCTGGAGGCGGCGCTGGTGATCCTGTCGGCCTGCAAGACTGCCGCGGGGCAGGCGTTCGAGCGCGACGGCGTGACAGGCCTTGCCGCGGCCTTTCTTCAGGCGGGGGCAGACCGGGTATTGGCCACGCACTGGCCGGTGAACAGCCGTGCGGCGGTGAACCTTGTCACCGCGATGATGGCGGCAGACCCGGCATTGTCGGACCCCGCAGGCGCATTGCGCGGCGCCATTCTGGCCGAGATCGCCGCCGGAGGCCGCCGCGCCGATCCGGCATGGTGGGGGCCGTTCAGTCTGATAGGGGCGCCATGACCGAGACAGAGACGATCATCTTGGCCACTTTGCTGTTTGCGGTTCTGGGGCTGGTCTGGCTGCTGCCCATGGCGCTGCTGGGGTGGTTTGCGACCCGGCGCCGGGCGGGGGTGCGGGGCGCCGCCGGGCTTTTGGTGTTCGGGCTCAGCGCCTCGGGTTCGGTGTTTCTGATGACCGGACCCGGGCCCCATGTCGGCGCGGTCGAGGCTTTGGTCCTGCTGCTGGTGGCACCGCCGCTGCGGCTGGCCGAGGTGGTGGATGCGCGGTTGTGGCTGGCGCTGGTGGTGCTGGCGGCGGGACTCCTTGTGGCGATTCTGGCGTTGCGGCGGCTGCGGGCTGTGCCCGCTCTGATGGTCGCGCTGGCGCTTGGGCTGGGCATGGTGCCCGCAGCCGTGCATCTGCAATACCGCTGGTCCCGCGCGGCCATGGTGGCGGGCGCGATGGAGGCGGGGCTGACCTGTCACCGCATCACGCCTCTGGCGGATGTTCTGCGGGATCTGGCAGCCCCCGATCCGCTGGGGGTGCATTTCGGCGCATTCCATGGCCTTGGCCGCAAGGATGAGGTTCTGTGGGTCTGGAGCTACCGCGCGGCTGCATGGGTGCCGCTGAAGATACGGGAAAGCCAGAATATGGCGACGTTCCGCAGCTGGCTGGACTGCTGACCGCCTGGCCGTGCGCCGCGAGGGGCAGGTTCCGCCGCTTTCCGGCGTTCTGACCGCTTTTCCTTGCCCCGTTCCGGCTTTGCCGCTATAGGCCCGCCATCCTGAGACAGAAATGCGCCCGCCGGTCCGCCGGAGGGGTTGTTTCGTTTCATGGGCCACCAAAGACCGGCGGAGCCAACCGCATGGCCAGTAAACATCGAAAAAGGATCAAACTCGCATGTGCGCTAAGAACGCTATGGAAGAATTCGAAGCCCTCCTGAAGGAGAGCTTCGAGATCGATACCCCCGAAGAGGGTTCGGTCGTCAAGGGCCGGGTCATCGCCATCGAGGCGGGCCAGGCCATCATCGACGTCGGCTACAAGATGGAAGGCCGCGTCGACCTGAAGGAATTCGCCAACCCGGGCGAGGCCCCCTCGATCGCCGTGGGCGACGAAGTGGAAGTCTACCTCGACCGCGTTGAGAACGCGCGGGGCGAAGCGGTCATCAGCCGCGAGAAAGCCCGCCGCGAAGAAGCATGGGATCGCCTGGAAAAGGCCTATGCGAACGAGCAGCGCGTCGAAGGCGCGATCTTCGGCCGCGTCAAGGGTGGCTTCACCGTGGATCTGGGCGGCGCTGTTGCGTTCCTGCCGGGTTCGCAGGTCGACGTCCGTCCGGTGCGCGATGCCGGCCCGCTGATGGGCATGAAGCAGCCGTTCCAGATCCTGAAGATGGACCGTCGCCGCGGCAACATCGTTGTCTCGCGCCGCGCGATCCTCGAAGAGTCGCGTGCCGAACAGCGCGCCGAAGTCATCGGCAACCTGCACGAAGGTCAGGTCGTGGATGGCGTGGTCAAGAACATCACCGAATACGGTGCGTTCGTTGATCTGGGCGGCGTGGACGGCCTGCTGCACGTCACCGACATGGCCTGGCGCCGCGTCAACCACCCGTCGGAAATCCTGTCGATCGGCGAGACCATCAAGGTCCAGGTCATCAAGATCAACAAGGAAACCCACCGTATCTCGCTCGGCATGAAGCAGCTGCAGTCGGATCCGTGGGATGCGGTCGAAAAGGCCTATCCGATCGGTTCGGTCCACAAGGGCCGCGTCACCAACATCACCGATTACGGCGCCTTCGTGGAGCTGGAAGCCGGTGTGGAAGGTCTGGTCCACGTCTCGGAAATGAGCTGGACCAAGAAGAACGTGCACCCCGGCAAGATCGTCTCGACCTCGCAGGAAGTCGACGTCATGGTTCTGGAAATCGACTCCGCGAAGCGCCGCGTTTCGCTGGGCCTGAAGCAGACCATGCGCAATCCGTGGGAAGTCTTTGCCGAGCGTTATCCCGTCGGCTCGACCATCGAAGGCGAAGTCAAGAACATCACCGAATTCGGTCTGTTCGTCGGCCTCGACAACGATATCGACGGCATGGTCCACCTGTCGGACCTGTCGTGGGACAAGCGCGGCGAAGAAGCCATCCAGGAATACCGCAAGGGTGACGTGGTCAAGGCCGCCGTCTCGGAAGTCGACATCGACAAGGAGCGGATCTCGCTCTCGATCAAGGCTCTGGGCGACGACACCTTCACCGAAGCGGTGGACGGCGTGAAGCGCGGCTCGATCGTCACCGTTGCGGTGACCGCGATCGAGGATGGCGGGATCGAAGTGGAATACAACGGCGCCAAGTCGTTCATCCGCCGCTCGGACCTGTCGCGCGACCGTGGCGACCAGCGCCCCGAGCGTTTCTCGGTCGGCGACAAGGTGGATGTCCGCGTCACCAACATCGACCCGAAGACCCGCAAGCTGGGCCTGTCGATCAAGGCGCGCGAGATCGCCGAAGAGCAGGAAGCCGTGGCCCAATACGGCTCGTCCGATTCGGGCGCTTCGCTGGGCGACATCCTCGGTGCGGCCCTGAAGGACCGCAACTGATCCTTCGCTTCGCCTGATTACGGCAAAGGCCCCGCCCCATGGCGGGGCCTTTGTTCTTTCCGCTATCGGCCAAGTGCCGCCAAGTGCCCGTTTTCGTTTGCCTCGCGTGAAAATCTGCTCTTATAGTTCGCGGTAACATCGGCGTGTCCGCCCCCGCGGGACGGGGGCCGCGCGGGCAACAGGGGGATGGGAATGATCCGGTCTGAACTGATCCAGAAGATCGCGGATGAGAACCCGCATCTCACGCAACGCCATGTGGAGCGGATCGTGAATACGGTCTTCGAAGAGATCATCGAGGCGCTGGCCAAGGGCGACCGGGTCGAGCTGCGCGGCTTCGGTGCCTTCTCGGTCAAGGCGCGCGACGCGCGCGTGGGCCGCAACCCCCGCACGGGCGAGGCGGTGCAGGTCGATGACAAGAAGGTGCCCTTCTTCAAGACCGGCAAACTTCTGCGCGACCGGCTGAACGGGAACTGACGCCGCCGGTCCCGGGTTGCGCCTGCGCCCTCTGCCGCCGATATAGGGGCAAACCCTGACGGAGCGCTGCCATGCTGCGATACCTGCGCCTTTTGTTCGTGGCCGTGACGGCCCTGACCCTGCTGTTCCTTGCGCTGGCCAACCGGGACCCGGTGACGGTGCGGCTGTTGCCGCAGGACCTGTCGATGATGCTGAACACCGAAGGCGCATGGTCGATGCCGCTGTTCCTGGTGATCTTCGGCGCCATCGCTGTCGGTGTCTTCATCGGCTTTGTCTGGGAATGGTTCCGCGAAATGCGCCTGCGCGGCGAGGCCAAGCAGAAGACCCGCGAAGTCACCCGGCTGGAGCGGGAATTGGCTGTGCTGAAGGATGCCAATTCCATTCCGCCGCAGGATGAGGTTCTGGCCATTCTGGGCGAGGGCGCGCGGAAGTGAACGGTGTCCGCGTGAAGGTCTGTGGGCTGAAGACGCCTGCGGATGTGGCCGCCGCCGCCGCGGCGGGCGCGCAGTACATTGGGCTGAATTTCTTTGCAAAATCGCCGCGGTCGGTGGATGTGCAGACCGCGCGCGCGCTGGCGCTGCTGGCGCCCGGGGGGATGTGCAAGGTCTCGCTCACCGTCGATGCCGACGACGCCATGCTGGATGCGATCACCGCCGCGGTGCCTTTGGACATGCTGCAGCTTCACGGCCATGAGACACCCGCGAGGGTGGCCGAGGTGCGGGCACGCTATGGCCTGCCGGTGATGAAGGCCGTGGGCGTGGCGTCGGAGGAAGACCTGCCGCAGCTTCTGGATTATTCGCTGGTGGCCGATCAGATCCTGGTCGATGCCAAGGCGCCGAAGGGCGCCGCGCTGCCCGGCGGCAACGGCCTGCCGTTCGACTGGCGGCTGGTGGCGCAACGCCGCTGGCTGCGGCCGTGGATGCTGGCGGGGGGGCTGACGCCCGAGAATGTGGCCGAGGCGGTGCGGCTGACCAATGCGCGACAGGTCGATGTGGCTTCGGGTGTGGAAAGTGCGCCGGGGGTAAAAGATGCCGCCCGTATGACCGCATTTGTAAGGGCGGCCACCGCGATGGCCGCCCCCGGTATTCCGAAACTCCGGTAACCGCTTACAAACGGGACGCTCCGCTTACATCGCCGGGAGGACGGTGATGTCGCGGATCGCGCCCTCGGCCCCGCTCAGGGCCCAGGTGCCGCTGACGGCCCCGGTCGCCAGATCCACCGTATGCAGGTTCTGCCCCGCCACCAGCCAGGCAGTGTTGGTGCCGTCAGCCGTGGTGGCGATGTCAAAGGCATAGGTCTCGGCCGCGTCGATCCCCAGCTTGCCCACGGCGGCCAGCGTGCCATCGTTCGGGGCAGTCTGCTGGATCAGCCCGACGATGGTGGCGTCGATGTCATACATCGCGGTCTTTTCCGGCTTGCCATGGCTGTTGGTATAGGCGGCGGCCACGATCATCGGCGCCTCGCCCGCATGCATATCCCCCTCCACGAAGGCCAGCGGCTTGTCCACCGTCACGGCGCCGGTGGCGGGGTCGATACGGTGGTTCACCGTGCCCGACATGAAGCGCAGCTTGTCGGCGGCCGGGTTGAAATCCACCACGACCGAGCCTTCGGTCAGCTCCAGCGGAATGTCGAACTTCGACACTTCGGCCGTTTCGCCGGTCATGGGATCGATGGTCACCAGCGTCTGATCGGCGGTCACGCCATAGACCTTGCCGTCCGAGGGGCGCAGGTCGATGCCCAGAAGGCGATCAACCCCCTGAACCTCGGCGCTGCCGGTAACCGTGGCGGTGGCGGTGTCGATCCACAGAAGCGTCCGGTCCCCGGTCAGGGCGACGGCAGTTTCGGCAGCGGCGGGAAGGGCGGCAGCACCGGCCAGAACGGCGGCAGCGGCAAGCGTTTTCATGGGTCTCTCCTTCGGGTCGTTGCAGGATTGCAGGAGAGCTACGAAGGATCCGGGGTCAGAGTTTCAGCGCGCCCGATCACGAAACCGTCAGTTGCGGGCCGCACCCGCCGCACAAGGAGCGGCTGCGCCGCAAGCCTTTTGCCTCGTCGTCGCGCCTGCGCGCTCCTCCTCAGGGGCGCTCCGCGCGGGGATATTTGGACAAAGTGGAAAGCCAATTCCAGTTTGCCCAAATATCCCGGGGGAGTCCCCGCCGTTTTGGCGGGGACGGGGGCAGCGCCCCCTTCCCCCCGGGGGGCAAGGGCGCTACACCCGGCAAGACGAGAACACGGGGTGTGCGCCATGGCCGAGGACGGGTTGAACAGCTTCATGACGGGGCCGGATGAAAACGGCCGCTTTGGCATTTTCGGCGGGCGCTTCGTCTCCGAGACGCTGATGCCGCTGATCCTGGAGCTGGAGCGGCAGTATGAGATCGCCAAGACCGACCCGAGCTTCTGGGCCGAGATGGACGATCTGTGGAAATATTATGTCGGCCGGCCCTCGCCGCTGTATTTCGCCCCCCGCCTGACCGAGCATCTTGGCGGCGCCAAGATCTATCTGAAGCGCGAAGAGCTGAACCACACCGGCAGCCACAAGATCAACAATGTTCTGGGCCAGATCCTGCTGGCGCGCCGCATGGGCAAGGAGCGCATCATCGCCGAGACCGGCGCGGGCCAGCACGGCGTGGCCACGGCCACGGTCTGCGCGCGCTTCGGGCTGAAATGCGTGGTCTATATGGGCGCCCATGATGTGGAGCGGCAGGCGCCGAACGTCTTCCGGATGCGGCTTCTGGGGGCGGAGGTGATTCCCGTCACCTCGGGCCGCGGCACGCTGAAGGATGCGATGAACGACGCGCTGCGCGACTGGGTCACCAATGTGCGCGACACGTTCTACTGCATCGGCACCGTCGCCGGGCCGCATCCCTATCCGGCCATGGTGCGCGATTTCCAGTCGGTCATCGGTCGCGAGACGCGCTGGCAGCTGGAAGAGCAGGAAGGTAGGGGCCGTCTGCCCGATACGGTGATTGCGGCGATCGGCGGCGGATCGAATGCCATGGGGCTGTTCCACCCGTTCCTGGACGATCCTTCGGTGAAGATCATCGGGGTCGAGGCCGGGGGCAAGGGCGTGGATGAGCGGATGGAGCATTGCGCCAGCCTGACCGGCGGCCGTCCCGGCGTGCTGCACGGCAACCGCACCTATCTGTTGCAGGACGCGGACGGGCAGATCCTTGAGGGCTTTTCCATCAGCGCCGGGCTGGATTATCCGGGCATCGGGCCGGAGCATGCCTGGCTGCATGACATCGGCCGCGCTGAATATGTCAGCGTGACGGATACCGAGGCTTTGGAGGCGTTCCAGCTCTTGTGCCAGACCGAGGGAATCATTCCCGCGCTGGAGCCGAGCCACGCGCTGGCGCATGTGACTAAGCTCGCCCCCACCCTGCCCAAGGACCATATCATCGTGGTCAACCTCTCGGGCCGGGGCGACAAGGACATTTTCACCGTCGCCCGCCATCTGGGGGTAGAGATCAAGGGCTGACCCGCCTCTGGTCGGACCTCATGCAGTCAGGGCCCGCGCCGCAAGGTGCGGGCTTTTGCATTCCGGGGCGGCATGGGCGGCATAAACCGGAGTTTATGCGGATAATCCCGGGATTTACGGCACCCGGTCTAAACCCGCAGCACATGGAATAACGCTGCTTTTGCCGGTCTTTCTGGATCCGTCGCCGCGACAGGCGCCGACCATCCATGAAAGGACCAGCATGATGAAACGCTTTCTGATCACCGCTGCGGCGGTTCTGCTCTCGGGGCAGGTGGCACAGGCCGCGGTGACGGCCGGCACGCTGATCAGCGATCTGCAGGCGCAGGGCTATACCTGGATTGAGGTGAAACGGGGTCCGGCCCAGATCAAGGTTGAGGCGGTGCGCGGCACCGAAAAGGTGGAATTCGTGGTCGATGCCGCGACGGGCGCGGTTCTGGAGCGCGAGGTGGAGCGGGCCGACCGGGACGAGATCGGCCGCACCGGGGTGCAGGTTGCCGACCGCAGGGGCGATTTCGTATCCGCCGATGGTCGTGACCTGGATGACGACGATGACCATTATGACGATGACGACCGTTATGACGACCGCGATGACCGGGACGATGATCACGGCCACGACCGGGACGATGACCGGGATGACGACGACGGTGATGATGACTGATCCGGCTGCGTGCTGACCCCTGGCATCCCGGCCCTTGCCGGGGTGCCGCGCTTCGGCGATCCTTGCCGCCGGTTCCGTGCCGCCAATTCCTTGCCCGGGAGGGCGCCCATGCAGCGACGACATTTCCTTGCCGGTCTGGCGGCTTTGGCCGTGGCGGGGCCCGCTTTGGCCGATGATGACACGGTGGATGAAATCCTGCGTGAGCTGGAGGAGGACGGCTATACCGTGATCACGCTCAGCAACACCTGGCTGGGGCGTGTGCGCATCCTGGCGTCGGGGCCGCGGGGCACGCGCGAAATCATCGTGAATCCCGCCACCGGCGAGGTGCTGCGTGATCTGCGGCGCGCCTCCTCGGACAAGGGTGGCGGGGACAAGGGTGGGGGCAGCGGCAAAGGCGGGGACGGGTCGTCACATGGCGGGTCTGATGATGACGACGATTCCGATGACGACGATTCCGATGATGATTCGGATGGCGGCGGTTCGGGGCATGACGATGACGACGACTGACCGTCGCCCCAGCCGGACCGGAGGTGCGGGGTGAGGCGCCGCATCCTTCTAGGTCTGATGTTCCTGTTACAGGCGCTCTGCGCGCTGTTTTTCGTGTCGGACATCCTGTCGGCGCTTCTGGGCCTGCCGCTGCCGCCGCTGCCGTGGGAGCTGCGCGAACTCATGGAGGTGTCGGCCGCGCTTGGCCTTCTGGCGGGGCTGGCGCTTGGCGGGCTGACGCTGTGGCGGGCCATGCAGGGCCGGGCGCGGGCGGAAGAACGGCTGCGCCGCGCCTCGGCCGCATTCATGGACCTGTTGCAGGAGCGGTTCGCCGAATGGGGCCTGACCGCGGCCGAGCGCGACGTGGCGCTGTTTGCGATCAAGGGCCTGTCGACGGCCGAGATCGCCGCGGTGCGCCAGACCAGCGAAGGCACGGTCAAGGCGCAGACCGCCGCGATCTACCGCAAGGCCGGGGTCTCTGGCCGCCCGCAGCTGCTGAGCCTGTTCATCGAGGATCTGATGCGCGAGGACAGCCCGGTCAAGGCGCCGTTGGCGCTGCCTCCGGCCGATGCGGCGGTCAGCGCAGCAGCGGCGGCCCTTCCTGCACCTGAAGCCCGAGGCTGAGCCCGCGGCCAATCCGGTGCGCCAGCGCCGACCATTGCGCCGCCGTTGCCTCGGGCAGTTCGGCCCGCAGCGTGGCATCGAACAGCGCCAGCCATGGGGTGAACATGCCGGGCATCACATTGCCCGCGGCCCGGTGCACCGCCATCGGATTCCCGTCATAGCTGCGTTCATGCAGGATGGCGTTACGCCAGAAGCGGGCGATCTTCGCCTCATGCGCGGGCCAATCGCTCACATGGCGGGCGAAGACCGGACCCAGCACGCTATGCTGCCGCACGCCTGCATAAAAGGCGGCGACCACGCGGTCGATCTGGTCCGGGGTGATATCGAAGCGCGGCGGGATCATGGCTGCATTCTTTGCCGCGCGGAGGCCGGCCGCAAGGATCAGTCGTCGTCGGTGGCGTATTGCCGCAGCACCTCCAGCGGGACGACATAAAGCGTGTTCACATGGGTGGCCTTCAGGCGGATGCGCGGGGCGGCGCCTTCCTCATGCGCCTGAAGGAAGCGGTTGGCGCAGAGGCACCACTGATCGCCCGGCTTCAGCCCGGCAAAGCCGAATTCGGGGCGCGGGGTGGACAGGTCATTGCCCAGATACTTGGACAGCGCCAGAAATTCAGCCGTCATTTCGGCGCAGACCGTGTGCAGCCCGCGGTCCTGCGGGCCGGTGTTGCAGCAGCCGTCGCGGAAAAAGCCCGTCAGCGGATCGCGCGAGCACTCCTCCAGCCGCCCGCCCAGAACATTGACCGAAGGTTCTCTCATGCGCCCCTCCCTCTCGCCGGCCAGCCTGAGCGAGCGGGGCGAAGCGGTCAAGTCCCCGGGCGGTCAACCCTTTGGCGGCCAGCGGGTGGAGGCCAGCGGCGGGATCAGATCGCCCGCCACCAGCCGTGTCAGCACTGCGGGCATCGGCCAGACCTGCGACAACGGCGCCAGCAGATGGTCGCGCACAGGCGGCAACAGGCGCGAACCGGACTGGTAGGCCGGGGTGAACATCGCACTCATCGCCTGATACAGCCGCACATGCCAGCGGCGCAGGCGGGCGTATTCCGTCAGGGCCTCATCACGCGGGCCGCGCAGGGCAAGGGCAAGCGCAAAAGCATCCAGCAGCGCCATATTCGCCCCCTGTCCCAGCTGCGGGCTGGCCCGGTGCGCGGCATCGCCGATGAAGGCCAGCCCTTGGGCATAGGGCCGCCGCAACGTGCCGTGGCCGTAAAGCGCGGGCGTCATCTGTGAACGGTCGGTCAGGGCGGCAAGGAAAGGCGCCAGTTCGGGCCAGAAGGCCGCCGCCTCTGTCTTCCATGCCGCAAAGTCGCTCTGCGGCCAGTCCGCCAGCGCCGCGCGGGGCAGGGACCAGAACACCGCCGCCCGCGGTTGCGGGTCTCCCGGCAGGTGGCCGATGGGCAGGATGCCCGCCATCCGGTCGGCGCGGCGGTATCTTTGCCGCAGCTCATCGCGGGGCAGGGCGGTCTCCGGCCAGGGCACATGGCCCCAGACCGCGCCATAGGACAGCGCCCGCGCCTTCAGGGGCGACAGGACCGACCCCGCGCCGGAGGCATCTATGACCAGATCGAACCGGCCCAGAGGCCCGTCCGCCGTCTCCACCTCCCGGCCGCCAGGGCACAGCGGCACGGCGGTCACGCGGGCGCCCGTCACCAGCCGCACGCCCGAGGCCTGCATCCCCGACCACAGCACATGGAACAGGCTGGCCCGGTGCATGGCCAGCCCCGGCGCTCCCGCGGGATAGCGCACATCCAGCACCGGCCGCCGCCCGGCATGGCCCAGCATGCGGGTCAGCGGCGCGCCCAGCCCCTCGGCCATCGCGCGCAGGTCCAGCGCCTCCAGCACCGCCAGCCCCACCGGCTGCACCACAAGGCCCGAGCCGAGCGGGCGCGGTTCGGCGAACCGTTCCATCAGCGTGACGCGGTGCCCGTCGCGCGCCAAGAGGCTGGCCGCCGCCAGCCCGCCCATGCCTGCCCCGATCACGGCAATTTCCGCCGGTTTCATTGCGCCTCCGCCTCTGGACCGGGACGCGGCGGCGGCCTATAACGCCCGCCATGCCGTATCGCCTTGCGATCACGTTTCGAATTACCGGCCCGGCGCGCTGAATTCCAGCCCGCCGGGTGATGACGCATGGCCGGGCGCCGCCGCGCGCCCCATTCCCCCAAAGCCTGACCGCAAGGACCGCATCCGATGTGCGCCGATACGCCTGAGACCACTGGCCCCGACTACCGCTCCACCGTCTTCCTGCCCGAGACCGCCTTCCCGATGCGCGGCGACCTGCCCAAGCGCGAGCCGGAGTGGCTGGCCCGGTGGGAAAGTCTGGGCATCTATCACCGTCTGCGCAGCCAGCAGGGCCGCCCGCTCTTCGTGCTGCATGACGGCCCTCCCTATGCCAACGGCCATCTGCACATCGGCCATGCGCTGAACAAGACGATCAAGGACATCATCGTCCGCAGCCATCAGATGATGGGCCATGACGCGCGCTATGTGCCGGGCTGGGACTGCCACGGCCTGCCGATCGAATGGAAGATCGAAGAGCAATACCGCGCCAAGGGCCTGAACAAGGACGATGTCGACATCGTCGCCTTCCGTCAGGAATGCCGCAAATTCGCCGAAGGCTGGATCGACATCCAGCGTGAGGAATTCAAGCGCCTTGGCGTCACCGGCAACTGGGACGACCCCTATCTGACCATGGACTTCCACGCCGAAGCCGTGATCGCCGATGAATTCATGAAGCTTCTGATGGACGGGGCGCTCTATCAGGGGTCGAAGCCCGTGATGTGGTCGCCGGTGGAAAAGACCGCGCTGGCCGAGGCCGAAGTGGAATACCACGACCACACCAGCCACACGATCTGGGTGCGGTTTAAGGTGGCTTCTTGTGCCAACTTCCCGGAACTGGATGGCTGCCTGAACACCGAACTGTTGCAGGCCTCGGTCGTGATCTGGACCACCACCCCTTGGACCATCCCGCAGAACCGCGCGGTGGCCTATGGGCCGGGCATTGCCTATGGCCTTTACCGTGTTGATACGGTGGATGAGAAATCCACCGCAACCGTGGATGAGACGCTGGTTCTGGCCGATGCCCTGGCCGACAGCGTGAAGACTGCGGCCAAGATCGAAAGCTGGACCCGGGTCCGCGACGTGGCGGCAAGCGAGTTCGAGGGCGTGATCCTGCGCCACCCCTATGCCGGGGCCGAGGGCGCCAATGGCGAATGGGATTTCGACGTGCCCATGCTGCCCGGCGACCATGTGACCGACGATGCGGGCACCGGCTTTGTCCATACCGCGCCCAGCCATGGCGATGACGACTATCAGATGGGGCTGAAGTTCCGCCTGCCGATGACCTATAACGTCGAGCCGGACGGGACCTACCGCAAGGACCTGCCGATCTTCGGCGGGCAGGCGATCCTTGACCAGAACGGCAAGGAAGGCCCCGCCAATGTCTCGAACATCAAGCAGCTGGCCTATGCCGGCGCGCTTCTGGCCAAGGGAAAGCTGAAGCACAGCTACCCGCATTCGTGGCGCTCGAAGGCGCCCCTGATCTTCCGCAACACGCCGCAGTGGTTTGCCGCCATCGACGTGCCGCTGGAGGACGAGATGAACACCTATGGCCGGACGATCCGGTCCCGGGCGCTGACCTCGATCGAAGAACTGGTGACCTTCACGCCCCCATCGGGCAAGAACCGGCTGCATTCCATGATCCAGAACCGGCCGGACTGGGTTCTGTCGCGCCAGCGCGCCTGGGGCGTGCCGCTGACCTGCTTCGTGAAGAAGGGGGCCAAACCGACCGATGCCGACTTCCTGCTGAAGAACCCACAGGTGAATGCCCGCATCACCGCTGCGTTTGAGGCGGAAGGGGCAGATGTCTGGTATGTGCAAGGATTCAAGGAAAAGATCCTGCAAGGCATCGTCGATCCGTCGGGTTATGAACAGATCTTCGACGTGCTGGATGTGTGGTTCGACTCGGGCAGCACCCATGCCTTCGTGCTGCGCGACCGGGCGGACGGCACGCCCGACGGCATTGCCGATGTCTACCTTGAAGGCACCGACCAGCACCGTGGCTGGTTCCATTCCAGCCTCTTGCAAGGCGCGGCCACCAAGGGCCGCGCGCCCTATCGCAATGTGGTGACCCACGGCTTCACGCTGGACGAGAAGGGCATGAAGATGTCCAAATCGCTGGGCAACACCATCGTGCCGCAAAAGGTGATTGACCAGTATGGCGCCGATATCCTGCGTCTGTGGGTGGCGCAGACCGATTACACCGCCGACCAGCGGATCGGGCCGGAAATCCTGAAGGGCACCGCTGACAGCTACCGCCGGTTGCGCAACACCATGCGCTATATGCTGGGCGCGCTGGAGGGGTTCTCGGAGGCCGAACGCCTGCCCGTCGACCAGATGCCGGAGCTGGAGCAGCTGATCCTGCACCGGCTGGCGGAACTGGATGCCGAGGTGCGCGCGCTTTACCGCGGCTTCGATTTCTCGGGCGTGTTCCAGGCCCTGTTCAACTTTGCCACGCTGGACCTGTCGGCCTTCTGGTTCGATGTGCGCAAGGACGTTCTTTATTGCGACGCGCCGGACAGCACCCGCCGCCGGGCGATGCGCACGGTGATGGACCTGCTGTTCCACCGCCTGACGACGTGGCTGGCGCCGATCCTGCCGTTCACGATGGAGGATGTCTGGCTGTCGCGCCTGCCGGGGGACGAATCTTCGGTCCATTTGCAGGACTTCCCCGACACACCCGCCGTTTGGGCGAACCCCGCGCTGGCCGCGAAATGGAACGCCATCCGTGCCGCGCGCCGCGTGGTGACCGGCGCGTTGGAGGTGCAGCGCACCGCGAAAGTGATCGGTTCCAGCCTTGAGGCCGCGCCGGTGGTGCATGTGGCGGATACCGCGATCCTTGCCGCGCTGAAATCGGTCAGCTTCGCCGATGTCTGCATCACCTCCGGCATCCAGCTGACCGCCGACGCCGAGCCGCAGGAGGCGTTCCGCCTGCCCGAAGTGCCGGGCATCGGCGTGGTCTTTGAAAAGGCTGACGGGCAGAAATGTCAGCGCTGCTGGCAGGTGCTGCCCGATGTGGGCACGCACAAGCATCCGGGCACCTGCGCCCGCTGCAACGCGGCTCTGGGCTGACCGGACACGAAAAAGGCGCCGGAGGGTTCACCTCCGGCGCCAGTCAGTTCCGGGCGGACAGGGAAGTCAGGCCGGAAGGGGAATGCTTTTGCGGGCGGGGACGGCCGGCTCTGCCGGGGGCAGGCCAAGGTGCATGTTCTGCAGCTCGTCCCGGGTCAGCCCGATATCGCGCAACAGATGATCATCCTGCCGCAGCAGCAGGAAGGCAGTGCTGTGACGCAGGTGCAGACCAGCCAGAAAACGGGCGAACATCGGGGCCTCCTTCAGATTGCAAGGCCTTGTCTCATGCTGTTTGACATTTCACCAGTGAATAGGTTTCATGGGTGTCATTGGCAGAATTTATGGGTGTCCCATGTCCATCGCACTGGAAAGCGATCTGATGCGCAGCTTTCTGGCGGTGGCCGATACCGGATCGGTCACGGTGGCGGCGGGCCGTCTGGGGCGGACGCAATCGGCGGTCTCCTTGCAGATCAAACGGCTGGAGGACAGCCTGGGCCAGCCGCTGTTCCAGCGCCTTGCCCGCGGCGTCAGCCTGACCGGGCGGGGCGAACAGCTGGTGCCCTATGCCCGCCGGGTGGTGGCGCTGCTGGACGAAGCGGCCATCGCGCTTCGGGAAAAGCCGCTGACCGGACCGGTGCGGGTGGGCATCCCGGACGAATATTCCGGCACCGTCCTGCCCCGCGCTCTGGCCGCTTTTGACGAACGGCACGAAGGCGTTCAGGTCTCGATCCGCTGCGATTATTCCGCCGGGCAGTTGGCCGCGCTGGAACGGGATGAACTGGACCTCGCCGTGATCTACGACTGGTCCTATGTGGCCGAGGGCGAGATCCTGTGCATCGACCCGACGGTCTGGGTCACCTCGGTCACCCATGACCAGCATCTGCGCCATCCGGTGCCGGTGGGGGTCTATATGCGCTCCGACTGGTGCCGCGATTTTGCCGAGGCGTCGCTGAACCGGCAGGGCATTGCCTGGCGACCGGCCTGGTCCTGCGACATGGCCGGGGGGCTGCGGGTGGCCGCGCGCAACGGCATTGCCATCGCGCCGATGTCGCGCAGCACAATTCCGCCGGGCTGCCGCGAGCTGACGGCGGCGGATGGCTATCCGATCGTCGATTCCTCGCGCGTGGTGCTGCGCCGCAATCCGCGCGGGTCCTCTCCGGCGGTTGAAGGCATGGCCGCCATGCTGCGCGAGGCCTTCCGCCCCATCGCCAGCCGCGGGTCCGAGGGTGGGCCGCAGATGGCAGAACCCTGATCCCGCCGAAAGGAGGCTGCATGACCGCCGCCACATTGCACACCCGGTTCGGTCCCGTCTCGCTGCGCGAGGTCGGGGGGCGGATCGTCGCGCTGGACTGGCATGCCGCCGCGGGCGAGGCCACCGATCTGCAGGCCGAGGGGTTGCGGCAGCTGGCCGAATATCTGGACGGGCAAAGGCAGGTGTTCGACCTGCCGCTGGACTGGGGGCAGGGGCTGCACGAAAGAGTGCGCCGCGCGATGGCGGCCATCCCCTTCGGCGAAACCCGCACCTATGGCGAGATTTCCGCCATGGTCGATGCGCCCGCACAGGCAGTGGGACAGGCCTGCGGGGCGAACCCGATCCCGCTGATCATCCCCTGTCACCGGGTGCTGGGCGCACGCGGCCTTGGCGGCTTTTCCGCCCCCGGCGGGGTGGAGACCAAGGTGGCGCTTCTGCGGCATGAAGGGGCGGCGGGTCTGCTGATCTGACAGGGCGTTCCTGACTTGTGCGATATCCGGGCGGGGCTCAGGCTGTGGCTATTGCCATTGCAGGAGGAATTTCATGGACGACACTGCTGTGCGACCCGATCTGAAGCGGCCGCTTCTGACATTTACGCTGGTGCTGATCGGCGGACAGGCGCTGCTGATCCTGCTGGAAAGCCTGTTTCCGGGCCTGAAGATTCCCGACAGCCTGAATCTGATCGTCACCATCGCCGGGGCCATCATTGCGGGCCGGGGCTTCGCGCAGCGCCATCTGCGCGCGCCGGACAAACGGGAAGCCCTGCGTTTCGGTCTGGCCGCCACGGTGGTATCGGCGCTGCTGGCGCTGGTGACGCTTTGGATCCTGTTCCGCATCTATGATCTGCCGCTGACCATGGAGAATCTGGCGCTTGGTCTGGGCGGGGGCGATTCCAGCCTGACAGGATTTCTGAGGGACTGGCTCTGGGCGATCCTTGCCTTCGGTCTCCTCCTGACCTTCGGTCTGACTGCGGCGGGCCTGTCGTCCGGCGCGCGGGGCTGGCTCAAACGGCAGGCGAAGGCCGCGCGCTGACCACGCCGGCGGCCTTGCGCTAAGCGGCAGTGGATTGTAGCTCTGCCCTGACGGATTTGTGACAGGCGGGCAAATTGAGCCTTGGCGTCTTTCTGGCGGTGATGGCCGCAGCCTTCCTGCATGCTTTGTGGAATGCCCTGATCAAGGTCGGCACCTCCAAGGTGGGCGGCATGGTCATCCTGTCGCTGGTGGAAATTCCCATCGGTCTGGCGGTGGTGGCCTTCACCCCCGCCATCAACCCGGCGGCCGTGCCTTGGGTCATCGCCGCCGGAGCCACGCATTTCTTCTACAAATTCTTCCTGACCTATGCCTATGACCGCGGCGATCTGAGCCGCGTCTATCCCATCGCCCGCGGGGCTGCGCCAATGCTGGTCACGCTGGTGGGGATTTTTGTCCTGTCCGATGCGATGACCGGGCTGCAATATGCAGCCATCGCCGTTCTGGCTGCGGGCATCCTTCTGATGGCGCGGGGCGTCTTTACCAGTGGGGAGAACCGGCGCCTGCTGCCCTTCGCGCTTGGCTCTGCCCTTGCGACCGCGACCTATACGCTGATCGACGGCATGGGCGCGCGGGTGTCGGAAAGCCCGGTGGCCTATGTGGCCTGGGTCTTCGTGGCGGACGGGCTGTTCTTCGGGCTGGGGATGATCCTCTTGCGCGGGGTGGATATCCTGCCGCGCGACCGCAAGGCGTGGCTGATGGGCAGCTTCGCCTCGGCCGCCAGCTATGGCGCCTATGCGGTGTCGATCTGGGCGATGACGCTGGCGCCAATCGCGCTGGTGGCGGCGCTGCGCGAAACCTCGATCCTGTTTGCCGTGCTGATCGGCTGGCTGGTCTTTGGCGAAAGGATGAGCGGCGAAAAGGCCCTCGCAGCCGCGGTGATCGTTCTGGGCGTGATCCTGACCCGGATCTGAGCTTTTCGGGATCAGCGCACCCGGCGGATGCCTTCGGGGATCACCTGCTGCACGATGCCCACCAGCATCAGATAAAGCGAGGTCAACACCAGCCCCCAATGGGCAAGGCTGCCTTCGGTGAAATCGACCCAGGCCGCCCATCCGGCGAAAACCACCCAGGCGATGGAGACCGGAAGCGAGACGTTGCGCCAGCGTTTCGTCCGGGTCGGGTGGATGAACTTCAGATTGGTGAACATCGCCAGTGTCAGGAAGATGACCACCACCAGCGTCACGGTCTGCGACGGATGCACCGCGAACAGCACCAGCACCACCATGTTCCAGCAGGCCGGAAAACCGGCAAAGCTCTTGTCCTTGGTCTTCATCCGGGTGTCGGCGAAATAAACGACCGAGCCATAGGTGATGGCGATGATCGCCAGCCAGCCGGTCCAGCCGCTGAGAAGGCCGTATTTGAACAGGGCAAAGGCCGGGATGAAGACATAGGTCAGATAATCGACGATCAGGTCCATCAGGACGCCGTCATAGGTCGGCCAGTTCTTCTGCGTCTCATACCGCCGGGCCAGCGGGCCGTCGATGCCGTCGACGATCAGCGCGACGACCAGCCAGAGGAACATCAGGCTCCACTTGCCCTCGACAGCGGCCAGCATGGCCAGCATCGCCAGAACGGCGCCGGTGGCGGTGAAAAGGTGAACGGCAAGGGCCTTGAGACGATCAGACATGCCCCGAGTCATGACCCAAACGCGCGGCTTGTGCAATCCGTCCTTCGGTCGGGTTGGCCTTACGGGGCCGCCGGGCGGGCGCGGGGATGGGCTGCCGCATAGGCTTCCATCAGTCGGGCGGCATCCACCGCGGTATAGGCCTGCGTCGTCGACAGCGAGGCATGGCCCAGGAGTTCCTGGATCGCCCGCAGATCGCCGCCCGCGGACAAAAGGTGGGTGGCAAAGCTGTGCCGCAGTGCATGGGGCGTGGCCGTGGCGGGCAAGCCCAGCTGCAGCCGCGCCTTTTCCATCGCCAGCTGGATGATCCGCGGATTGAGCGGACCGCCGCGCGCGCCGCGGAACAGGGGGCCGTCCGCGGGCAGGTCCCAAGGGCAGAGACGCACATAATCCGCGACCGCCGCGCGGGCCGCGGGCAGGGTCGGGACGATCCGGGTCTTGCCGCCCTTGCCGGTGATCCGCAACACCTCGGGCAGGGGAACGGCGGTGCCGGTCAGCGACAAAGCCTCGGAAATCCGCAGCCCGCAGCCATACAGCAGCGTCACCACCGCTATGTCGCGCGCCTGCTGCCAGTCGTCCCGCGCCTGTTCGCCCACCGTCTCCAACATGTCGGCCGCGCCCGTTTCGGTCAGCGGGCGGGGCAGGCGGCGGCGGTATTTCGGCCCGCGCGCCGACAGCAGGACCGTCGCCTCCGCGCCCTCCCGGTCCGCCACCCAGCGGGTGAAGGTCTTCACCGCCGACAAGGCCCGGGCCAGCGACCGCGACGACAGGCCCCGCGCGCGCTCATCGGCCATCCAGGCCCGCAGGTCGGTGGCGCTGGTCTTCAGCAGCGGCGCCAGCCCCGCCGCGCCGCCCTGATGCCGCGCCAGAAAGTCCAGAAACCGCATCACATCGCGGCGATAGGCGTCCAGCGTAAGGGGAGAGGCGCCCTTCAGCGCCGACAGCTGCGCCAGCCAGTCCGCCAGCGCGTCGCGCAATTGCGGCGACAGCGCAGTGGTCACGACAGCCAGCGGCGCATCGTCCGCTCGAACACGCCGCCGAAGAAGGCCAGCAGGTCGCCGCCCTGCGTGGCCTTGAACTGATGCGGATCCTCGGCCCCAAGCGCCAGCATGCCGGGCAGGCGCCCCGCCCCGAAATCCAGCCGCAGCAGCGCCTCGGACCGGACAAAGCCCGCGCGGTCGCCATACAGCGCATCGCCTTCGGGCATGGTCTGGCGCAGGGTGACCGGGCGCAGCGGAATGTTGCGCCCGCCCGCCAGATAACGGCCGACAAAGCCCGGCTCGGCCACATGAAGCACATCGCCCAACCGGCGCAGCGCGGGAAACTCGCCCTCCTGCCGGGTCTCCAGCACAAGCCGCACGCAATCCACCCGCAGCGTCGCCGCCACATCCCCCGCCAGAACCCGCAGGAAATCCTCGAAACTCAGCGGGTCCAGCATCTGCAGGATGGCCCGGTGCACCTGATTGGTGCCGGCAAGGTTCTCATAGGCGGCTGCGATCACCGAACGGTGGGTGTCCTCCAGCCGGTCCAGCCGGCTTTCCAGCCGCTGCATGGCAATGCCGCGCAGATCGACGATGTTCGCCCCCATCGCGCGTTCATTCGCGGCGACCAAGGCGTTCATCACATCGCGGTCTTCCAGCAGCACTTCCGGCTCGGCCAGAATGCGGTCGCGGAGGTCAGGTTCGATCATATGCGGCTGCCCGGTTCGTTTCTGATGATTTTCGGGCGACTATAGCGGAAAATGAAAAGCGCGCGGAAGGAATTTTCCCGCGCGCCCTGTCAAACCCTGCTCTCTGTGGCCAGCCTGCGCTGCCTCCGGCGGGGATATTTGAACAAAGAGGAAAGCCAATTCCAGTTTGCCCAAATATCCCGGGGGTGAGGGCGAAGCCCGAGGGGGCAGCGCCCCCTTGCGCGGGGTGGGATCAGAGGATCTTCTGCCCGGTCTTCGCCCAGTCCTTCATGAACTGGTCCAGCCCCTTGTCGGTCAGGATGTGGTTCGCCATGCCCTTGATGACCGAGGGCGGCGCCGTCATCACATCGGCGCCGACCAGCGCGCATTGCGAGGCATGGTTCGCGGTGCGGACCGAGGCGGCAAGGATCTGGGTGTCGAAGCTGTAATTGTCATAGACCTGCCGGATGTCGGCGATCAGGTCCATGCCGTCCAGATTGATGTCGTCCAGCCGGCCGATGAACGGGCTGATGAAGGTCGCGCCCGCCTTGGCGGCCAGCAGCGCCTGATTGACGCTGAAGCACAGGGTGACGTTGACCATCTTGCCTTCGCCTGACAGCACCTTGCAGGTCTTCAGCCCGTCCCAGGTCAGCGGCACCTTTACCGCAATATTCGGCGCGATCTCGGCCAGTTTGCGGCCCTCGGCGATCATCTCGTCGGCGGTCAGCGCGACGACTTCGGCCGAGACGGGGCCTTCGACGAAGGAGCAGATTTCCTTGGTGACCTCCAGAATGTCGCGGCCCGATTTCAGGATCAGCGAGGGGTTGGTGGTCACACCATCCACCATGCCCAGATCGTGCAACTCGCGGATCGCATCCACATCGGCGGTATCGACGAAGAATTTCATGGCGCTCTCCCTTTGCGGCCAGAGGGGGTGGAGATAGGCGGTCGCGGCGGGTATTACCGCAGACGCGCCCGTTGCGAAAGGGCGGGCTGCGGAGAAATGTGAGCGCAAACGGTGACCGAGCGGGTTTTCGAAGCCGGAGAGATCGTCGGCGTCCTGACGACCGAGCCGCTGGGCCCGTTCCTGGACTATCGCGCGCCCGACGGCGGCTGCGGCACCGGCGATTTCGTCGAGGTGCCCTTGGGCCCGCGCCGGGTGCTGGGTGTGGTCTGGGGGCCGGGCGAGGGCAAGTTCGATCCCGCCCGGGTCCGCCCCATCGCCCGGGTGCTGGAGGCCCGGCCGATGCGGCCCGAGCTGCGGGCCTTTTTGCAGCGCGCGGCGGATTACACGCTGACGCCCTTGCCTGCGATGCTGCGGCTGGCCACCCGGGCGCCGGGGCTGTTCGAGGGGCCGGGCAGCCGCAAGGTCTATCGCCTTGCCGGGCCGGTACCGAACCGCCTGACCGACGCCCGCGCGCGGGTGGTGGAGGCGCTGCGCGACTATGGCGGCGCGGCAGTCACTCTGGGCGAGCTGGCCGAGGCCGCGGGCTGCGGCACCGGCGTGGTGAAGGGGCTGGTCAAGCTGGGCGTTCTGGCCGAGATCGAGGCGCCGCGCGATCTGCCCTATGCCCGGCTGGACCCCGCCCGTGCGGGGACTCTGGCCGGCGATCAGGTCGCGGCGGGCGATGCGTTGGTTCATGCGGTGGCGCAGGAGGCCTATCAGGGGTTCCTCCTGAAAGGCGTGACCGGATCGGGCAAGACCGAGGTCTACCTCGAGGCCGTCGCCGAGGCGCTGCGCCGCCGGCGTCAGGCGCTGGTCCTTCTGCCGGAAATCGCGCTGACCGCGGATTTTCTGGCGCGTGTCGAGGCACGGTTCGGCGCGCGGCCCGGCGAATGGCATTCGGGCGTGACCCAGACCGAGCGGCGGCGGCTGTGGAAGATGGCCGCCACTGGCGACGTGGGGCTGGTCGTGGGCGCGCGGTCTGCGCTGTTCCTGCCGTTTCAGGACCTTGGCCTGATCGTCGTGGATGAGGAGCATGACACCTCCTACAAGCAGGACGAGGGCGTCTTGTATAACGCCCGCGATATGGCCGTGTTGCGCGGCGCCATTCTGGGCTGCCCGGTGGTGCTGGCCTCGGCCACGCCCAGTCTGGAAAGCTGGGCCAATGCCGAAGCGGGGAAATATACAAGGCTGGACCTGACCGCCCGCTATGGCGCGGCGGTCATGCCCGGCATGCGGTCCATTGACATGCGGGCCGAGACTTTGGCCCCGAACCGCTGGATTTCGCCCACCCTCGCACAGGGAGTGGAGGCGCGGATCGCTGCCGGAGAGCAGGCGCTTCTGTTCTTGAACCGCCGCGGCTATGCGCCCGTTACGCTGTGCCGCGCCTGCGGCCAGCAGGTCGCCTGCGACCATTGCGATTCCCGGATGGTGGAACACCGTTTCCAGCAGCGGCTGGTCTGCCATGTCTGCGGCGAGACGAAGCCGATCCCAACCGCCTGTCCCTCCTGCAAGGTGGAGGGCAAGATGGCCGTCATCGGTCCGGGGGTGGAGCGGCTGGCCGAAGAGGTGGCGGAACGCTTCCCCAAGGCGCGGCTTGCAGTGCTGTCGTCGGATCTCTTCGGCTCCTCCCGCGCGCTGAAGGCGCAGATCGAGGATATTGCCGCGGGCGGGGCGGATATCGTCATCGGCACCCAGATCGTGGCCAAGGGGCACAATTTCCCGCTCCTGACGCTGGTCGGCGTGATTGATGCCGATCTGGGGCTGCAGGGCAGCGACCTGCGCGCGGCGGAACGCACGTTTCAGCTGATGCGGCAGGTGGCGGGCCGGGCAGGGCGCGCGGACCGTCCGGGCGAGGCCTGGTTGCAGACCCATCAGCCCGAGCATCCGGTCATCCGTGCCATTCTGGGCGGCGATGAAGAGGGGTTTTGGCGGGCCGAAGCGGCAGAGCGCCGGGCCGCGGGCGTGCCGCCCTACGGGCGGATGGCGGGGATCATCCTGTCCGGCCCCGATCTGGCGCAGGTGTTCGATCTGGGCCATGCACTGGCCCGGGCGGCCGCGCCGCTGCACCGCGCCGGGGCCGAGGTCTATGGCCCGGCGCCCGCGCCGATTGCCCGTGTCCGGGGGCGGCATCGGGTGCGGCTGCTGGTCAAGGCGCCGAAGGCCGCGCCCTTGCAGGCGGCGGTGGCGGAATGGGTAGGGCAGATCAAGGTGCCCTCGCAGGTGCGGCTGGCGGTGGATATCGACCCGCAAAGCTTTTTCTGACGGCCCCGGCTCTGGTATCCGGCGCGGGGGGCGCTTAGCTTCAGCGCCGCAGAAGGAGACGCCGATGCCCGAAAAGAACCCCGCCGCGCTGGATTTTCTGGCCGCGCGCCTGTCGCAGCCCGCGAAGCTGTTCACCCTGCCGGTGCCGGACCGCGCCGCGCTGGAGCCGATCCTGATCGCCGCCCTGCGCGTTCCCGATCATGGCAAGCTGGAACCCTGGCGGCTGATCGTGCTGGGTGCGGAGGATTTCCCCCGGCTGGCCGATCTGGCCGAAGCGCGGGCGAAAGAGCTGGGCGCTGATGCCGAACAGACCGAAAAGGGCCGCGGCCAGTTTGACCGCGGGCTGCTGGCCGTGGCGGTGATCTCTTCGCCCAAACCCTCGGGCAAGATCCCGCTGGCCGAACAGGTGCTGTCGGCAGGTGCCCTGTGCCTGAACCTTGTCACCGTGGCCACGGCGGCGGGCTGGGGGGCGAACTGGCTGTCGGGCTGGCCTGCGCATGATCCGGTGTTCCGCGCCCGCGCCTTTGGCTGCACGGAAGCCGAGACGGTGGCGGGGATCGTCCATATCGGCACCCCGCGCAGCCCCGCGCCGGACCGGCCCCGCCCGGTGCTGGAGCATGTGGTGCAATGGGGGCTGCGGTGATCTTCACCAGCTTTCTGGCGGCCTTCGCGCAGATCTGGGATCCGCGTTTCCTGAGGGTGCTTCTGACCGGGCTTGCGCTTTCCATCGCGCTGCTGGTCGGGGTCTATGCCCTGTTTCTGCTGAGCATTGCTGCCCTGACGCCGGATCAGATCACGCTGCCCTTCCTTGGGGCGGTGGACGGGCTGCATACGCTGCTGGGCTGGGCCTCGCTGTTTTTCATGCTGGGCCTGTCGGTCTTTCTGATGGTGCCCGCGGCCGCGGCCTTTGCCGGGCTGTTCACCGATGAGGTGGCGCAGGCGGTGGAGGACCGGCATTACAGCTGGCTGCCCACGGTACGCCCGCAGGGCTGGGGCGAGACGCTGAAGGCTTCGGTCAACCTGATCGGGCTGATCGTCCTTGTGAACGTGGGGCTCTTGCTGGCGCTGCCCTTCACCGCAGGCTTTGCGGTTCCGGTCTGGTATCTGGCGAACGGGTTTCTGCTGGGGCGGGAGTATTTCACCATGGTCGCGCTGCGGCGCATGACGCCCGAAGCCGCGCAGGAGATGCGGCGCCGGAACGGCATGACCATCTGGATCGCGGGCACGCTGATGGCGCTGCCCCTGTCGGTGCCGCTGGTCAACCTGCTGGTCCCGGTGGTGGGCACGGCCACCTTTACCCATATCTTCCACAGGCTTGCCGCGGCAGGCCGGTAGCCGCGCGCTTTCAGGACGCTTGTGGAAACCCCGGAGGGCTTCGCGCCCTCCGGACCTCCCGCGGGATATTTATGAACAGATGAATGGGGCGCGAGTGCCCCGGGTCTGTTCGCCGCGGGGCGCCCTGCCGGGGCGCCCAGAGGGTTTCGGGCGGCCCGCAGCATGCGTTCAGACGGAGGGTTCCGCCCCCGCGGATCAGCCCGCGGGGCGGTTCAGCACATTCAGGAAGTCGATATCCTCGATCCCGATCCAGCCCGACAGGATGATCCCGGCGATCACCGCCCAGATCGCGGTGGCCCAGACCGTGGCGATTTTCGCGCTGCGGCCCACATCCTCGGTGGCGGGGGCACCTGCGGGGGTGCCGGGCACCACTTCTCCGGTGTCACCCTGGGTTTTCGTGCGGATCTGCAGCACGATGTAGAAGGTCAGGAACCAGATGACGGCATAAAGGACGACGGCGCCGGTGAGGTTCATACCTGTTCAAGCTCCACGAGGCAGCCGTTGAAATCCTTCGGATGCAAGAACAGCACCGGCTTGCCATGGGCGCCGATCTTCGGCTCTCCGGTCCCGAGGACGCGCGCGCCCTGGGCCTTCAGCCGGTCGCGCGCGGCAAGGATGTCTTCCACCTCATAGCAGATATGATGGATGCCGCCCGCCGGGTTCTTCTCCAGAAAGCCCTTGATCGGAGAGGCCTCGCCCAAGGGGTAGAGGAGTTCGATCTTGGTGTTCGGCAGTTCGATGAAGACCACGGTCACGCCGTGATCGGGTTCGTCCTGCGGGGCGCCGACCTTCGCGCCAAGGGTATCGCGGTACTGGGCCGAGGCGGCCTCAAGGTCGGGCACGGCGATGGCGACGTGGTTGAGGCGTCCGATCATTTGCGGCTCCTGTAGGGGCGTGTTCGCGCCGTTATGCCGGTGCGGGGGCGGCCGGGCAAGGGGGCGACAGGTCGCATGCGGGGCCGGGCAGGGTGGATACTGCCGGGA
The DNA here is from genome assembly GCF_049445895.1 of Neotabrizicola sp. VNH66. NCBI lineage: Bacteria > Pseudomonadati > Pseudomonadota > Alphaproteobacteria > Rhodobacterales > Paracoccaceae > Neotabrizicola > Neotabrizicola sp. VNH66. The sequence goes on from NZ_JBMSDW010000003.1 coordinate 220,394, forward strand.
GAGGGTGTCTGATTGGGGCAGGGGTGATGTGGCTTCAGGGGGCGGACGGGGCGGTTATGCCTGTATCTCGCCGTCTGCGGTGCCCGGAGGCGGGCGTTAACGCGGTCTTCACCCTTTGCGGCCCAGACTGGCGCATCCCTTTTTGACGGAGCGCGGCCATGCCCCGACCGGATTCGGTTCCCGATCCCGCCACCCTCTCGCCGTCTGAGGCCGGGCCGGGCAGCAGCCTGCCCCTGCGGGGGCTGACCGTGCTGGCGGTGGAGGACAGCCGCTATGCCTCGGACGCGCTGCGGCTGATGTGTCAGCGGTCCGGCGCGCGGCTGCGCCGGGCCGGGGATATCGCCGCGGCGGAGACGCATCTGCGGCTTTACCGCCCGGATGTGGTGATCGTGGACCTCGGCCTGCCTGACGGGCGCGGGGAGGATCTGATCGCCCGTCTGGCCGCGGCGCGGGGATGGGCGGTGATTCTGGCCACCAGCGGTGATCCGGCCGGGCAGGCCGCGGCCCTTGCGGCGGGGGCCGCGGGTTTTCTGGAAAAGCCCTTGCCCTCGCTGGCTGCGGTTCAGGCGATGATCCTGCGGCACCTTCCTGATGCGCCGCTGCGGGCACCCGCGCAGGGCGGCGCCGTCACACCGGACCCGCTGGCGCTGGCCGATGATCTGCGCGCGGCGCAGGCGGTGCTGGCGGGCGATCCTGGCGCGGCGGAGCGGGCCTGGATCGAGGGGTTTCTGGCGGGTATTGCGCGGCAGACCCGGGATGGCGGGCTGGCCGCCGCGGCGCGGGGCCTGCGCGAACCGGGCAGCCCCACGGCGCGGCTGGCGGGGGTGCTGGCGGACCGGATCGCCCGCGGCGCGGGCTTTGGCCCCGGTTCAGCCCTGCAGGGCCGGGTCTGAGGTGACGCGGACCAGCCGGGTCAGATCGGACAGCCGTTCCTTCTGCCGTCCGGTCGCATCGAAATTGGTGGATGAGAACCACGCGGCAAAGGCTTCTGACAAGGCGGGCCAGTCGCCATCGGTCACCGCAAACCATGCGGTGTCGCGGTTGCGGCCCTTGACCACCGCGGCCTGCCGGAACACGCCTTCATAGCTGAAGCCCAGCCGTTGCGCCGCGCGGCGCGAGGCCAGGTTCAGCGCGTTGCATTTCCATTCATAGCGGCGATAGCCCGCGCGGAAGGCCCAGTCCATCATCAGCCACATCGCTTCGGTCCAGATGCGGCCGCGCTGAAGTTCTGGCGCGATGCAGATATGGCCGACCTCGATGGCGCCATTGGCCGGGTCGATGCGCAGAAAGCTGGCGATGCCGCCGCAATGGCCGGTGGCGCGGTCGCGCAGGACAAAGAACCGCGGATCCTCGCCCGCCTCACGCTCTTTCGCCCAGCGGTGATAGGCCGAGGCGGATGCGAAGGGGCCATAGGGCATGTAATCCCACAGTGCATCATGGCCGGAAAAGGCGCGGAACAGATCGGCGGCATGAAGGTCGGCGGACAGGGGCTCCAGCCGCACGCTGGCCCCCTCCAATGCGTCAAGGGGCGGGCGGGGCGGCGGGGTCCAGCCGGTCACAAACCTGCCCAGTCGGTCCGCCTCGTCCATGGTACCGTCCTTTGTTGTCCGGGGTCAGGCTATGTGCGCCGCGCGTGCGCCGCAAGTCCGGCCCTCAGGCGTCGAACCGGAAGCCCGGGGCATAGAGATGGAAACCGTCGAAATCCGCCTTGCCCAAGGCCACGCCCGCGGCCCGGAGCGCGGCATAGCCCATGGTGACATGAAAGAAAAAGTTTGGCAGGCCATAGAGATAAAGGAAATCCTCGGCGGTCTGCCGCAATTCGGCCTGTCCGGCGATATGGGTGATCACGCGGGCCTCGGCACCCTCGAACTCCGCCGGTTTCATCGCGCCGAGCAGCGCACGCGCCACCGCCAGCCGGGGGCCAAGCGCCTGCGGCAGGTCCGGCACCTCTCGCCCGGCCAGCGGGCAGGCGATGCGCAGGGAAAAGCCCGCCGCAGTGGCGAACTGCTGGCGGGCCGGGAAGGCGTCGGCGATCTGGTGGTCCAGCGCCTCGGGTCCCGCGATGGCCACCATATCCGCAATGCGGGAGAGGTAGTGGCGAAAGACGGGGACCGTGGCCTGATACATCAGCTTTCCTTGGGGATTACCCGCAGGTGCAGCTCGCGCAGCTGCGTGTTGGTCGCCTCGCTGGGGGCGTTCATCAAGAGGTCTTCGGCGCGCTGGTTCATCGGGAACATGATGACTTCGCGGATGTTGGTCGTGTCGGCCAGCAGCATGACCAGCCGGTCGATCCCCGCCGCACAGCCGCCGTGGGGCGGTGCGCCGTATTTGAACGCCTTGACCATGCCGCCGAACCGCTTGTCCACCTCGCTGTTCGGATAGCCCGCCAGCTCGAACGCCTTATACATGATTTCCGGCTTGTGGTTGCGGATGCCGCCCGAAATCACCTCATAGCCGTTGCAGGCTAGGTCATACTGGTAGGCATAAACGGCCAGCGGATCGCCGTTCAGCGCCTCCAGGCCCCCCTGCGGCATGGAGAAGGGGTTGTGGCTGAAGTCGATCTTCCCCTCATCCGTCTTCTCATACATCGGGAAATCGACGATCCAGGCAAAGCGGAAGCAGTCCTTCTCGGTCAACCCGAGCTCACGCCCGATCTCGTTCCGCGCGCGGCCCGCGACGGGTTCGAACACCTCGGCCTTGCCGCCCAGGAAGAAGACGGCATCGCCTTCCTTCAGCCCGAGTTCCGTGCGGATCGCCTCGGTCCGCTCCGGCCCGATGGCCTTGGCGATGGGACCGGCAGCCTCGGTCGAGCCATCCTCGGCCTTGCGCCAGAAGATATAGCCCATGCCCGGCAGGCCTTCTTTCTGGGCGAAGGCGTTCATGCGGTCGGCGAATTTGCGGCTGCCACCCGTGGGCGCGGGGATGGCGCGGACCTCGGTGCCTTCGTTTTCCAGAAGGTTGGCAAAGATCGCAAAGCCCGAGCCGCGGAAGTGGTCGGAGACATCCTGCATCTTAATCGGGTTGCGCAGGTCGGGCTTGTCTGAGCCATACCATTTCAGGCTGTCGCGATAGGCGATGCGGGGCCAGTCGCCATAGACCTTGCGGCCTTTGCCAAAGTGTTCGAACAGGCCCTGCAGCACCGGCTGGACGGCGGCGAACACGTCATCCTGCGTGACGAAGGACATTTCGATGTCCAGCTGGTAGAAGTCCGTGGGCGAGCGGTCGGCGCGGGGGTCTTCGTCGCGGAAGCAAGGCGCAATCTGGAAGTAGCGGTCGAAGCCCGCCACCTGGATCAGCTGCTTGAACTGCTGCGGCGCCTGCGGCAGGGCGTAGAATTTGCCGGGATGCAGGCGCGAGGGGACGAGGAAGTCGCGCGCGCCTTCGGGGCTGGAGGCGGTGATGATCGGCGTCTGGAATTCGTTGAACCCCTGATCCCACATCGCATTGCGCAGCCAGCGCACCACATTCGACCGCAGGATCATGTTATCGTGCATGCCCTGACGGCGCAGGTCGAGGAAGCGGTAGGTCAGCCGGGTTTCCTCGGGGTATTCGGTTTCACCGAAGACGGGCAGCGGCAGGTCGCCGTCCACCGGGCCCAGGACTTCGATATCAAGGGCATAGACCTCGATTTCGCCCGTGGGGATCTTGGCGTTCACAAGGCTGGCGTCGCGGGCCTTGACCCGGCCGTCGATGCGGATGACCCATTCCGAGCGGACCTTTTCCAGCGCGGCGAAGGCCGGGCTGTCGCTGTCGGCCAGCACCTGGGTGATGCCGTAATGGTCGCGCAGGTCGATGAAGAGGACGCCGCCATGGTCGCGCACCCGATGGACCCAGCCCGACAGGCGGACCGTTTCGCCCACATTGGCCTTGTTGAGGCCCGCACAGGTGTGGCTGCGATAGGCGTGCATCTTCGTTCCCCTTCCCGAGGCTGTTCGTTCCGCGCCGATAGAGCGAAGCGTTTGGGCGAAGTCAAGCCCGCAAGGCCGGCGCAGGGGTCCGCCCTTGCGGGCGGATGCCTCCGGCGGGAATATTTGGGCCAGTATGAAAGGGCTTTGGGACGGAATGCGCGGGGGTCAGAGCCCGTGCAGCGCGGCGATCTCGTCGATCCAGCCGCGGGCGAAGGCGTCGAACCGGGCCGAAGGCTGGCGTTTCTCCAGCGTCGTGGCCAGCGGGTCGGGCGCGCGGATGGGGCTGCCGGACAGTTCCTCGATCACCGCATGGCCGCAGAAGGGGACGTGGACTTCGGAATAGCCGCCTTCGTGGACAAGGACGAGGCGGCCCTGACACAGGGTTTCGGCGGCGGCTTTGATCCGGGCGGTCATCTGGCGGAAGGTTTCCGCCGTGCAGAACATCCGGCCCAGAGGATCGACGCCCGAAGCATCGTAGCCGCAGGCCACCACGATCACCTCTGGCACGAAGGCGTGAAGCGCGGGCAGCACGATCCGGTCGAAGGCATGCAGATAACCGGTGTGGCCAAGGCCGGGCGGCAGCGGCACGTTCAGGTTGAAGCCGAGGCCCGCGCCGCGGCCGCGGTCTTCGGCATCACCGGTGTCGAGGGGGTAGTTCCGCTCCTGATGCAGGCTGATGGTCAGGACGGAAGGGTCTTCGTAGAACAAAGCCTCGGTCCCGTTGCCGTGGTGCACGTCCCAGTCCACCACGGCGATGCGGCGGGCGAGACCTTCGGCCTGCATGGCGCGGATGGCGATGCCGATGTTGTTCAGGAGGCAGAACCCGTTTGGCCAGTCGGGAAGGCAATGGTGGCCCGGCGGGCGCGAGAGGGAATAGGCATTCCGGACATCGCCGGTCAGGACGGCACGCAGGGCGGCGGAGGCAAGACCCGCCGACAGGGCGGCGATCTCGAACCCGCCTTTGCCAAAGGGGGTGCGCAGGCCCAGTTCCCCGCCGCCCGCATCCGAGGCGGCCTTGAAGGCGAAGAGATAGCTTTCGGGATGGACGCGGGCCATCTCTTCCCAGGTCACCTCGGGTGCGGTGCGGACATCCAGCTCCCGCAGAAGGCCCGTCACCTCGAGCAGGTTTTTCAGCCTCCGCTTCGTCTCGGGGCTTTCGGGCAGGCCGCCACCGGGCTGGACCAGACCGCCCGCGGGCAGGGTGAAGGAATAGTTCCCGCCGCCATGCCAGAAGCAGCGTTCGTCGGTGAAAAAGGCGGTGGTCATCGGCGTTCTCCGGGGGCTTGCGGGCATGGTGGCGGCGGGGCAGGGTGGCCGCAAGGGGAAAGAGATGACGCTGCCTGACCTGTCCAGCCTTGCCCTGCCGGGGGCCGAGATCGCCGTGCGGGTGACGCCGAACGCCCGCCGCGCCGGGATCGAAGCCGGGCCGCCCCTGCGCATCAGCGTGACCGTGGTGCCCGAGGACGGCCGGGCCACCGCCGCCGCGCAGGAGATGCTGGCCCGCGCCATGGGGGTGGCGAAATCGCGGCTGACCCTGATCCGCGGGGCGAAATCGCGCGACAAGCTGTTCCGGCTGGATTGACCGGAACGCAGGGCCGCAGATGCAGAGAACCGCCCCGCCGCTGTTGTGCCGGGCCCCGAGAGAAGGGCAGCGCGCGGTCAGCCCGGTTTGCGGGTGACGCGGTAGCTGCCCTCCGGCAGGTTCAGCGCCGCGGCCAGATCGGCCAGCTGTGCCGTGGACAGGGTCAGGCGGACGGTTTCGTCCGTCTCGGGATCGGTCTGTTCGACGGTGATGCAATCCTCGAAGGCGGTGATGATGACATCGCCCTGCAGGGGCAGGCCATCGCCTTCGTCGATCAGGGTGACGACCGTGGCGTCGAATTCGTGCTCGATGGTGAACATGCGGGCAGGCTAGCCCGTGGCAGCGCGGCGGGCAACGGTTTTGCGCCGATCCGGCGGGGCGGATGCCACAGAGGGCCTTTCCGCCGCCGATCAGGGTGGTAGGAATGGGGGAAAGAACAGGCATGATCCCATGACACCCATCCTCCGGACCCTGACCCGCCTGTGCGGGATTGCCGTGCTGTCGCTGACGGCGGGCTGCGTCATGACCGGGGGGCCGGGGGCCGGGCGGGTGTCCGGCGTCTATCCGCTGTCGGGCAAGCCGCTGCCGGCGGGCCTGCCACTGGTGACGGTGGCCGCGCGGATGGAGCCGGTGGCCGAATTCGCCTGCGCCGAGGCGCGGCCGCATGCGGTCTGCGATTTCGTCATCGCGGTGGATGACGACCCCTCGCAGCCGCCGAATGCGTTCCAGACCTTCGATTCCGACGGCCGGCCGGTGATCGTCTTCACCTGGGCGCTGCTGCAGGCGGCGCGCAATTCGGACGAGCTGGCCTTCGTTCTGGGGCATGAGGCGGCGCATCACATCGCGGGCCATATCGCCAAGCGCGAGGTCGAGGCGCGGGCGGGTGCGGTTCAGGCGGCGACGCTGGCGCGCACAGCCGGGATGACGGGCGCCGCAGTGCGCCGGGCGGCCGCGGCGGGCGCGCAGGTGGGGGCACAGCGCTATTCCATCGAATATGAGCTGGAGGCCGATGCCCTTGGCGCCCGGCTGGCCTGGGAGGCGGGGTTCGATCCGATGCGCGGTGCGGCCTTCTTCCTGCGGCTGCCCGATCCGATGGATCATGCCATGTCCAGCCATCCGCCGAATGCCGCGCGCCGCGCCGTGGTGCAGGCGGTGGTGGCCGAGCTGGAAGGCCGCTGACGGGCCTTGATCTGCGTCAAGGCGCCGCGCCATCCCCGCGCGCAGGCTGTCCCGGACGCAGCGGGCAGGAGGCGGCGATGTTCGGATTTTCTGAGGCACCGAAGGCATGGTGGCTGACGCGGGGCATGGCGCGACTGGCCGGGGTCAGCCTGCCGCAGGCGGTGGTGGACGGCTGGCTGACCCGGGCAGAGCTGGCCGTTCTGGTCGAGCGTTGCGCGGGTTGCGGGTCAGGCGCGCGCTGTGGCCGCTGGCTTGCGGCGGCCGGGGCGCAGGAAATGCCCGTCTTCTGCCCCAACCGCCCCGCGATCGAGGCTTTGGTCCCGCATTGATTGACCGCGGGGCCGTGGCGGGCCAGAAGGCCTTATGCTGCGAATCGAAGATGTCGTCCGTGACCGCGGGTCGCGCTATGCCGTTTCGGGCGGGCCGGTGCAGGGCCGCGCCGGAGTGTCGGCCTTTCTGGCCACGCTGAAGCGCGAGAAGAAATATGCCAAGGCCACCCATAACACCTGGGCGGCGGTCCTGTCGGACGGCGGTCCACAGAAGAATGATGATGGCGAATCCGGGGCTGCGGCCATCATCCTGAAGATGCTGGAGCGTGAGGGGCTGAACGATCACATCGTGGTGGTCACCCGCTGGTATGGCGGCACCCATCTGGGCGGCGACCGCTTTGCCCATGTGGTGACCTGCGTGCGGGCCTGGCTCGACGCATGGCGCAAGGGCGGCTAACCTCTTCCGCAGGGACGAGGAGAGACGCGATGCACTTCATCCGGGCCGAGGCGCGGCGGCTGGCCAATACCTGTATCTGGTCGTGGCAGGGCTGGCGGGCGGCCTGGGCCAGCGAGAAATCCCTGCGGCAATGGACGCTGGCCAATGTTTTGTCGGCCGCGCTGGCCTTCGCCTTGGATCTGACCCCGGGGGAGCGCGGGGTGATCCTCGGTCTTGGCCTGCTGGTGCTGGCGGCGGAACTTTTCAACACCGCCATCGAAGAGGTGGTGGATGTGCTGTTTCCCGGCCCCGATCCGCGGGCCAAGAAGGCCAAGGATTGCGGCAGCGCCGGGGTGGCGCTGGCCGCACTGGCCGCAGGTGCGGCCTGGGCCGTCATCCTGACCGGCCTTCTGGCCTGACGCGCCTCAGCGCGCGGCGCGCCAGAGGTTCGCCAGCCAGAAGATCGCGCTCAGCAGCACCATGCCCTCGGCCACCGGCATCACCGGGCCCACCGTCTCGGGCGGCAGGGTGCCTGACATAAGGAGGTAAAGCGCGACCAGCAGCACCAGCCCGCCGATCTGGTGCAGCCAGAACTGCGCCACCCCCAGCCAGCCTGCATTCAGCCCGGGGATCAGCCGGTAGGCCAGCCCGAAGATGGTCATCAGGGTGAAGCCCAGAAGGTTGATATGCGCATGGACCGGGGCCAGGGAATGGTCGCCCGAAGCGCCCATATGTCCGCCAAGGGCGATGCCGATCAGCAGGTAGACCGCGCCTGTCAGTAGGAATCCGCGCGAGATGTTCATGATGTGTGGTCCTGATTTTTGAATGTGCAGTGCCCTGTGCAGGGCGTGAAAGAGGTGGACCCGGCGTCCTGCGGAGCGCGCCGGTCTCTGGTCCGCGGGTCATGGCTCCCCTTGGCGGGGAACTGCGGGGGCCGTCCGGAAAGTCCTGTGAAACAAGGTCATTCTTCAAATACTCGGGCAGGCTGACCCCAGAGGGACAAGCGGGCTGGAGAATTTGTGCTCTGCGCCTTTGCCGGATTTGCGTCAAGATGCCGCAGCAGGGCTGGCGCAGGAAATCTGCGGGAAAGATGCGGAATTCCTGCCCCTGCGGCGCGTTCCGCGGTGGTTCGGGTGGCTTTCGCGGCGGGGGCGGGCCTTTCCGGGACCGGCGGCAGCCCGCCACCGTTCCGCGCCCGATCGGCGGCGTCCTGCCGGTGCTGCCCCATCTTTTGACCCGGGCGGAACGGATGGGCGTGTGGGGTGTTGTGTCCGTGTGACCTGTAACGAATGGAGGACGACATGCAGCACGAAGCCCAGATCCCCTATGACGCCGCCCGCGCCGCGACCACGGTTTCCAGCGCGGATGTGAACGGGACCGATGTCTACAGCCCCTCCGGCGATCATCTCGGCAAGATCGACCATCTGGTGATCGACAAGGTTTCGGGCCAGATCTCTTATGCTGTGATGAGCTTTGGCGGCTTCCTTGGCCTTGGGGCCAGCGAGCATCCGATCCCGTGGAAGAAGCTGCGCTATGACACCCGGCTTGGCGGTTATGTGACCGACATCACCAAGGATCAGCTGGAAGGCGCTCCGGTCCGCCCGGATGACTGGCGCGGGAACCGCGACTACGAACGCCGTGCTTATGATTACTACGGCATTCCGCCCTACTGGCTGTAACGCCTGACCTTTTCGTTCTGTCTGCATCCCGGGGATGTCAAGGTCGCCCGCCGCAGACAGAGCGGGCCCCGGCGCCACCCGCGCCGGGGCCTACGATGGCAGACCGTCCGCTTCGGGCCGCCCCTCATGGCCCTCGGCGGGCGGTCTCTCGCTTTTCACATCCCGTCTATGGTTCGTTTGCGCGATCGCGCGGCCCCGGTTGAGTTTGCCGCGCCCCGCGCCTAGGGTCGCAACCTGAAAAGAGGGGCGGGTGGTGCGGGACAAGCGGATACTTCTGATCATCGGTGGCGGCATCGCAGCCTATAAAGCGCTGGACCTGGTCCGGCGGCTGAGGGAGCGCGGGGCGAAGGTGCGGGCGGTGATGACCGCGGCCGCGCAGCAGTTCGTCACGCCGCTGTCCGTCGGCGCGCTGACCGCGGATCATGTGTTCACCGATCTGTTCGACCGTCAGGATGAGCAGGACGTGGGCCATATCCGCCTTGCGCGCGAGGCGGACCTGATCGTCGTCGCCCCCGCCACGGCCGATCTGATGGCGAAACTGGCGCAGGGGCTGGCCGGGGACCTTGCCTCGGCCGTGCTGCTGGCCACCGACAAGCCGGTGCTGATGGCGCCTGCGATGAACCCGCGGATGTGGGCGCATCCGGCGACGCGGCGCAACCATGCGCAGCTCAAGGCCGATGGTGTGAGCTTCATTGGCCCCAACCGTGGCGAGATGGCCGAAAGTGGCGAGGCGGGCGAGGGCCGGATGGCCGAACCGCTGGAAATTGTCGCGGCGGTGGCGGCCCTTCTGGACGATGCGGCGAAGCCTTTGGCCGGAAAGCGGATTCTCGTCACCTCCGGTCCCACGCATGAACCGATCGACCCGGTGCGCTACATCGCCAACCGCTCCTCGGGCGCGCAGGGGACGGCGCTGGCCGCCGCCTTGCGCGATCTGGGGGCCAGCGTGGTCTTCGTGACCGGCCCGGCCAGCGTGCCACCGCCTTCGGGGGTAGAGGTGGTGCGGGTGGAAACCGCGCGCGAGATGCTGGCCGCCGTGCAGGCCGCGCTGCCCGCCGATGCGGCGGTGATGGCGGCGGCGGTGGCCGACTGGCGCGTTGCCAATCAGGGCGCGCAGAAGATGAAGAAAGACGGCTCCGGCCGGGCGCCCGCGCTGGAATTCGCCGAAAATCCCGACATCCTTGCCACCGTGTCCAAGGGCGACGCGCGCCCCCGGCTGGTGGTGGGGTTTGCGGCCGAGACCGAGACGGTGGTGGAGCATGCCACGGCGAAACGGCTGCGTAAGGGCTGCGACTGGATCGTCGCCAATGACGTATCGCCCGCCACGGGCATCATGGGCGGGGCCGAAAATGCGGTCACGCTGATTTCCGCCGCGGGGGCCGAGGTCTGGCCCCGCATGGCAAAGGATGAGGTCGCCCGACGGCTGGCCCAAAGAATAGCGGAGGCGCTGGCATGAGCGTGACAATCAGGGTTCTGCGCGAGGATTGGGCCGATCCCTCGGTGCCGCTGCCCGCCTATCAGACGGCAGGTGCCGCGGGGGCCGACCTCTGCGCCAACCTGCCGCCCGATCTGCGCGAGACGGGGCTGGTGCTGGCGCCGATGGCGCGGGCGATCTGCCCCACCGGACTGCGGGTGGAAATCCCCGACGGCTATGAGATGCAGGTCCGTCCGCGCTCCGGCCTTGCGACGAAGCACGGGGTGACGCTGCCCAACACGCCCGGCACGGTGGACAGCGACTATCGCGGCCCCTTGGGTGTGCCGCTGGTCAATCTGGGGGCGGAGCCTTTCGTGATCCGCCACGGCGACCGGGTGGCGCAGGCGGTGATCGCCCCGGTGATCCGCGCGACCTATGAGATCGTGGACGAGTTGGGCGATACGGCGCGCGGAACCGGCGGCTTCGGATCGACCGGGGTGCAATGAGCTCGGGGAAATGAACGGGCTTCTGGGCTTTGCCGTGATCTGGGGCCTTGGCCGCCGGTTCGGCTGGCCCGGGCGGGTTCTTCTGGCCGCGCTGGCGGGGTGGTGGCTGGTGCTGGTTGCGGCCACGGCGCCCGGCGGGCCGCTGCCCGGTCTGGGCGTGGCCTTGGGCGGCGAGTTCCGGCTGTGGGTGCTGGCCGGGCCGGTCGCGGCGCTGGTGCTGGCCTATAGTCATGGGCTGCGGCTGTTGCGCGCCCGCGCGCGGCCTGCCGCGGTGCCCGCCCCCGCGCCGCAGGGACCGTTCAGCCCGGCGGAGACCGAGCGTTATGCCCGCCACCTTCTCTTGCGCGACATCGGCGGGCCGGGGCAGCAGCGGCTGAAGGCGGCGCATGTCCTTGTGGTGGGGGCCGGGGGCTTGGGCGCGCCCGTGCTGATGTATCTGGCCGCCGCCGGGGTGGGGCGGATCACCGTCATCGACCCCGATGTGGTGGAGGTGTCGAACCTGCAGCGCCAGATCATCCATGCCGAGGACCGCCGCGGGCAGGCCAAGGTGCACTCTGCCACCACGGCGATGCGGGCGCTGAACCCGTTCGTGACGGTCGAGGCGGTGCAGGCCCGGCTGGACGAGGCAAATGGCCCCGCGCTGGTGGCATCGGCGGATCTGGTGCTGGACGGGACGGACAATTTCGACACCCGATATCTGGTGAACCGGCTGTGCGTCGCGGCGCGGGTGCCGCTGATCGCCGGCGCCATCACCCAGTGGGAGGGGCAGCTGTCGCTGTATGATCCCGCGCGCGGCGGGCCGTGCTACGACTGCGTCTTTCCGGTGCGCCCGGCGCCCGGGCTGGTGCCGACCTGTGCCGAGGCCGGGGTGGCCGCGCCGCTGCCCGGCGTTCTGGGCGCCATGATGGCGATGGAGGCGGTGAAGGAGATCACCGGCGCGGGGCAGGGGCTGCGTGGGCGGCTGCTGATCCACGACGCACTTTATGCGGAAACCCGGGTGGTCCGCACCCATGCCCGCACGGGCTGCCCGGTCTGCGGCGGCGCCGGGTAGACGCCCCGCCGCAGCCACGCCGTGCGGCCCACCCGCCCACCCCCGCCCGGCGGGCACGGCTTGCGCCGGAAGGACCTTCTCTGCCACCCGGGCCGGACGCGTGGTCTGTTCTCCCGGCGGGGGCCGGGGTCCCCTTGTCTCGGCCGCGGGCGGGCGGCATAGTCCGGGCACACCTCTGTGACAGGGAGCCCCCGATGAAACCGACTGCCGCCCTTGCCGGGCTGATGCTTGGCCTTTCCGCAACCGCCGCGCTGGCGCAGGACCTGCCCGATCTGGCGGGGCGCGAGGTGACGGTGGTGACCGAGAACGCCTATCCGCCCTTGCAGTTCATCGACAGCACCGGCGCGGCCATCGGCTGGGAATATGACGCCATGGCGGAAATCGCCAAGCGGCTGAACATCACCGTGAAATATGAGAATATCAGCTGGGATGCGATGATCCCCGCCGTCAGCGAAGGCCAGTTCGACCTTGGCATGACCGGCATCACCATCAAGGACGAACGCAAGGCGGCGGTGGATTTCTCGGCCCCCTATATGCGGTCCGAGATGCTGATGATCGTGCGCGGCGATGAGGCGCGGTTCACCGATGCGGCCAGCTTCGCGGCGATCCCTGATCTGCTGATCTCGGCCCAGCCCGGCACCTCGCCCTTCTATGCCGCGGTCTACAACATTCTGGACGGCAACGAAGAAAATTCGCGGATCATCAAATTCGAGACCTTCGGCGCCGGGCTGGAGGCGCTGAAGGCGGGGGATGTGGACCTGACCCTGTCGGATTCGACCGCGGCCAACGGCTATGTCGCGGCGTCGGACGGCGGGCTGAAGATCATTGGCGAGCCGCTGGCCTCGGAAGATTTCGGCTTCATCTTCCCCAAAGGCTCTGACCTCGTGGCGCCGGTCGATGCGGCGATTGCCAGCATGGCGGCCGATGGCACGCTGGAGGCGCTGAACAAGAAGTGGTTCCTCGACTACAAGTTCGGCGAGTGATCCGCGCGCAGGCGGGCTGCGGGGCCGTCGAATGACCCCGCAGGCGGCGCCCGAGAAGGATTTTCCGTGGTGGCTGGTGATCCTTGCGCTGACCGGCCTGTGGCTGTTCTGGGAAATCCTGTCGGACCCGGACTACACCGCCGCGCTGCGGACGCTGTCCAAGGGCATCTGGGTCACCATCGGCGTCGCGGTGGTGGCGTATCTGGGCGCCTGCCTCATCGGGCTGGGGCTGGCGGTGATGGGCCTGTCGCGCCGTATCGTGCTGCGGCAGGTGGCCCGGCTGTATATCGAGGTGATGCGCGGCGTTCCGATCATCGTGCTGCTCCTCTATGTGTCTTTCGCGCTGACGCCCTTGGTGGTGTCGGGGATCGGCTGGCTGATGGCGCAGGCGGGGCTGGAGCCTGTGCGGACCCGCGACGTTCCTCTGCTGGCGCGGGCAGTGATCGCGCTGATGCTGGCCTATTCGGCCTTTCTGGCGGAAATCTTCCGCGCGGGGCTTCAGGCCGTGGACAAGGGACAGGTGGAGGCTGCGCAGGCCCTTGGCCTGACCGGCTGGATGCGGTTCCGCCACATTGTCTTTCCGCAGGCCTTCCGCATGATCCTGCCGCCCTTGGGCAATGATTTCGTGGCCATGGTCAAGGACAGCTCGCTGGTGGCGGTGCTGGGGATCACCGATATCGCCCAACTGGCCAAGGTGACGGCGGCGTCGAACTTCCGCTATTTCGAGACCTATAACGTGGCGGCGCTGCTTTATCTGGTGATGACGGTGACGCTGTCGGTCCTCTTGCGGCGGTTCGAGCAGCGGATGCGGATGCGCGGACGGGAGGCCGGGTAGGGGGCGCTGCCCCCTCGGGCCCTTGCGGGCCCTCTCCCCCGGGATATTTATGAACAGATGAATGGGCTTTGGCAGGAGTGGTGATGAACGTTTTGCTGGAAAACTGGGACACGCCCTTCGGCCTGCCGCCGTTCGACAAGGTGCGGGATGAGGATTTCGGCCCGGCGTTCGATGCGGCGCTGGCGCTGGCGCGCGACCGGATCGCGGCGATTGCCGGGGGTCCGGCCACGGATTTTGCCGGTGTGATCGAGGCGCTGGAACTGGCCGAGGGCGAATTGGACCGGGTGTCGGGCCTGTTCTACAATCTGGCGGGTGCGGATTCGAACCCCGCGCGTGAGGCGCTGATGCGCGATCTGGCGCCGAAGCTGAGCGCGTTTTCCAGCGAGATCACCAACAACAAGGCGCTGTTCTCCAAGATCGAGGCGCTGTGGCAGGGCCGCGCCGCGTTGGAACTGAGTGCTGAACAATTGCGCGTGCTGGAGCTTTACCGGCGGATGTTCGTGCGTTCCGGCGCCGCGCTGGACGGGGCAGCGGCTGACCGGCTGACGGCGGTCAAGGCGCGGCTGGCGGTTCTGGGCACGCAGTTCGGCCAGAACCTGCTGGCGGATGAGCGGGACTGGTTCATGGAACTGGCCGAGGGCGATCTGGAAGGCCTGCCGGGCTTCGTGGTGGATGCCGCCCGCGCGGCAGGGCAGGAGCAGGGGCTTGGCGCCGTGGTCACGCTGAACCGCAGCCTGATCGTGCCCTTCCTGCAATTCTCGCCGCGCCGTGCACTGCGGCAGAAGGCCTATGAGGCTTGGGTCGCACGGGGGGCGAATGGCGGAGCCACCGACAACCGCGGCATTGCGGCGGAAATCCTGAAACTGCGCGAGGAACGGGCACATCTCCTCGGCTATGCGGATTTCGCGGCGTTCAAGCTGGAACCGGAAATGGCCAAGACACCGCAGGCGGTGCGCGACCTGCTGATGCGGGTCTGGGAGCCGGCCCGCGCCAAGGCCAATGCCGATGCCGCGGTGCTGGAGACGATGCTGCGCGCCGACGGGATCGCCGGGCCGCTGGAGGCCTGGGATTGGCGCTATTACAGTGAGAAACGGCGGAAGGCGGAGCATGACCTCGATGAGGCGGTGCTGAAGCCCTATCTGTCGCTGAATGCCATGCTGGGCGCGATGTTCGATTGCGCGACCCGTCTTTTCGGGTTGGAATTCCGCGAGATCGACGGACCCTTCTACCACCCCGATGTGCGGGGCTGGGAGGTGACACGGGGCGGCCGGCACATCGCCGTCTTCCTTGGCGATTATTTCGCGCGATCGTCGAAACGGTCCGGCGCATGGTGCAGCGCGATGCGCAGCCAGCGCAAGCTGGGCGGCGACGTGCGGCCCGTCGTGGTGAATGTCTGCAACTTCGCCAAGGGCGAGCCGGCCCTGCTGTCCTATGACGATGCGCGGACGTTGTTCCACGAATTCGGCCATGCTTTGCATCAGATGCTGTCCGATGTGACCTATGGCTTCATCTCCGGCACCTCCGTGGCGCGGGATTTCGTGGAACTGCCCAGCCAGCTTTATGAACACTGGCTGGAGGTGCCCGCCGTGCTGGAGGCGCATGCCCGCCACTGGCAGACCGGAGAGCCGATGCCCGCGGACCTGCTGAAGCGCCTTCTGGCCGCGGGAACCTATGATCAGGGCTTTGCCACGGTGGAATTCGTGGCTTCCGCTCTGGTGGATCTGGAGTTCCACAACGGCCCCGCCCCCGCCGGTCCGATGCAGAAACAGGCCGAGGTGCTGGAGGCTTTGGGCATGCCGCGCGCGATCCGCATGCGCCACGCCACGCCGCATTTCGCCCATGTCTTCAGCGGAGACGGCTATTCCTCGGGTTATTACAGCTACATGTGGTCCGAGGTTATGGATGCCGACGCCTTTGCGGCATTCGAGGAAACCGGCGATGCCTTCGACCCCGCCACCGCGAAGAGGCTGGAAACCTTCATCCTCTCCGCCGGTGGCTCGCAGGAGGCCGAGGCGCTCTATCTTCAGTTCCGCGGCAAGATGCCGGGGGTGGAGGCGCTGCTGAAAGGGCGGGGCCTGCTGGAACCGGCGTAAGGGGCGCTGCCCCTCGCGCTGGCGCGCTCACCCCGGGATACTTGTGCAAACTGGAAAGGGCTTTCCACTTTGTGCAAATATCCTCGCCGAAGGCAAACCTGAGGAGGAGCGCGAAAGCGCGACGACGAGGCAAAAGCAATGCGGCGCAAGCCGCGCCTTGAGGTTACCGGCGAGATCACCGCCGTAACCGGCCGGGCGGGTGGCCGAAAGTCTTGGCGAAGGCCCGGCTCAGCGTGGCGGGGCCGGAAAATCCCGTGCGCAGTGCCACTTCCGCCAAAGGGTGGCGCGTGTCGGTCAGCATCCGCCGCGCAGCCTGCAGCCGCAGGCTCAGCGCATAGGCGCCTGGGGTGGTGCCAAGGGTCTGGCGGAAGAGCGTCTCCAGCCGTCGCGGCGACAGGCCCACGGCGGCGGCGGTCTCCGTCACCGCTTCGGGCGTGTCGATCCGCGCTTCCATCCGGGCGGCGGCGGCGGCCACGCGCGGATCCAGCCCTGGCGCGGGGCGCTGGGCCACCTGCGGCTCGGCCCCCGGGCGGGCGACGGTCAGGAAGCTGTTGGCCACCTGCCGCGCGAGCGGGCCGCCGTGGCGCGCGCCGATCAGATGCAGCATGAAATCCGCCGCCGGGGCCGCGCCGCCGATGGTTACGCGGTTGCGGTCGATGACCCAGCGGTCGGGCACCACCTCGACCTCGGGGTGGGCGGCGGCCAGATCCTCCAGATCCTCCCAATGCACGGTCGCGCGGTGGCCGTCCAGCAGCCCCGCCCGCGCCATGACCCATGGTCCGGCGTCGATCCCGCCCACCAGCGCGAAGCGCGGCGCGATCCGGCGTAGTTCCCGCATCAGCGGGCGGGTCGCCACCTCGGCCAGCCGGTAGCCCGCAATGATCATCAGCACCTCATTGCCCACGGCATCGGCCATCGTGCCGGTGGCGGGCAGCGACAGGCCGCAGGTCAGCGGCACCGGCGCCCCGTCGGGCGAGACGACGCGCCAGCGGAACGCCTCGCGCCCCAGCTGGCGGTTCGCATTGCGCAACGGGTCCAGCGCCGAGGCGACCTCAAGGATGGACGCCTGTGGCAGCACCAGAAGCGACAGGCCGAGGGGAGCGGTGGCCGGAGCGAAGATTGCCTTTTCCGTCATGCGAATTTCGTAAATCGCAAAGCCGCGCCGTGCAAGACCGCTAGTCTGGCGGCAGAGAAGGAGTGAGCCCATGCCGCTGACCATGAACCGCGAGGTTTTCATCACCTGTGCCGTGACCGGATCGGGCGGGACGCAGGACCGCAGCCCGCATGTGCCGCGCAGCCCGGCCCAGATCGCCGAAAGCGCCATCGCCGCGGCCAAGGCCGGGGCGGCGGTGGTCCACTGCCATGTGCGTGATCCCGAGACGGGCAAGCCCGCGCGTGACCCGGCGCTGTATCGCGAGGTGACAGAGCGCATCCGCGACAGCGACACCGATGTCGTCCTGAACCTGACCGCAGGTATGGGCGGCGATATCTATTTCGAGGGCACCGAGGATATGGGCCGCCTTGGCCGGCGCAGCGATATGGCGGGCGCGGCCGAACGGGTGGCCCATGTGGTGGAATGCCGCCCCGAGATTTGCACGCTGGACTGCGGCACGATGAATTTCAACGAGGCCGATTATGTGATGGTCAACACCCCCGGCATGCTGCGGGACATGGCGAAGCGGATGACGGCAGCGGGAGTGCGGATCGAGATCGAGGCTTTTGACACCGGCCATCTGTGGCTGGCAAAGGCGCTGGTGGACGAGGGCGTGATCCCCGATCCGGTGCTGGTGCAGCTGTGCATGGGCGTGCCGTGGGGCGCCCCGGACGATCTGAACACCTATCTGGCGATGGTGAACAACGTGCCGAAGGGCTGGCACTGGTCGGCCTTTGCGCTTGGCCGCCATCAGATGCCCTATGTCGCGGCGGCGGTGATCGCGGGCGGCAATGTGCGGGTCGGGCTGGAGGATAACCTCTGGCTGGACAAGGGCGTGCTGGCCACCAATGCGCAGCTGGTGGAGCGTGCGGCGACGATCATCGAAAACCTGGGCGCGCGGGTCATCACCCCGGCCGAGGTCCGCGCCCGGCTGAAGCTGGAAAAGCGCGCGCCGGTGGCGAAGTAGCCCCTATCCCTCCCCCATAAAGGGGAGGGAAGCGCCCGGCTGGCCGGGGCGCGCATCTGTGATGAGACGAGCGCCTCCCTCCCCCCTTTGTGGGGGAGGGATGGGGTGGGGGGATCCCCGGGGAAGGAAAAGACATGACACGGAAAGCGGCAATCATTGGCGGCGGGGTGATCGGCGGGGGCTGGGCGGCGCGGTTCCTGCTGAACGGCTGGGATGTGGCGGTGTTCGATCCTGACCCCGAAGCCGAGCGCAAGATCACCGCGGTCATGGCCAATGCGCGGCTTGCGCTGCCCGCGCTGTCGGATGTGCCGATGCCGCCCGAGGGGGTGCTGACCTTCGCGGGCACCATGGCCGAGGCGGTGGAAGGCGCGGAATATGTGCAGGAATCCGTCAGCGAGCGGATCGAGCTGAAGCACAAGGTCTATGCCCAGTTGCAGCAGGCCAATCCGGGCGTGCTGATCGGCTCCTCCACCAGCGGCTTTACCGCGACGGATCTGCAGAAGGGCAGCCCGGCGCCGCAGAACATCATCGTCGCGCACCCGTTCAACCCGGTCTATCTGCTGCCCTTGTCCGAGGTTTCGGGCAGCCCGGCCAACCCGCCCGAGGTGGTCGAAAAGACCGTGCAGATCATGAAGGACATCGGGATGTTCCCGCTGGTGATCCGCAAGGAGATCGACGCCTTCCTGGGCAACCGCTTCCTTGAGGCGGTCTGGCGTGAGGCTTTGTGGATGCTCAAGGACGGCGTCGCCACCACCGAAGAGATCGACGAGGCGATCCGCATGGGCTTTGGCCTGCGGTGGGGCCAGATGGGCCTGTTCGAGACCTATCGCATCGCGGGGGGCGAGGCGGGGATGCGGCATTTCATGGCTCAGTTCGGCCCGGCGCTGAAATGGCCCTGGACCAAGCTGATGGATGTGCCTGAGTTCAATGACGAACTGGTGGAGCTGGTCTCCAGCCAGTCCGACGCGCAGTCCGGCCAATATGGCATCCGCGAACTGGAACGCATCCGCGACCAGAACCTCGTGGGTTTCCTGCGGGTGCTGAAAGAACGCGACTGGGGCGCGGGCAAGGTGCTGCGGGAACATGATGCCGCGCGCGCCGCGGCCTTCCATGCCCAGACCGACTCTGCGCCCAAGAGCGAACCGCTTGTGATGGCGCATATGCAGGTGTTGCCGGGCTGGATCGACTACAACGGCCACATGACCGAAAGCCGCTACTACTTCGCCAATTCCGAGACGATCGATGCCTTCCTCCGGCTGATCGGGGCGGGGATGGATTACGTCGCGGCGGGCCACAGCTACTATTCCGCCGAAACCCATATCCGCCATCTGGGCGAGGCCAAGCTGGGCGACCGGCTGACCGGCACGCTGCAGATCCTCAGCGCGGATGAGAAACGCTTCCGCTCCTTCGTGCGGGTGATGAAGGGGGACAGCTGCGTCGCCACCATCGAACAGCTGTGCCTGCATGTGGATATGGCCGCGGGCAAGACCGTCCCCGCCGCCCCGGAGGTCTGGGAGAAGCTGCGCGCCGTGGCCGAGGCCCATGCCGCCCTGCCGCTGCCCGAAGGGGCGGGCCGGGCCATCGGCCAGAAGAAGGGCTAGGCGATGGACTTCGGCCTGACCGACGAACAGAAGATGATCGTCGAGACGACGCGCGCCTTCGTCGAGACCGAGCTTTACCCGCATGAGCAGGAGGTGGAGCGGACGGGCGTCCTGCGCGCCGACCTGCGGCGGGAGTTGCAGCAAAAGGCCATGGCCGCAGGGCTTTACGCCGCCAACATGCCCGCCGAACTGGGGGGCGCAGGCCTCGATACGCTGACTTGGCTGCTGTATGAAAAGGAACTGGGCCGGGCGAATTACGCGCTGCACTGGACCTGCGTCTGCCGCCCGTCCAACATCCTGCTGGCCTGCGAAGGCGAACAGCGCGACCGCTATCTGATGCCCGCCATCCGCGGCGAACGCCACGATGCGCAGGCGATGACCGAGCCGGGCGCCGGATCGGACCTGCGCGGGATGAAGGCCTTCGCGCGGCAGGACGGCGGCGATTTCATCCTGAACGGCACGAAACATTTCATCAGCCATGCCGATGTGGCCGATTTCGTCATCGTCTGGGTGGCGACCGGCGAAGAGGCGACACCGCGCGGCCCGAAAAAGCGGATCACCGCCTTTCTGGTCGACAAGGGCACCCCCGGCTTCACCGTGCGCGAGGGCTACAGGAACGTCAGCCACCGCGGCTACAACAACTGCGTGCTGGAATTCGATGACTGCCGCCTGCCCGCAGCCCAAGTGCTGGGCGAGGTGCACAAGGGGTTTGAGGTGGCAGGCAAATGGCTGGGCGCCACCCGGCTTCAGGTCGCCTCCACCTGTCTGGGCCGGGCGGAACGCGCGCTGTCCCATGCGCTGTCCTATGCCGCCGAACGCAGGCAGTTCGGAAGCCAGATCGGCAAGTTCCAGGGTGTCAGCTTCAAGCTGGCCGATATGGCGACGGAGCTGAAGGCGGCCGAGCTTCTGACGCGCGAGGCCGCGTGGAAATACGATCAGGGCACGGTGACCGAAGGCGACATGGCCATGGCCAAGCTGAAGGCCACCGAGGTGCTGGCGATGATCGCGGATGAGGCGATCCAGATCCATGGCGGCATGGGGCTGATGGACGAACTGCCGCTGGAGCGCATCTGGCGCGACGCGCGGGTGGAACGGATCTGGGAGGGGACCTCGGAGATCCAGCGCCACATCATCAGCCGCGAGCTTCTGCGGCCTCTGGGGGCATGATGACGGGACCGGCGATCACCATCACCTATTGCACGCAATGCAACTGGATGCTCCGCGCCGCCTGGCTGGCACAGGAGCTGCTGCAGAGCTTCGGGCAGGATCTTGGGTCTGTCACGTTGGTGCCGGGGACCGGCGGGATCTTCGTCATCACCCTGGACGGCAGGCAGATCTGGGAGCGGAAGGCCGACGGCGGCTTCCCCGAGGCCAAGGTGCTGAAGCAGAAGGTGCGCGACATCCTCTGGCCCGAGAGGGACCTCGGCCACGTCGACCGCCCGCGCGAAGGTCCGGGCTGAACCGCCCCGCCGCACCGGCCGGGGGCGCTTCGCCCCCCGGACCCCCCGAGGATATTTATGAACAGATGAAAGATACGAAGTGTTAACCCTCTGCATCCATTCTGGTGAGGCCGAACAGGCGGGGACGCCGATGACGGTAACAGGTGAAGATTCCCTGCCTCGTTGGATCGGGGCAGGGCGTCTCTTCTATCATTCATCTGTTCAAAAATATCCCACGGGGGTCCGGGGGTGTGAAACCCCCGGTCCGCGGTCAAAGCAGGGCGCGGCGACATGACCCGTCTCGACCGCCTTCTCCGCCCGCGGCACATTGCGGTTCTGGGCGCTGGCTGGGCGCTCAACGTCATCGACCAATGCCGCAAGATGGGCTTTGCCGGGCCGGTCTGGCCGGTGCATCCGACCAAGGCCGAGATCGGCGGGCTTCGGGCCTATGCCAGTCTTGGGGACCTGCCGGAGCCGCCGGATGCTACCTTCATCGGGGTGAACCGTTTCGCCACGGTGGAGGTGGTGGCGGAGCTGGCCGCTATGGGCGCGGGCGGCGCGATCTGTTTTGCCTCCGGCTGGGAGGAGGCGGGTGCGCCCGAGTTGCAGGCGCAGCTGGTGGCGTCGGCGGGCGGGATGCCGATCCTCGGCCCGAACTGCTACGGGGTGATCAACTATCTGGACGCTGCGCTTTTGTGGCCGGACCAGCACGGCGGCGTTCGTGTGGACCGCGGGGTGGCGCTGTTGAGCCAGTCGTCCAACATCGTCATCAACATGGGGATGCAGGCCCGCGGCCTGCCGGTGGCCTATGTGGCCTGTCTGGGCAATGCCGCGGTGGTCGGGCTGGCGGAGCTGGCGGGCGCGTTGCTGGACGATCCGCGGGTCACCGCGCTTGGGCTATATATCGAGGGGATCGATGATGCCCCGGCCTTTGCCGCGCTGGCCGAGCGGGCGCGGGCCATGGGCAAGGGGATCGCGGCGATCAAATCCGGCAAGACCGAGCTGTCCCGCACCGCGGCGGCCTCGCATACGGCTTCGCTGGCGGGGAGTGGGGCGGCCTCGTCGGCCTTCCTGCGGCAGGTGGGCGTGGCGGAGGTCAATTCGCCCTCCGAGCTGATCGAGGCGCTGAAGATCCTGCATCTGCACGGGCCGGGATTGGGACCGCGGCTCTGTTCGCTGTCCTGTTCGGGCGGCGAGGCGGGGCTGGTCGCTGATCTGGCGGCACCCTACGGGTTGGATTTCCCGCCGGTGCCGCAATCCACGCATGACCGGCTGCGCGCGGTGCTGGGCGAGATCCCCGCCATCGCCAACCCGCTGGATTATCACACCTTCATCTGGGGAGACGGGCCGAAGACGACCGAGGTCTTCACCGCCATGCTGGAGGCCTATGACGCGGGTCTCTACATCATCGACACCCCGCGGGAGGACCGCTGCGATGCGTCGAGCTATCAGCCCGCGCTGGAGGCGATCGTGGCGGCGCGGCGGGCGACGGGGCGGCCTGCCTTCGCCTTGGCCTCGATGGCGGAGAACATGGGCGAGAGGCGGGCCGGGCAGTTGATGGCCGAGGGTGTGGTGCCGCTTCTGGGGCTGGAGAGCGGGCTGGCCGCGGTCCGTGCGGCACAGACCCCGGCCGGGGCCGAGGGCTGGCGGCCACTGGTGGCCCGGCCGGAGCGGGAGGCGCAGCTTCTGTCCGAGGCGGAGGGCAAGCGGCTGCTCGCGGCGGCCGGTCTGCCGGTGCCACGGGCGGTGGCGGGCCGGACGCTGGCCGGGGTGACCGCCGCCGCCGCCGGGCTCACGCCGCCCCTGGCGCTGAAGGGCCTTGGCTTTGCCCACAAGACCGAGGCGGGTGCCGTGCGGCTGGGCCTTGCCACGCTGGAGGGGCAGGCCGAGATGCCCGGCGCCACCGGCTATCTGGCCGAGGAAATGGTAACGGCTGTTGTCGCCGAATGCCTGTTGGGGCTGCGGCGCGATCCGGTCTATGGCCTGACGCTGACGCTGGGCATGGGCGGCGTCACGGCAGAGGTTCTGGCCGATACGGTCACGCTTGTCTGGCCCGTTTCGGAGGCAGAGGTCATCGCGGCCCTGCGTGGCCTGCGGCTCTGGCCGCTCTTGGACGGCTATCGCGGGCGGCCGCGGGCGGATGTGGCGGCGCTGGCGCGGATGGCGGTGCAGTTGGGTCAGCTGATGGCGGGCGACGACAGCCTTGAGGAAATCGAGATCAACCCGGTGCTGCTGCGCGAAACGGGCGCGGTGGCGGTGGATGCGCTGATACGGAGGGTGTGAGATGATGGAGATGCGGAGCGAAGGCCCGTTGAAGACCCGGCGCGAGGGGGCGATCCTTGAGGTGACGCTGGACGCCCCCAAGGCCAATGCCATCAGCCTGAAGACCAGCCGGGTGATGGGTCTGGTCTTCCGCGACTTCCGCGATGATGACAGTCTGCGGGTCTGCATCGTCCGCGCGGCGGGCGAGAAATTCTTCTGCCCGGGCTGGGACCTGAAGGCCGCGGCCGAGGGTGATGCGGTGGATGGCGATTATGGCGTGGGCGGTTTCGGCGGGCTGCAGGAGCTGCCCAATCTGAACAAGCCGGTCATCATGGCGGTGCAGGGCATCTGCTGCGGCGGCGGGCTGGAACTGGCGCTGTCGGGCGATATCATCATGGCCTCGTCCAAAGCGACCTTCGCTCTGCCGGAAATCCGCTCGGGCACGGTGGCGGATGCGGCTTCGATCAAGCTGCCAAAGCGCATCCCCTATCATGTCGCGATGGACCTCTTGCTGACGGGCCGCTGGTTCGATGCCGAAGAGGCGCTGCGGTGGGGCCTGATCAAGGAGATCTGCGCCCCGGAAGAGCTGATGGACAAGACCTGGGCGCTGGCGCGGCTTCTGGAAAGCGGCCCGCCTCTGGTCTATGCCGCGATCAAGGAAGTTGTCCGCGAGGCCGAGAATATGCGGTTCCAGGACGCGCTGAACCGGGTGACCAAACGGCAGATGCCCACGGTGGACCGGCTCTATTCCAGCGAGGACCAGCTGGAAGGCGCCCGCGCCTTTTCCGAGAAACGCGATCCGGTCTGGAAAGGGCGCTAGACCCCACCCGTCGCAAAGCGGAGCGGCTGCGCCGCAAGTCTTTTGCCTCGTCGTCGCGCTTGCGCGCTCCTCCTCTGGAGCACCTTCGGCGAGGATATTTGGACCAATGTGAAAGGGCTTTCATACTGGTCCAAATATCCCGGGGTGAGCGCGTCAGCGCGAGGGGCAGCGCCCCTTTCTTCGGATGGTGATCCGGTGCAGCCTGTCCGCAAAGGAGTGCTCTGATGACCAACGACTACACTTCGCGCATTGTCTGGACCGGCAACCGGGGGGAGGGGACGGCGCATTATCGCGCCTATGATCGGACTTGGGATATCGCCGTGCCGGGCAAGGCGCCGGTCCATTGTTCGAACGATCCGCTTTTGGGCGGCGATCCGGCGAAGATGAATCCCGAGGATCTGCTGCTGTCGGCGCTGTCGGCCTGCCATATGCTGTGGTTCCTGCATTATGCCTCGGAGGCGGGGATTGTGGTGCTGGGCTATGAGGACAGTCCGCTCGGCAAGGGGGAGGTCGGGCGCGGCGGGGCGGGACGGTTTGTCGAGGCGACCCTGCGTCCGGTCATCACCGTCAGGCGCGGTGCCGATCTGGCCTTGGCCGACGCGCTGCACCACCGGATTCCGGAGGTGTGTTTCATCGCCCGCTCGGTGGCGTTTCCGGTGCATCACGCGCCGCGCTATGTCGAGGTCGACTGATCCGGCGGCGACATTTCCTGTCGCATCCGGCGCAGGGCGCGGCGACCGGCGCGCCTAAGCTGGCCCAGCTTCGGGGGACGGCTGCGGATGGACGGCGAGATCGACTATATCATCGTGGGGGCGGGCAGCGCGGGTTGCGTGCTTGCCAACCGGCTGAGCGAGAGCGGCGGCCATCGGGTCGTGCTGCTGGAGGCCGGGGGCACGGACCGGCGGTTTTTCGTCCAGATGCCGCTGGGTTATGGGAAGCTGTTCTATAATCCCGCGGTGAACTGGATGTATCGGGCGGAGCCGGACCCGGGTCTTGCCGGGCAGGCCGACCATATTCCGCGCGGGCGGCTCTTGGGCGGGTCGTCCTCGATCAATGCCATGGTCTGGATCCGCGGCCACCGGCAGGATTACGACGACTGGCGCGCTGCGGGAAACATCGGCTGGGGCTGGGACGACGTGCTGCCCGCCTATCGCGCGATGGAGGACAACGAGGCGGGGGCGGACGCGTTCCGCGGCACCGGTGGACCGCTTTACATCAGCCGCAACCGCAAGGGGCTGCATTGGCTGGTCGAGGATTATATCGCCGCCTGCGGCGAGGCCGGGCTGGCCTATAACCCCGATTTCAACGGCGCTGAACAGGAGGGTGCCGGGACCTATCAGATGACCATCCGCGGCGCCCGCCGGAACTCGGCCGCGCGGGCCTTTCTGCGCCCGGCGATGCGGCGGCGGAACCTGCGGGTGGAGACCGGGGCGCAGGTGATGCGGGTTCTTCTGGAGGGACGACGCGCCGTGGGGGTGGAATACCGGCAGGGCGGCCAGACCCGCCTGCTGCGCTGCCGGGGCGAGGTGATCCTTTCGGGCGGCGCGATCAACTCCCCCCAGGTGCTGCAACTGTCCGGGATCGGGCCGGGCGCGCTGCTGCAGGGGCTGGGCCTGCCGGTGATGCAGGACAATCCGAATGTGGGCGACCATTACAGCGACCATCACGGCATCAACTACACCTGGGCGATGAAAGTGCCCACCTACAACAACATCCTGCGTCCCCTTTGGGGCAAGGCGCTGATGGGGCTGTGGTGGCTGGCTCTGGGCGGCGGGCCGCTGGCCAAGTCGATCAACCACGGCGGCGGGTTCTTCCGCACCCGGCCCGGTCTGCCGCGGCCGAACATGCAGCTGTATATGCAGGCCTTTTCCACCCTGCTGCCCCGCGCAGGCGAACGGCCGCTACTGACACCGGACCCATTTCCCGGCCTGTCGATCGGCCTGTCGAACTGCCGCCCCACCTCGCGCGGGCATGTGCGGATTGCCTCGCCCGATCCTTTCGCGCCGCCGCGGATCGTGGCAAATGCGTTTTCCACGCCCGAGGATGTGGCCGAGATGCTGGAGGCGGTGAAATTCCTGCGGGTGATCGCCGCGCAACCCAGCTTTGCCCGCTGGGTGGACCACGAACTGCGCCCGGGGCCGGAAGTGCAGGAGGATGAGGCGCTGATCGCGGATTTCCGGCAGCGGTCAGGCACGGTCTATCATCAGAGCTGCACCTGCCGGATGGGGCCGGATGCGGCCACTTCAGTCGTCGGGCCGGATTTGCGGGTGCACGGGATCGCCGGGTTGCGGGTGGCCGATGCCTCGGCCTTTCCGAACCTGATCGCGGGCAATACCAATGCGCCGTCGATGCTGATGGGCTGGATGGGGGCCGACCGCATCCTGTCCGACGCCCGCTGAGCGGAGCGGCTTGCGCCGCATTCCTCTTGTCTCGCCTCTGGCGCGTGCCGCGCCAACCGGCTCGGCGTTTTCGGATATTTGGACAAAGTGGAAAAGCCCATTCCACTTTGCCTAAATATCCCCGCGCGGAGCGCCCCTGAGGAGGAGCGCGTCCGCGCGACGACGAGGCAAAAGGAATGCGGCGCAAGCCGCTCCGCTTTATTCGCCGCGGGGGAAGCGTTTGCTTTCTTCCAGGATGTTCAGATCCATATGGTTGCGCATGTAGCGTTCGCTGGCGGCGCGCAGGGGCTGGTAATCCCAGGGGAAATAGGCGCCGTTGCGCAAAGCCTCATAGACGACCCACCGGCGAGCCTGGCTTTCGCGCACCTCGGCGTCATAGGCGGCAAGGTCCCATTTCGCCTCGGCCATGGCGCGGAAATGGGCCAGAACCTCCACCGCACGCGGGTCTTCGGCAAGGTTCTCGCGCTCGCCCGGATCGTTCGCCACGTCGAACAACAGGTCCGGGTCGGCGGCGCAGCGGATGTATTTCCACGCGCCCTGCCGTAGCCCGACGAGGGGCGTGATCGAGCCTTCGGCGGCATATTCCATCGGCACCGCGCCGCGGTCGGCCCCCGCCGCCACCGGCAGAAGGTTCATGCCATCGGTCCAGGGCGCCACCTCGCTGAGGTCGATCCCCGCCAGCGCGGCCAGCGTCGGCACCACGTCGATGGTCGAAACCGGTGTTTCCACCAGCCCCGGCGTCAGGCCCGGGGCGGCGATCATCAGCGGGACCCGGGCCGAGCCTTCGAAGAAGTTCATCTTAAACCACAGGCCCCGGTCGCCCAGCATGTCGCCGTGGTCCGAGACGAAGATCACGATCGCCTCCTGCCGGGTCGCCTCGACCACGTCGAGGATTTCGCCGATCTTGTCATCGACATAGGATATATTGGCGAAATAGCCCTGCCGCGCGCGGCGGATGTGGTCGGGCGTCACCTCCAGCCCGCGCCAGTCGCAGGCGTCCATCAGGCGCTGCGCATGCGGGTCCATTTCGTCATAGGGCAGGGCGGCGGGCGGTTCGCATTCGGGGGCGCCTTCGTAAAGGTCCCAGTATTTGCGGCGCGCGACATAGGGGTCATGCGGATGGGTGAAGCTGACGGTCAGGCACCACGGCCGGGCATCGGCGCCGCGGGACAGATCATAGATCTTCTGCACCGCCTGATGCGCGACGTCGTCGTCATATTCCAGCTGATTGGTGATCTCTGCCACGCCCGCGCCGGTGACGGAGCCGAGGTTGTGATACCACCAGTCGATCCGCTCGCCCGGTTTGCGATAGTCCGGGGTCCAGCCGAAATCGGCGGGGTAGATGTCGGTGGTCAGCCGTTCCTCGAAGCCGTGCAGCTGATCGGGGCCGACGAAATGCATCTTGCCCGACAGCGCGGTCTGATAGCCCGCCCGGCGCAGGTGGTGGGCATAGGTCGGGATGTCCGAGGTGAACTCGGCCGCATTGTCATAGACGCGGGTGCGGCGCGGCAGCTGGCCCGACATGAAGCTGGCGCGGGCAGGGGCGCAGAGCGGGCTGCCGGTATAGGCATGGGCGAAGCGCGCGGAATGTTGCGCCAGGCGGCGCAGATTCGGCGTGTGCAGAAAGGCCGCCGGACCGTCTGGAAACAGCGTTCCGTTCAGCTGGTCCACCATCAGGATCAGGATATTCGGTCTGTCGGACGGCGCATTCATGGGCAACTCCGGAGGCGGTTTGCCCATGGGTGGCGCGGGCTGCAGAACCGTGCAAGCGGCGTTTTGGGCCGGTGTCGCAAACGGCAGGAGAAACGGCGGAAACCTTCCTGATAATTGCGCGCGGGGGTGTGCTTATGGTCATGTTAGCGCTGCCTGGAAGGTGAGGATGACCGTCAGGACCGAGTTTCCCCGCCACGTGACCGAGACCGAGGATATGGGCATCCCGATGCCCGACGGGGTGCGCCTGTCCGCCCGGGTCTGGATGCCGGAGGATGCCGCCGAAAATCCGGTGCCGGCCATTCTGGAATACATCCCCTATCGCAAGCGCGACGGGACCCTGCCGCGGGATGAGATGATGCATCCCTGGTTCGCGGGCCATGGCTATGCCGCCGTCCGGGTGGACATGCGCGGCAATGGCGACAGTCAGGGCCTGATGGACGACGAATACAGCGCGCAGGAAATGGCCGATGCGCAGGCGGTGATCGACTGGCTGGCGGCACAGCCGTGGTGCACCGGCGCCGTGGGGATGATGGGCAAGAGCTGGGGCGGCTTCAACTGCCTGCAGACGGCCTTCAATCAGGGCGCGGGCAACCTTGGCCCCGAGGAGGGGCCGCTGAAGGCGGTCGTCTCGGTCTGTTCGACGACGGACCGCTTTGCCGATGACATCCATTTCAAGGGCGGCTGTCTTCTGGGCGAGAATTTCGGCTGGGGGGCGGTGATGCTGTCCTATTCCTCACGCCCGCCGGACCCGGTGCTGGTGGCCGACTGGCGGGGTGAATGGCTGCGGCGGCTGGAGGCGGAACCGTGGCTGGCGCCCCGCTGGGCGGCGCATCAGGCGCGGGATGGCTATTGGGCCCATGGCTCAATCTGCGAGAATTGGGCGCAGAACCGGGTGCCCATGATGATCTGGGGCGGCTGGGCCGACAATTACATGAACACGCTGGCGGCGGCGGTGGCGCATGTGCCCGCGCCCGCGAAGGCGGTGATGGGGCCCTGGGTGCACCAGTATCCGCATACGGCGGTGCCGGGGCCGCAGGTGGGGTTCCTGCAGGTGGCGCTGCGCTGGTGGGACCGCTGGCTGAAAGGGATGGAGAACGGGGCCGAGGATGACCCCGCCTATCGCGCCTATATCCTGCATTCCGAACCGCCCGATGCCAGCCCGCGCCACCGGGCCGGGCATTGGGTGGCCGAAGCGGAATGGCCCTCGCCGCGGGTGAGGCCGGTTCTTTGGCATCTGGCCGCGGAGGCGGGGGTTTCACACCCCCGCACCCCCGTGGGATATTTGAGCCAAGATAAAGGCGAGGCATTCCGTCTGGACATTGCGACCCCGCAGCACCTTGGGCTGGCGGCGGGTGAGTTCTTTCCGATGGGGCTGAACGCCGAGATGCCGGGCGATCAGGCGGGCGACGATGCCATGTCGGTCTGTTTCGACGGGCCGGAGCTGGAGGCGCCGCTGGAGATGCTGGGCGCGGCGCGGCTGCGGTTGCAGCTGAGTTCGGACCAGCCTCTGGGCTTTGTCGTGGCGCGGCTCTGCGATGTGGCGCCGGACGGGCGGTCGGTGCGGATCGCGCATGGCATGCTGAACCTGTGCCACCGCGACGGGATGGCGGAGCCTGTGCCGATGGTGCCGGGGCAGACGGTGGAGGTGGCGTTCACGCTGGACCAGATGGGATACCGGCTGGCGGCGGGGCACCGGCTGCGGCTGGCCTTGTCGAACAGCTATTGGCCCTTCGTCTGGCCTTCGCCCGCGGCGGGGCGGCTGGTGCTGACCGGCGGCAGTCTGGAACTGCCGGTGCATCAGATGTCGCAAACGGAATGGGACCCCCCGCCGACAGAACATGCAACCCAATGGAAACACAAGGTCTTGCGTCCGGGCAAGACAAGGCGATATGTTGAAACCGACATGATTGCCGGAACCCATGCCCTGATCGTCGAGGATGATCTGGGCGACAGCGAAAATCTGGACCATGGTCTTTGCACGGGCGAGACCATGACCGAACGGTGGGAAATCCGCCCTGACGACCCTCTGTCCGCGCGCGCCGTCCACATCTGGGAGCAGCGTCTGTCGCGCGGGGACTGGTCCGTCCGCACCGAGGCGCGGGCCGAGATGACCGCCAGCGTCAGCCATCTGCGCATGACAGCCCGGCTGGTGGCCTTTGAGGGCGACAGGGTGGTTTTCGAACGGAACTGGGATGAGGAGGTGCCGCGCCGCTTCGTCTGAGCCTTCGCAAAAATCGTTGCCCGGTTGTCGGGTTCGCGGTTTATTGATTCGCAAGTCAACAAAGAATCCCGGGAACACCGGGCTGGACAGGGAGAATAGGAATGACCGAGAAACTGGACTGGATCGTTGGCCAGGCCCGCAGCGGCCGCATGAGCCGCCGCGAATTCCTGGGCCGCAGCACCGCGATGGGACTGTCGGCAGCGCTGGCGGGGGCATTATATTCCAAGGCGGCGCTGGCGCAGGAGCCGAAGAAGGGCGGGCTGATCCGGGCCGGTCTGGCCGGGGGCGAAAGCACCAACTCGCTGGATCCGGCGCTGGCGGCATCGGAAGTGCCGTTCATGACCAACGTGACCTGGGGCGAAACCCTTGTGCGCGAGGGCGCGACCGGCGGCGTCGAGATGCGGATTGCCGAGGAAGTGTCCTCCTCGCCCGATGCGAAGGTCTGGACCTTCAAGATCCGGCAAGGGGTGGAATTCCACGACGGCAAGACCGTGACGGCCGAGGATGTGGTGGCCACGCTGAAGCGCCACACCGACGAGGCCGCGCAATCCGGCGCACTGGGCGTGGTCAAGGACATTGCCGAGATGAAGGCCGAAGGGGACATGGTGACCCTGACGCTGAACACCGCCAATGCCGACCTGCCCTATCTGATGGCCGATTATCACCTTGTGATCCAGCCGGGCGGCGGCGTGGACAATCCGGCGGCGGGCATTGGTGCCGGCCCCTATAAGGTTGAAGTGTTCGAGCCGGGTGTCCGGATCGGATTTACCAAACATGCGAATTACTTCGACAGCGGCACCGGCCATGCCGATCAGGTGGAGTTCCTGATCATCAACGACAACACCGCCCGGACGGCGGCGCTGCAGTCGGGGCAGGTCCATATGATCAACCGGGTGGACCCGAAGATTTCGGAGCTGCTGAAAGGCGCGCCCGGGGTTTCGGTGAAATCGGTGCCGGGCCGCGGCCATTATGTCTTCATCATGCATGTGGACAAGGCGCCCTTCGACAACAACGACCTGCGCATGGCGCTGAAGCTGGCGATCAAGCGGCAGGAGATGGTGGACAAGATTCTGGGCGGGCTCGGCTCGGTCGGGAACGACTTTCCGATCAATGCTGCCTATCCGCTGTTCGACGACACCATCCCGCAGCGGGAATATGATGCGGCGGCGGCGGCGGAAGCCTACAAGAAATCCGGCCATGACGGCAGCCCGATCGTGCTGCGCGCGGCGCCGGGCGCCTTCCCCGGCGCGGTGGATGCGGCGAACCTTTTCGCGGCTTCGGCCAATGCGGCGGGCATTCCGCTGACCGTGCAGCTGGAGCCCGATGACGGCTACTGGTCGAACGTCTGGAACGTGCAGCCGTTCTGCGCCAGCTACTGGGGCGGGCGTCCGGTGCAGGACCAGATGTATTCCACGGCCTATCTGTCGACGGCGGACTGGAACGACACCAAGTTCAAGAATGCCACCTTCGACGAGCTGCTGCTGGCGGCGCGGGGCGAGCTGGACCAGGCCAAGCGCAAGGACGAATATTCCAAGATGGCCCATATCCTGCGCGACGAGGGCGGTCTGATCCTGCCGATGTTCAACGATTTCGTGGACGGTGTACGCGACGAGGTGCAGGGCTGGACCGAAGACCCGAACGGCGAGCTGATGAACGGCCGCGCCATGGTCAAGTGCTGGCTGGCCTGAGGCGGCGCCGGTGCATCCGATCCTGAAACTG
The DNA here is from genome assembly GCF_049445895.1 of Neotabrizicola sp. VNH66. Taxonomy (NCBI): domain Bacteria; kingdom Pseudomonadati; phylum Pseudomonadota; class Alphaproteobacteria; order Rhodobacterales; family Paracoccaceae; genus Neotabrizicola; species Neotabrizicola sp. VNH66. The sequence goes on from NZ_JBMSDW010000003.1 coordinate 252,620, forward strand.
GTGATCCAGCGCGTGGCGCTGGGTCTCCTCCTCATGCTGGCCGTGTCGGCGGTGATCTTTCTGGGGGTAGAGGCCCTGCCGGGCGATACCGCGCAGCAGATCCTTGGACAATCGGCCACGCCGCAGGCGCTGGAGAATCTGCGCGCGCAGCTGGGGCTGAACGATCCGCCGCTGGTGCGGTATTTCAACTGGCTCGGCGGTGTGGTGACTGGCGATCTGGGCAAGTCGCTGACGAACGGCACCGACATCGCGCAGGCCATCGGCCAGCGTCTGGGCAACACGCTGTTCCTTGCGGTCACGGCGGCCATCATCTCGGTGCCGCTGGCGCTGATCCTTGGCATCGTGGCCGCGCGCTATGCCGGGCGCTGGCCGGACAAGGTGATCTCGGGGATCACGCTGTCCACCATCTCGCTGCCGGAATTCGTGGCGGCCTATTTCGTCATCTTCCTGCTGACACAGGTTTTCCCGGTGTTCCAGCCGGTGGCCATGGTCTTCCCGGGGATGAGCCTCTGGGCCAAGCTGAATGCCGTGGCGCTGCCGGTCATCGTGCTGGTCCTTGTGGTGCTGGCCCATATGATGCGGATGACCCGCGCGGCCATCCTGAACGTGATGCAATCGGCCTATGTCGAAACGGCCGAGCTGAAGGGCCTGCGCCCGATCACGATCATCTGGAAACATGCCTTCCCCAATGCCATCGCGCCCATCGTCTCGGTCGTGGTGCTGAACCTCGCTTATCTGGTGGTGGGGGTCGTCGTGGTCGAGGTGGTCTTCGGCTATAACGCGCTTGGCCAATATCTGGTGGATCATGTGACCAAGCGCGACCTGCCGGTGGTGCAGGCGGTGGGGCTGGTCTTTGCCGCGGTCTATATCGGGCTGAACATTCTGGCCGACGTGGTTGCCATTCTGGCCAACCCGCGTCTGCGGCATCCGAAATAAGGGGGTGGCGATGCGCATTCCGCTTTCCGCCCTGATCGGCATGATCTTTACGGCGGGCTTTGTCCTTGCGGCGATCTTCGCGCCGCTGATCGCGCCCTATGGCGTGGGTGAGACGGTCGGCGGTGTCTGGGACCCGCCCTCGGCGCAGAACTGGCTGGGCACAGACACCATCGGCCGGGATATCCTGTCGCGGCTGATCTATGGCGGGCAGATCACGATTTTCGTGGCGCTGGCCTCTTCGGTGCTGGCCTTCGGGCTGGGGTCGTTCTTCGGCTTCCTCGCCGCGGTCAAGGGCGGCTGGACCGACCAGATCCTGAGCCGGATCGTCGATCTGATGATGGCCATTCCGTCGCTGATCGTGGCTTTGGTGATGCTGTCCGTGCTGCCGCTGAACCTGACGGTGCTGATCCTTGTGATGGGTGTGCTGGATTCCACCCGCGTCTTCCGGCTGAGCCGGGCGGTGGCCATGGACATCACGGTGATGGATTATGTCGAGGCCGCCCGCCTGCGGGGGGAGCGTCAGGGCTGGATCATCTTCCGCGAGATCCTGCCCAATGCGCTGTCGCCCTTGGTGGCGGAATTCGGGCTGCGGTTCATCTTTGCCGTCCTCTTCATCTCCACCCTGTCCTTCCTTGGCCTTGGCGTGCAGCCGCCACTGGCGGACTGGGGCGGCATGGTGAAGGAAAACAAGGACGGGCTGATCTACGGCAAATCCGCCGCCATGGTCCCCGCCGCCGCCATCGCTGTGCTGGCGATTTCGGTCAACCTTGTCGCCGACTGGGTGCTGACGCGCACCTCCAGCCTGAAAGGGGGCCGCGGTGGCTGACGATCTGCTTCTGGACATCAAGGGCCTTGTGATCGAGGCCACCTCCTACCCGCCCGGAGAGCCGCCGAAGAATGTCACGCTGGTGCATGGCGTGGACCTTCAGCTGAAGAAGGGCCGGGTGCTGGGGCTGATCGGCGAATCCGGCGCCGGGAAATCGACCATCGGCCTCTCGTCCATGGCCTATGGTCGCGGCGGGGTGCGGCTGACCGGCGGTACGATCCGGCTGAACGGGCGCGAGATCCGCACCGCCGGCCCCGATGTGCTGCGCAGCCTGCGCGGGCGCGAGGTCACCTATGTCTCGCAATCCGCCGCGGCCAGCTTCAACCCGGCCAAGCGGCTGATGGAGCAGGTGATCGAGACCACGCTGGCCCGCGGCCTGATGCCCAAGGCCGAGGCGGAGGCCCGCGCCGTGGGCCTGTTCCGCAAGCTGGGCCTGCCCAACCCCGAAACCTTTGGCCGCCGCTATCCCCATCAGGTGTCCGGCGGGCAGCTGCAGCGGGCGATGACGGCCATGGCCCTGTGCCCGAAGCCCGATCTGGTGGTGTTCGACGAACCCACGACCGCGCTGGATGTGACGACGCAGATCGACGTTCTGGCCGCCATCAAGGAGGCCATCGCCGACACGCAGGTCGCAGCCCTCTATATCACCCACGATCTGGCCGTGGTGGCGCAGGTCGCCGATGAGATCATGGTGCTGCGGCACGGGCGCATGGTGGAGCTGGGACCGACGGCCCAGATCATCCACGACCCGCGCGAGGACTATACCCGCGCGCTGGTGTCTGTCCGCGGGCTGGAACATGCCGAAAAGCCCGAGGCGCCGCCGGTGTTGAAGGTCGAAGGCGTGACGGCGCGCTATCGCGGCACGAATTTCGATGTGCTGAAGAATGTTTCGGTCGATCTGGCACCGGGGCAGACGCTGGCGGTGGTGGGCGAATCCGGCTCGGGCAAATCCACGCTTGCGCGGGCGATCACCGGGCTTTTGCCGCCGGCCAAGGGGCGGATCAGCTTTGCCGGGCGGCAATTGTCGGCGGATTTCGCAAACCGGACCAAGACCGATCTGCGCGAAATCCAGATGATCTATCAGATGGCCGATACGGCGATGAACCCGCGGCAGACCGTGGGCACCATCATCGGCCGTCCGCTGGAGCTGTATTTCGGTCTGCGCGGGGCGGACCGCGACCGCCGGGTGCAGGAACTGCTGGATCAGATCGAAATGGGCCGCGGCTTTGCCGACCGCTATCCGGCGGAACTGTCGGGCGGGCAGAAGCAGCGGGTCTGCATCGCCCGCGCGCTGGCGGCGAAGCCCAAGCTGATCATCTGCGACGAGGTGACCTCGGCCCTCGACCCGCTGGTGGCGGATGGCATCCTGAAGCTTCTCCTGAACCTTCAGGCCGAGGCGCAGGTGGCCTATCTGTTCATCACCCATGATCTGGCGACGGTGAAGGCCATCGCCGACAAGATTGCCGTGATGTTCAAGGGGCAGGTGGTCCGCTACGGCCAGAAATCCGATGTTCTGGCCCCGCCTTTCGACGATTACACCGACCTGCTGCTGTCCTCGGTCCCGGAGATGGAGATCGGCTGGCTGGAAGGCGTGATCGCCCGGCGCAAGATGGCCAGCGGCGGGAACTGAGACTGTCCCTGCCGCCGCACGGGGGGCAGGGCGTGCGGAGAGTGAGATGACGAAACTTCTTCTGATCATCCTGGACGGGGTGCCCTATGCCAACTGGCGGCGGCTGTTCGGCAATCTGGAGGGCTGGGTCGAACAGGGCGAAGCGCGGGTGCGGCGGATGCGGGCGGTGTTGCCCTCGACCAGCGCCTGCTGCTATGCGTCCATCCACACCGGGCTGCCGCCGCAGGTGCACCGGATCTGGGACAATGCGGGCATTCGCCGGCTGGAATTTCCCGACATCTTCAGCGAGGCGACAAAGGCCGGTCGGAAGACCGGGGCGGTCACCCATTCCTACTGGTCGGAATTCTTCAACCGCGCGCCCTTCGATGTGGTGCGCGATATCGAATATGATGAGCCGGAGGGGCCGATCACCCATGGCCGGTTCCATACGATGCACGGCTACGGTCATGTGAACCAGATGACCCCTGCCGACTATGACCTGTTCGGCACGCTGACCCGGCTGGCCGAGGTGAAGGGGATCGACTACGGCATCCTCCACACCTGCACGCTGGACAGTATGGGGCACCGTTTCTATCACGACTGCGAAGAGATGGACGATGCCTGCTTCAAGATGGATGCGACGCTGGCCCCGTTCATCGACCGATGGCGGCGTGGCGGATATGAGGTGATCGTGACCGCCGACCACGGGCAGGATGCCCGGGGGCATCATGGTGGCACGGGTGAGGCGCAGCGCGATTTCGCCTTCTATTATTTCGGCGACAGCCCGCTGCCGCCGGAGGATCAGGTGCTGAACCAGCTGGCTCTGGCGCCGTCGATCCTGACGCGGATGGGGGTTCCGGTGCCGGAGACGATGACGGCGCCGCCGTTCCTGTCGCGTTGACGGCTCCTCCTGCGCCCTGGGCTTGTCATCGCAGGGGCCGGTGGCGAGCAGCCACGCCTGGAACGGCCGCTTAGAACGGCCAGCGTCCCGCGGCAAAGGCGCCGACCGCTGCCAGAATACGTTCGAAACTGTCTGCGGCCCTCGGCACCGTGCTGCGGGCCCGCAGATAGCCGTGCACGAGGCCGCGTTCGGTGACCGCATGGGCCCGTCCGCCGGCGGCGGTGATCCGCGCCGCATATTCCGCCGCATCATCGGCCAGCGGGTCACATTCCGCCGCAATGGCCAGCGTCATCGGCAGGCGGGTGAAGTCGGTGTCCTGCAGCGGTGCGACCGTGGCATCCCCCGGCGGAGGTTCCACGCCGCCATGGCGGATGCCTGCATAGAATTCCACATCCGCCCGCGTCAGCATGGGCGCATGGGCATGGGTCTGATAGCTGCCGCGGCTGCGGTCCCCGCCAAGGCCCGGATAGATCAGAACCTGCCCGAGGATTCGCGGATCGCGCAGCCTGTGCGCCGCTGCCGCCGCCAGATTGCCGCCCGCGCTGTCCCCCGCCAGCACCAGCGGGCCGGGCGTGGCGGCGATCACCGCGCAGGCATCCTCCAGCGCGGCGGGGTGGCGATGTTCGGGCGACAGGCGGTAGTCGACCGCAATGACCCGCAGGCCGGTGGCATGGGCCAGCCCCGCGCAAGCCTCGTCATGGCTGTCGAGCCCACCCACCACATAGCCGCCGCCATGCAGCCAGATCACCGTGGCGGGGCCGGTCCCGTCATAAACCCGGCAGGGCACGCCGCCGATCCTGCGGTCTTCGACCCGCAGGCCTGCGGGGCGGGGCAGTCGGAAGGTCGCGCACATGGCATCATAGATCGCGCGTTGCTCGGCAATGCTGCGGCTGGCGGTATCGGGCGGATAGGCCGCCTCGGTCCTGCGGATGAACTCCCAGGTCGGGGCGTCGATAAGGGTTTGGTAATCCGGAGCGGTCATGATTCCCGTATCAGGGCGCGGGTCCAGTCTGCGTCAGCCGCCAGCATGGCGCAATCGGGCAGAACGGTGGCAGACACGCGCAATGTTACCCGATTGATCTCACAATCCTACCGTTTTTCCCGGCAAGACTGGAGGCCGGTATCAATGCATGGGGGCTATCATGCAGGCATTTCACGATTTCGACCGCAGTTCGGCGCTTCCCGTGGGCTGGGGCGTCCGCATTCTGGCGCTGACGGCCAGCGCCTCCGATCCGGTCATCAACCGGCTTGCCGCGCTTGGCGGCCCGGTTGAGGTCGAGACAGAGCTTTACGCCGCCCTTGCCGCGCTGATCGACGATCCTTCGGGCTATGGCCTCTTCGTCATGCAATGCGACGATCTGGGCGGGGCCGAGACGGGGCGGCTTGCGATGCAGACGCTGGCTGCCGTAGGCAGCCGGGTGCCGGTCATCCTGATCAGTGCCGAACACCGCCTGCAGGATTTCCCGTTTTCCAGGGATGAACCCGTCTGCCTGCGCGCGCCTTTGTCGGCGGTCAGCCTGCGGGTGGGGTTCGAACATGCCCTGCGCGGCCGGCTGATGTGGAACGCCGCCTGACCCCGCGCCGGATATGAAAAAGGCGGCCCCGACCGGGACCGCCTTTTCCGTTTGGCGCGGCCCGAAGGCCGCGGCAGATCAGGCCAGAGCGATGTTGGTGGCCGATTCACGGCCGTCGCGGCTGGTTTCCAGATCGAAGGTCACGGCCTGGCCGTCCTTCAGGCCACGCAGGCCAGCACGCTCCAGCGCGGTGATGTGGACGAACACGTCCTTACGGCCGCCCTCGGGGGCGATGAAGCCGTAGCCTTTGGTTTCATTGAACCATTTCACGGTGCCCTTGGCCATCGTGAAGTCTCCTGTCGAATGCGCCACCCGCGGAATGCGGCGGCCCGGCTCAGTCAGCTTGGATCGAGAACTGCTGCCGAGGCCGGTGACAGGTCGAGAAAAGATAACGTCGCAGATTCCAATATGCCCTTTCTGGCCACAAAACTCAAGCCGTGGCGCAAGGGCGCAGGGATGTCGCACCCGTCATGGCTGTGCGTCCCCACGGTTTGTCGCTATGCTGCGCCGCAGCGAAGGGAGAATCGCCATGGGTCGCGTCATCACTGTGGCACAGCAGAAGGGCGGCGCGGGCAAGACCACGCTGGCCGCGAATCTGGCGGTGGCGTTCCGGCGCCGCGGCCTGAAGGTCGCGCTGCTGGACACCGATCCGCAGGGATCGCTGGGCCGCTGGTTCATGCTGCGGCGGGAACGGCTGGGCGATCCGGGGATGGAATTCTCCACGGCCTCGGCTTGGGGCGTGGGCTACGAATGCGAAAAGCTGCGCAAACTGGCCGATATCGTGCTGGTCGATACCCCGCCCAAGGTGGACGCCGACCTGCGCCCCGCTTTGCGCGAGGCGGAACTGGTGCTGATCCCGGTGGCGGGGTCGATGGTGGACCTTTGGGCGGTGGATGGGGTAATGGATCTTGTCCGGCGCGAGGGGCGGCAGGCGCTGATCGTGCTGAACCGCATCCGCGCGGGCACACGGCTGACGGCCGATGTCGCCGCCGCAGCCGAAGCCGCAGGCGGTGTCGCGGCGTCGCGTCTGGCCTCACGCGTCAGCTATGCCGAAAGTCTGGGGCAAGGGCAGGGTGCTGCCGAACGCCCCGGCCCCGCCGCGGCCGAGGTGGACGCTTTGGCCGATGAAGTACTGGCCGCGCTGGACTAGGCGCTGCGGTCCCAGACCAGAAACCGGGTGGTGGCGAACCGGCCGAATGGCAGGAACTGGCTGTGCCAGTTGTCGCGGAACCAGCGCAGCGGCACCGCATAAGATCCCGGAATCATTGCCGTTTGCGGGATGCTGCCCAGGATCAGCCGCGACCCGGCCTTGAAGCCCAGCCAATTGATCATCGCCATCTGGCCCAGAAGATCGTCAAACACCATCATGTAGCATTTGGCATCCTGCGCGGGCGGCGTCGGGAAATACATCAATGTCCCGGCCCAGAGCAGCGTATCCGGTTTCCGCACCTCGACATAGTGCTCACCCAGCACCTCCAGCCGGAACAGCGGCCGGGTCATCACACGTCCAGCTCCTCCACGAAGCGGGCATTTTCCTGAATGTACTGGAACCGCAGTTCGGGCTTCTTGCCCATCAGCCGCTCGACCAGATCGCCGGTCGAGCCGCCTTCTTCCTCGTCGATGGAGACGCGGATCAGCTTGCGCGTCTCGGGGTTCATGGTGGTGTCCTTCAGGTCCTTGGCATCCATCTCGCCCAGCCCCTTGAAGCGCTGCACGTCGATCTTGCCCTTGCCGCCCAGACCCTTCTGCAGCCATTCTTCTTTCTCGGCATCGTCGGCCACATAAAGCCGCTTCGCCCCCTGCGTCAGCCGGTAAAGCGGCGGGCAGGCCAGATAGAGGTGGCCCTTGTCGATCAGCGGGCGCATCTGCGTGAAGAAGAAGGTCATCAGCAGGCTGGCAATGTGGGCGCCGTCCACATCGGCATCGGTCATGATGATGATCTTGTCATAGCGCAGATCATCCACTTTGAACCGGGTGCCCATCTGCACGCCAAGCGCCTCACAGATGTCGCGGATTTCGGCATTGTCGCCCAGCTTGTTGGAGGCCGCGCCCAGAACGTTCAGGATCTTGCCCTTCAGCGGCAGCAGGGCCTGATAATTCCGGTCGCGCGCGCCCTTGGCGCTACCGCCGGCCGAATCGCCCTCGACCAGAAAAATCTCGGTCCCGGAACGGTTGGAGGCCGAGCAATCGACCAGCTTCCCCGGCAGCCGCAGCTTCCGCGTGGCGGTCTTGCGCTGCGTCTCTTTCTCGGCCCGGCGGCGCAGGCGTTCCTCAGCCCGCAGGACAAGGAAATCAAGGATCGCCCCCGCCGATTTCGGGTCCGCCGCCAGCCAGGTGTCGAAATGGTCGCGGACCGCGTTTTCCACCCATTTCGCCGCCTCTTCAGTGGCCAGCCGGTCCTTGGTCTGGCCCACAAACTGCGGTTCGCGCACGAAGACCGAAATCAGCGCACAGCCCCCGGTCAGCATGTCCTCGCGGGTGATCTGATCGGCCTTGCGGTTCTTCACCCGCTCGCCATAGGCGCGGATGCCCTTCAGGATCGCCGCCCAGAAGCCGGTCTCATGGGTGCCGCCCTCGGGCGTGGGCACGGTATTGGTGTAGGAGGAGATGAAGCCGTCGCGCATCGGCGTCCAGTTGATCGCCCATTCGACTGATCCGGGAACGCCGAACTTCTCCTTGAAGCTGACCTTGCCCGCAAAGGGGCGATCGGCATAGGTCTGGTCCTTTTCCAGCTGCTCGCTGAGATACTGGCCCAGACCGCCGGGGAAGTGGAACACCGCCTCCATCGGCATATCGCCGTCCGGGATGGCGGATTTCCAGCGGATTTCCACGCCCGAGAACAGATAGGCCTTGGACCGCGCGGCCTTCATCAGACGCGCGGGTTTGAAGGCCTGATGCCCGAAGATCTGAGCATCCGGGTGAAAAGTCACCGTGGTGCCGCGGCGGTTCTGCGTGGCGCCGACCTTCTGGATCGGGCCAAGCGGCTTGCCCCGGGAAAACTCCTGAACGAACAATTCCTTGTTCTTCGCCACCTCGACCCGCATGTGGTCGGACAGCGCGTTCACGACCGAGGAGCCGACGCCGTTCAGCCCGCCGCTGGTTTCATAGGCGTCACCGTTGAACTTGCCGCCCGCGTGCAGCGTGCAAAGGATGACCTCCAGCGCGGATTTGTCGGGGAATTTGGGATGGGGGTCCACCGGGATGCCGCGGCCGTTGTCGCGGATGGTCAGGCTGCCATCGGCGTTCAACTCCACCTCGATGCGGGTGGCATGACCGGCCACCGCCTCGTCCATCGAATTGTCGAGGATTTCCGCCGCAAGGTGGTGATAGGCCCGTTCGTCGATGCCGCCGATATACATGCCCGGCCGCATCCGCACGGCTTCCAGAGGCTCCAGCACCTGAATGGACGAGGCATCATAGGTCTGGGCCGCCGGAGAGGCGAGAAGGTCATTGGGCATGGGCACCGCTGCTCGGAGATTTCGTGGTTGCAGCCATTAGACCACTGACCGGGGGGCGGGCGCAAGATGTGGGGGAAGAGGAGGGGGGCGCTGCCCCCGTCTCTGGCTGCGCCAGAGCCTCCCCCGGGATATTTGTGCAAACTGGAAAGGCAATTCCACTTTGTCCAAATATCCTCGCCGAAGGCATCCGGCCCCCGCGGGGGCCGGAAGTCTTTTCAGCGCCAGCCGAGCGCGGGGGCGACGTGTTTGACGATGTTTTCGATCACATGGGCGTTGTAGTCCACGCCCAAGGTATTCGGCACCGTCAGCAGAAGCGTATCGGCCTCGGCGATCGCCTCGTCACGGCGCAATTCCTCGATAAGCTTCTCCGGCTCCGCGGCATAGCTGCGGCCAAAGACGGCGCGGGTGTCGTCGATCACCCCGACCTGATCGCTTTCCGGGCGGGAGGAGCCGAAATACATCCGGTCCAGATCATTGGTGATGGCGAAGATCGACCGGCTGACCGAGACGCGGGCCTCGCGCTTGTGGCCGGCGGCTTTCCACGCTTCGCGGTATTTGCGGATCTGCTTGGCCTGCTGGACATGGAACGGCTCGCCCGTTTCATCCCATTTCAGGGTGGAGCTTTGCAGGTTCATCCCCATTTCTGCCGCCCAGACCGCGGTGGCATCCGAAGCGGCGCCCCACCAGATCCGGTCGCGCAGGCCTTCGGAATGCGGCTCCAGCCGCAGAAGGCCGGGCGGATTGGCGAACATCGGGCGCGGGTTCGGCTTGGCGAAGCCCTTGCCTTCCAGGAGTTGCAGATAGACCTGCGTGTGGTTGCGGGCCATGTCCTGATCCGTCTCGCCCTCGGCCGGGGCATAGCCGAAGTAGCGCCAGCCTTCGATCACCTGTTCGGGCGACCCGCGCGAGATGCCCAGTTGCAGGCGCCCGCCCGCGATCAGATCGGCGGAGCCGGAATCCTCGGCCATGTAGAACGGGTTTTCATAGCGCATGTCGATGACGCCGGTGCCGATCTCGATCCGCTTCGTGCGGGCGCCGACGGCGGCCAGCAGCGGGAAGGGCGAGGCGAGCTGGCGGGCGAAATGGTGCACCCGGAAATAGGCGCCATCCGCGCCCAGTTCTTCGGCCGCTTCGGCCAGTTCGATGGATTGCAGCAGCACGTCCGCGGCGGAGCGCACGGCCGAGCCACGTTCATTCGACCAATGGCCGAAGGACAGGAAACCGATCTTTTTCATGGGCGGGTCCTTTGAAAATGCGGGGAAGGCCGATGCCTTCGTTCCCGGCAAATCTAGGCAGCCTGCGCCCCCGGTGCCAGTGCGGCATCTGTGCGCGAATGGCGGAGTGCGGGGCCATTCGCGCACGGATGTGCGGTATCACGCAGGCTCAGCCTCGCGCGCGGCCCAGATTGCGCGGAAGGCGGGGCGGGACTGGCAAAGCTCCAGCCAGTCTTTCACCGCGGGAAACTCGGCCAGGAGACCGGGATGGGCCTGCGCATAACGGAGGCATTCGGCGATGTTGAGATCGGCCACCGTGAAGCGGCTTCCCACCACCCATCCCTCATCCGCCAGATGCGTTTCCAGCCGCCGCAGCGGGCGGCGCAGCTTTTCGGCGCTGACGGCGATGCCGGCCTGACCTTCGGGCTGGCTGGCCGCGCCCGAACCATAGGCCAGCTGGATTTCCAGCGCGGGCGTCTCGATCGCGGACAAAGCGAACATCGACCATTGTTCCATCAGCGCCAGTTCGGCATCGCCGGTCGGGCCAAGCGGCCCGCCATGGCGGCGCGCGATATGGAGCGTGATGGCCAGCGACTCGGTCAGGATCAGGTCATCCTCCTGCAGGACCGGGATCTGGCCCTGCGGATTGACGCGCAGGAATTCGGGCGAGGCGGTGTTCAGCAGCGTGGCGCGGGTCGCGTCATCGGGCAGGCGATAGGCCTGAATCACCGGCACATGGGTGAAGGGCGTGCCCGTCTCGGCCAGAAGCCACAAAGGCCGCAACGCGCGAGAGCGGTGGACGCCGTAGAGGGTGATCATGGGGCCTACTCCCTGAAGGATTTCGCCCGTTTTTCGCGCAAGCGGCGGGCGGCGTCCATGGGGCAGAGAGAAGGCCCGTATCAATCTTTGCGTCGCGGCAGGGGAAAGCCGCCATTTTCCTTGAAACCGGGCGGCCGCCGCGCCTAGGAAAGGCATATGACGGAACCGGGCCCGCGTCAGCAAAGCGCCGAATTCGTCCAGCGCGACCACAAGGCCGAGATCGTGGACCGGCTTTACGATGTGGCGCTGGACCCGATCCGGCTTGAGGAATTGCTGGAAGTCTGGGAGGGCCATGCCGCGGCCCTGCGCGTGGGGCCAGTGGATCGCGCCATGACGCTGGACGATCCAGAGATCGTGGCCCATCTTCGGCGCGCCACGGTGTTTCTGGATCGCTTCGAACCGGCGCGGGAAGGCGGGGCCTTCCGATCCATCCTTGATGACATTCCGCGCTCGGCCGCCTTCGTCTCGGACGGGGGCAGCATGGTGACAGCCTGCAACCGGGCGGCGGCGGTGGCGTTCGGCCTGTCCGAGGGCTGTGCCTTCGCCACCCTGCCGTTCGAGGCCGAGGACCGCGCGCTGCTGGCGGGCGAAATCCGTCGCGTTGCGGGCGGGCGGGCCGAGAAGGTGGTAACGCTGCGCATCCGCTCGGCCGTCACCGGGGGGCCGGTGATCCTGCGCGTCAGCCGGGTCGAGGCGGAGGCGCCGCTGGCCCTTGTCCTGTCCACCGAACTCGTCTGGCCCGAGGGCTTTGCCGGGCTGGTGCAGGAGGCCTTCGGCCTGACCGGGGCCGAGGTGGAGATCGTGCGCGGCATCACCCTTGGTCTGCCCGTCCGCGAGATTGCCGAGGCGCGGGGCCGGTCGGCGGAAACCGTGCGCACGCAGCTGCGGTCGATCCTGCAGAAGACCGAGACGCACAGCCAGTCAGAGCTGGTGCGGGTGGTTCTGGGGCTGATGGATGTGGCCGGCATCCCGGTTGAAGGCGGCGGGGCCGCGGGACGGCCGGGCGGGCTGCCGCCGCGCATGCTGGAAGAGCTGCGTCTGGCCGACGGGCGGCGGCTGACCTGGATCGAATTCGGTGATCCGCAGGGGGCACCGGTCCTGTTCCTGCATCTGGATTACGGGCTGATCCGCTGGCCCGCCGCGGCCGAGCGGGCGGCGCAGGCGCGCGGATTGCGGATCATCGTGCCGGTGCGGGCCGGCTATGGCCGCACCGATCCGCATGGGCGCGGGACCGATCACATCCTTGGCGTGACGCTGGATTATGCGGCGGTGCTGGATCATCTGGGCGTGACGGATGCCATTGCGCTGCCACTCGGGGCCGATCTGCGGTTCGCGATGAACCTGTCCATCCTGCGGCCGGATCTGATCCGCGGCATTCTGGGCTGTGCCTGCCAGCTGCCTTTGCGCACCGCCGCGCAGTATGAGCGCATGGACAAATGGCAGCGGTTCATTCTGGCCAATGCGCGTTATGCGCCGAAGGTGCTGCCGTTTCTGGTGCAGGCGGGGTTTGCGCTGGCCCGGCGTCTGGGGAAAGAGGCGTTCTTCCGTCAGGTCAATGGCGGCAGCCCCGCCGATCTGGAGACCTTTGCCCGGCCCGAGGTTGCCGAGGCGATCCTTGAAGGGTCCGACACCTGTCTGACGCGGAAATGGTCCGCGCATGAGGCCTTTACCCGCGAATGCATCAGTTCGGAAAAGGACTGGTCGGGCATCGTTCTGGCGACGAAGGTGCCGGTCACGCTGCTGCAGGGCGATCAGGACCCGCAGACCCCGGTGCAGACCGTGCGCGAGCTGATGGCCGAATTTCCGCATCTGTCGGTGCGGTTCGTGCCGCAGACCGGGCAGCTTCTGTTCTTTGCCGAATGGCCTATGGTGCTGGATATGCTGGCGGTTCAGGTCCGGAAATCCTGACCTCCCGGTTAATATTCCCGGCCTTACCGCAAACAGGGTATGCGGCCCGCGGCGGGCCTGCCTAGGCTCCGGTCATGTTGTGGTGGCATTCCCGACATGCCTTTTGACCAAGACCTTTGTCCCCGTCTGGCAGGGCGGTCCGATCTTCGGTCGGGCCGCCTTGTTCTTTCCCCGATGTGTCTTTTCCGGCCCGCAAAACCGGCTCGCTTGACCGGGATCAAGGCGAAAGGCCGGTTTGCGGCATAGAATTGCGGCTGTTCCCGTCAGGAGGTGCCGCATGGACGATCAGACCGTTTCGCTTGAGCCCGCAACCATCGTTCCGGCCGCCGGAGACGGGCTGACCGGCCCGCAGCATTTCCCCCGCGCCGATGCCGATGCCATCCGCGAGGCGTTCGAAAGCGGGCGCTATCCCTATGCCCGGCAGATGGGCCGGATCAGCTATGAGACCGAAAAGGCACGGCTGCAGGCCGAGCTTCTGAAAGTGCAGATCTGGGCGCAGGAGACCGGGCAGAAGTTCGTCCTGATCATGGAAGGCCGCGATGCCGCCGGAAAGGGTGGCACGATCAAGCGGTTCATGGAACATCTGAACCCGCGTTATGCCCGGGTGGTGGCGCTGACCAAACCGTCGGACAAGGAAAGGGGAGAGTGGTATTTTCAGCGCTACATCAATCCCTTGCCGACGGCGGGTGAGATCGTCTTCTTCGACCGGAGCTGGTACAACCGCGCAGGCGTCGAACGGGTGATGGGCTTCTGCACCCCCAGCGAATATCTGGAGTTCATGCGCGAGGTGCCGGAGCTGGAACGGATGTTCGTCCGCTCGGGCATCCGGCTTTATAAATACTGGTTCTCGGTCACGCAGGAAGAACAGCGCAAGCGCTTCATCGCGCGCGAGACGGACCCGCTGAAGATGTGGAAACTGTCGCCCATCGACAAGGCATCGCTGGACAAGTGGGACGATTACACCGAAGCGAAGGAGGCGATGTTCTTCTATACGGACACCGCCGACGCGCCATGGACCATCATCAAGTCGAATGACAAGAAGCGCGCCCGGCTGAATTGCATGCGGCATTTCCTGTCCACGCTGGACTATCCGGGCAAGGATGCGGCGGTGGTGGGCACGCCCGATCCGCTGATCGTGGGCAGCGCGGCACAGGTCCTGCGCGGCGTGGGGCGGATTCCGGATGCGGCCAGTCCTCCCGCGGCACGGCTGCGATAGGCGGCCCCTGCGGTTTCCCCAAGGCAGGCCGGGCGCGCATATGTCAGGGATGCGATGGCGGGCCCCCGCCGCCCTTTGCAAAGCCGGGCTGGTCGCGACATTCGCTGTCGCAACCGCACTTGCCGCAAAACCGGGCTCAGGATAGACGGGCGGGATGACCACACGTCCGATCTCCTTTGCCGCGCATGCGCGCGCCACGTTGTCGCTTGGCCTGCCGCTTGTCGGTTCCAGTCTGGCGCAGATGGCGCTGCATGTCGTCAACACCGTGATGGTGGGCTGGTATGGCGTGGTGCCGCTGGCCGCGCTGGTCATCGGGTCGTCGTCCTTCTTCATCCTCTTCGTGTTGGGCTCCGGCTTTGCCAAGGCGGTCATGCCGCTTGCGGCCGAGGCGCGGGCGCGGGGCGACGATGCCGAGCTGCGCCGCGCAGCGCGGATGGGGCTGTGGCTGTCCATCGGCTATGGCCTCGTGATCTATCCGGTTTTCTGGTGGGCGGAGCCGATCCTGCTGGCGCTGCACCAGAAGCCCGAAGTCGCGGCCGAGGCCGAGGTTTACCTGCGCCTTGTGGGCTTTGGCATGATTCCCGCGCTGGCGGTGGCCGTGCTGCAGGGCTGGCTGGCGGCACTGGGCCGGACGCAGGTTGTGCTTTGGGTGACCCTGGCCGCCGTGGGCGTGAACATCGGCATGAACTGGTTCCTGATCTTCGGCAACGGCGGCGCGCCCGAGCTGGGGGTGCTGGGCGCCGGTGTCGCCTCGCTGGTGGTGCAGGCGGTGTCGATGGTGTTGCTGGGGCTATACGCGGCCTTCCTGCCCGCACTGCGTCCCTATCAGCTGTTCCGCCGGTTCTGGCGGCTGGATGCGCCTGCGATGCGGCAGGTGTTCCGTCTGGGCTGGCCTATCGGCCTGACCGGGCTGGCCGAGGGCGGTTTGTTCGAAGCCTCGGCCATCATGATGGGTTGGATCGGTGCGGCGCAGCTGGCCGCCCATGGCATCGCGCTGGAGGCGGCCGCGCTGGCCTTCATGGTGCATGTGGGGCTGTCCAGCGCGGCGACCATCCGCGTCGCGGGCTTTGCCGGCACCGGTGATCCGCGTGCGCTGCGCGATGCGGCGCTGGTCGCCATGGGCCTGTCGGTCGCGGTGGCGGTGGTGGTGATCGGGCTGTTCCTGACCGAGCCTGCGGTGATCGTGGGCCTGTTCCTGGATGAAACCCGCCCCGATTCGGCGGAAATCCTGACCTTCGGCGTCACGCTTCTGGGGCTGGCGGCGGTGTTCCAGCTGGCCGATGCGACACAGGCCATGGCACTTGGCCTTCTCCGCGGCATTCAGGACACCAAGGTGCCGATGGCGCTGGCCGCGGTCAGCTATTGGGTGATCGGCGTGCCGTCCAGCTACCTCTTGGCCTTCCGCTTCGGTTATGGCGCGCCGGGGCTGTGGATGGGGCTGGTGGTCGGGCTGGTCTGCGCGGGAATCAGCCTTATGATCCGGTTCTGGATGCTAGCGCCAAAGGCGCGCATGGCTGGCGAACCGGCCCTGTAATTTCGCCAGCAGGCGGTTCAGCCGCCCGGGATGCGGGATGTCGC
This sequence comes from Neotabrizicola sp. VNH66, assembly GCF_049445895.1. Classification (NCBI taxonomy): domain Bacteria; kingdom Pseudomonadati; phylum Pseudomonadota; class Alphaproteobacteria; order Rhodobacterales; family Paracoccaceae; genus Neotabrizicola; species Neotabrizicola sp. VNH66. The sequence continues at coordinate 268,659 of NZ_JBMSDW010000003.1, forward strand.
CCGTGGCCAGCCGGTCCAGCGCGACCTCAGGCGGGCAGGGGCGGCGGCTGACCGGGTCCCAGTAGCGCGGATAGGCGATCAGCGCCGCATGCACCAGATGGGCCAGATCGGGCCGTGGTTGCAGACTGCCATCCTCGCGCCGCAGGCGGCGGGCAGGCACGGGGCCAAGGTCGGTGGTCAGCCCCCAACCGGCATAGAAGGGCGCGCCCAGAGTAGTGACGCGCTTGCCGCGGATCAGCGCCTCGAACCCGGTGCCGGAGGTCAGAGTCCAGACTTCATCCACCTGATCCAGAAGCGCGCCCATGTCCGCGCCGTCCAGCACCAGATCGGCATAGTGCCGCGCCTCTGCCGCCGGGATCGCGCCCGTCCGCAGGCCCGCAGCCACATCGGGATGCGGTTTATAGAGGATCACCGCATCAGGATTGGCCGCCCGCGCCGTGCGCAGCAGGTCAAGGTTCGTGCGCAGATCGCCGCAGCCCTTCAGGATCGAGGCGTCATCCTCCACCTGTCCCGGCACAAGAAGGCGGGGACCGGGCGGCAGGTCGGGCAGCGCGCCGCCCAGATTGTATTTCGTCAGCCGCGACGCCCGCAGCCTGTCGATCAGCCGCTCTGCCCGCGCCTGCCCGCCGGGGGGTAGTGGTGACAGGATCAGCTGTTCCAGCCGCGAGGGGCGGGTGGGATCGTAGTAGATGCCCAGATCGTCCACCACCAGCGACAGGGGCGGCACCAGTTCCGCGCCAAGGCCGCGAGAGCGGAGAAACCCGTCCTCCACCCGCAGGGCGGGCAGGTCCGGCGGGGCCTTTCCGGCCCAGACCAGCAGGCCGTTGCCTTGCCGTGCTGCGACAGGCGCAGCCTGCGCGGGATCGTCCACAAAGCGCAGCGGCTTTTCCGCGCCAAAGAATTTCTGCAGCCGCCCGCGTTTCCAGAGCCGCATCCCCGCTGCCACATGGCCGTGACGGTCCTGCCGGAAGGCGCGGGTCTCGGCCTCCAGCTGGTCGATCACCTCTTCCAGTGCGCAAAGCCGGTCGCGGCAGGGGTCATACCAGACCGGCGCCAGGATCATCGCCGCGGCAAAGAGCTGCGCCTTGGTCAGGCGGCGGCTGCGGCGTGGCAGGGGCGTACGGTCTTCGGTCAGGCCCCAGCCGGCGTAAAAGGGCTGGCCCCAGACCTGCGGGCGGTGGCCGGCCAGAATGGCCTCGAACCCCAGTTGCGAGCTGACGGTATAGACCGCCACCGCGCCCTCCAAGAGGTGCCACGGCGAATGCGGCGCAGTGACCAGTTCCGCCCCATTGCGGGCATGCTGCGGGCCGTAATGCCCGGCGCGCAGGCCCGCGGCGGTTTCGGGATGGGTCTTCAGCAGCAGCCGCGCACGGGGATGGGCGGCACGGGCGGCCTCCAGCATCTCCTCGAAGGTGGATTGATCCGCACCTGAGGCGCGGAGCGAGGCATCGCCCGCCGTCTGGTCCACGACCAGCACATAGCCCGGCGCGGGGGGCGGCAGCGCCGGATCATGGGCGTTGTATTTCGACAGATGCAGGTGCCTCAGCCGGGCCATCGCCTCCTTGGCGCGGGCCAGCAGGGCCGCATCATCCAGCGGATCGGTGGCAAGGATATGTTCCAGCCGCGACGGGCGGGCCGGGTCGAAATGCACCCCGTCCGCGTCCAGCATCAGCCCCAGCGTTGCATCGCCCGCCCGCCCGGGGCGAAGGCTGCGCAGAAAGGCATCCTCGATCCGCACCAAGGGCGCGCCCCGGCGTTCGGCCACCCGCTCCCCCCGCCAGGCGGTGGGGCTTTGGCCCCAGACCGCTACACCGTCGCCGGGGCGTGGCAGGCCCGGCACCAGATCATGCCCGGCCAGCGCCAGAATGCGCCGCAAGCGCCGGTCGCGCAGGAAGGACAGGTTCAGATGGCAAAGCCGCCGCGGAATCTCCGCGGCGGCCTGTGGTTTCGGATCGCGTTCGATGGCCAAGATGGCCTCAGGGGCTGGAGGAGAACGAGTCGGCCGTGGAGGCAAGGTTCGCCGTGGCCCCGGTGGCCCCGGTCAGCGCCGAGAGCGTCTTGTTCCACTGCACATAGGGCGCCTCGGTCACATAGACGGTGTCGCCGTCGCGGATCAAGAAATCGCGCGCCTCGAACATGCCGGTGGGGGCGGTCAGGTCCAGCACATAGACCATGCGCTGGTCGCCGACGAGGTCCTTGCGCCCCAGAACGACATTGGCGATGGCCGCCGGTTCGTTGCGGAACACGAAGACGCCGGTCGGGTCGGCCGCCGCGGTCTGCAGTCCGCCCACGGTGGCGATGGCCTCGATGGCGGAAAGCGTCTCAGATTCAAACGGCACCAGCGCCTGCGTTCCGGTGGCGCCAAGGGCCACGAACTTGCGCTGATCCTGTTCGATGACGATCTGGTCGCCGGGGCGCAGGGCGATGTCCAGCGCGGGGTTTTCCCACAGATCCTTCAGCCAGACCTTGCCGGTATGCTTGCCGCGGGTCACCCGCACGATGGCAACGGCAGGTTCGATGGCCACGCCGCCCGCCTTGGCCAGCATCGAGGCCAGCGTCCGCGTCGGCCGTTCGATCGGATAGACGCCGGGACCGGCCACCATGCCCGAGATCGACACCGATGATCCGTCGCCCGCCAGCCGCGTGACGGTGATCTGCGGGTCGGGCGTCTGGGCGTCCAGCTTGCGGGTGATCGCCTGACGCAAGCCGTCCGGCGTCTGGCCCGCCGCCTTGATCCGCCCGGCATAGGGGATGAAGATATAGCCTTGGCCGTCCACCTGCACCTCGGTCAGGGCGCTGACGCGCTGGCCGGTGTTGCCCAGAAGCGGGTCGTCCTTGACGTTTTCGAAGATGGTGATGCCCAAGACATCGCCCGGCGCCAGCGTGTCCGACCCGACGACACCCGCACTGCGGAACGCATCCGAAAAGCCGAAGGAGGGCAGCACCGCAGTGGCGCGCGTCACCCGCGGGTTCACCGTGACGATGAAGGCGTCGCCCTCTTTCAGGACGGAACCTGCGAAGATTTCCTTCTTGTTGGGCCCCGGTCGCGGCAACCCGCAGCTTGCCGTCACCGAAAGGGCCGCAAGCAAGGCAAGGGCCTGTGCCCCCCTCGTCGAAATCCTGATCACTGCTCGGGCCCCTTTATGGTTTGCCTCAAGTTTTTTTGGTCTGCCTCAACTTTTGTCCGCAACGATACGGAATCCCGACAGAAAATGAAAGCGCCACGTTCCGCGCCCGTCAGGTCACGACACGCAACTGTTGCCGCGGTGCCGCGTTTCCGGACAAGAGCGCATCATAGGGATCCTGCTCGGACAGCATCATATCCACAACCTGTCGTAGCAATTCGCGCCGCCCCCGCGAGGAGTAGAAGCCGCCCGCCACCTGCGAGGTTTCCAGCAGATAATGCCGGTAATCGCGGTAGGCGCGGGTATCGGGACGCTTCGGCTGGGCAAAAAACCGCTCTGCCGGCTGATTGGAGACGAATTCCGGCTTGGAATAGACCGCCCGGCCGAAGGCGCGCAGCGGCAGACCGCGCCACAGGGCCTGTTGCCCGGCGGTGGAATTCACTGTCACCGCGCTGCGGGCATGGTTCAACAGCGCCGCCAGCTTGCCCCCACGCACGAAATGCACCCGGTCGGCCACACCATGCTGGCGGGCGAGCGCGTAGATCTCCTTTTTCACCGGCACCCGCCCGTCTTCCAGCGGATGCGCCTTGAAGACCAGATGGTGATGTGGCGGCGCGCCTTTGGCAAAGCCCTCGGTCACCAGCGCCAGAAATTCGGCCATGGTGGAGAAGGGGGAATGTTCGCGGAAACTGGCGTCATGCTCCAGCTGCAGCATGACCAGATGATAGGGAAAGCCGCCGAACCGGATGCGCCAGGTGGCCACCCGCCGTTCCAGCGCGTGAAACGGCAGCAGGGCAAGGCGACGCAGATACAGGAGGAATTCCTGCCGCACGGTCAATGCGCGATGCGGGCGGAAATTGCGGAAATCCCAGAAGCCGGTCATGACGAACCAGTGGTAGATCGCGCCCCAGAACATGTGTTGCCGCATGTCACCCCAGCGGGCGGGCGCGTCCGGCATCTCCATATCGGCGCGGGCCAAAGCCTCGCGCATCGCCTCGACCGGGGTGTCCATCAGCCGCGAATGGCCGTTCGATCCGCCGCGTTCATAGGTCACCCAATAGGGGCGCAGATAGCCTTCCTCGAAGACATGGATCGTCAGGCCCTTGTCGCGGGCAATGGCGACCGCCTTGGCATGGATCGGCCGGGTGTCGCCATAAAGCACCAGATCGGTGATGCCTTTTTCCGCGACCACAGCGGCAAAGGTGGCGGGCCAGTCCCCGGCCGCGCCCCGGAAAGGGATGAAGCTTGCCCGGTCATGCCAGAACGCCCGGTCGCCCCGGTTGAAGCCGATGCGCCACACCTCGGCCCCGGACCGTTTCAGCATCCGGCCCAGACGTGAGAAATAGGGCCCGTGCGGACCCTGTAGCATCAGGAAACGCCTGCCCTGTCCCGAAAGCCGCATCTGCCGCCCCATTCTCCCCTTCAATCCCTTGATGCCGCAGGGATGCCCGCTGCGCCAGTCGGCAGGATCGCCTATATTCGTGAACGATTGCCAGAAAGAACGGCGAAAATTGGACCCGGGCAGGGCTTGCCTCGGGCGGGCCCGCGCGGGATAGATCGGAAAACGGAAAGGACGGCGGCAATGTTCACCGGGATCGTGACGGATATGGGCGAGGTGCTGGAGCTGGAGCAGCGCGGCGACCTGCGGGCGCGGATCGGCACCGCCTATGATGTGGCAGGGGTCGAGATCGGCGCCTCGATCTCCTGCGAGGGGGTCTGCCTGACCGTGGTGGCCAAGGGCAAGGCGCCGCGCGACTGGTTCGACGTGGAAATCAGCGCCGAGACGGTGTCGAAGACCAATCTGGGCGGCTGGACGGTCGGCAAGCGGCTGAACCTTGAACGCGCCCTGCGGGTGGGGGACGAACTGGGCGGCCACATCGTTTCGGGCCATGTCGACGGCGTGGCGCAGGTGGTGCGGCTGCGGCCCGAGGGGGACTCGCTCCGCGTGACCTTCCGCGCGCCTGAGGCTTTGGCCCGGTTCATCGCGCAGAAGGGATCTGTCGCGCTGAACGGCACCTCGCTGACGGTGAATGAGGTGGAGGGGACCGATTTCGGCATCAACTTCATCCCCCACACCCGCAAGGTCACCACATGGGGCAGCGTGGCCGAGGGCGATGCGGTGAACCTCGAGGTGGATACGATGGCGCGCTACGTGGCGCGGCTGCGGGAATGGGAGTGACGGCATGAGCGGGATCGGCCACAACCGCGGCCCGTCGATGGAGCCGGGCAAAACCTGGCGGACCCATTGCTGGACCGCCGCCCGGACCGCGTTGCTGCCCACCCTGCCCATCGAAGTGGTGCGCAACCGGGTGAAGCGCGCGGCCGAACTGGGGCTGGATTATCGCACCTATGCCTCGGTCCGGGCGCAGACCGGGCATGATGTGGTGGCCTTCCTGTTCTCGTCGAATGCGCTGCGGGTGACGGCGCAGCGCCCGGCCATGCCGGAGGCCAAGGCCGCGAAACTGGCCAATGTTGCGGCGTCACGGCGCGGGCTGGCGGTGGCGCCGCTGACGGCGGACCTGATGACCGCGGGAAATCCGGTGCTGGACGGGGCTTGGCCCGCGCCTTGGGCGCTGGACAGCTTTCCTGTCATCCGTGACCGCATCCGCGCCGCTTTGCAGGGACAGCCCGCCGACCGGGTGATCCTTGTGGGCGACCACGGGCTGGAGGCGGAATGGTGCGCCGCAGGGCGGCTGGCCGCCTGGCTGCCTGCCGAGCGGTATTTCGGCTGAAGGTCGCGGCTTCCGGCCCACTTCCCGTCGCCTCCGGCGTTGCAAGGACAAGCGGTCAGGCGCAGGAGAAACGTTGCGCAATGAAAAACGGCGGCCTTTCGGGACCGCCGTTTTCTGTTCGTCCGGAAAACCTCACGCCGCGCGCGACAGCAGAACCTCGTCCACCTTCTTCTGCGCGCCCGCCTCATCCACGCCGGACACGGCGGCGACTTCGCGGGTCAGACGCTCCAGCGCCTGTTCGTACAGCTGACGCTCGGAATAGCTTTGCTCGCGCTGGTCGTCCGAACGGTGCAGGTCGCGCACCACTTCGGCAATCGCCATCAGATCGCCCGAGTTGATCTTCTGCTCATATTCCTGCGCGCGGCGCGACCACATCGCCCGCTTGACCTTGGCCTTGCCCTTCAGGGTTTCCAGCGCGCGGCTGACCACATCGGGCGCGGACAGGGCGCGCATGCCGATCTCGGTGGCCTTGTGCGTGGGGACGCGCAGGGTCATCTTGTCCTTCTCGAAATGGATGACGAAGAGCTCCAGCTTGAAACCGGCGATCTCCTGCTCCTCGATGGACATGATCTTGCCGACGCCATGGGCGGGATAAACGACAAACTCGTCGGGGCGGAACTCAGGCTTCTTCGACTTGGTCATTCGGGCTTTCCTCGGGCGGACGCCGCCGCGACAATTGCGCCTGCCGCAGGCGGAACCTGCGGGCATGACGCGGGAGTTTTCACAGAAAATCCGCCCCGGGCGAGCAGCGCCGGAACAGGGGAACGGCATCCTTGTTTGTTTGTGAACACACCATAACACAGAAATGGCATGATTCCAACTGCCGCGAAACAAAGCGGCCCTGCGCCAAACGCAAGGAAATCAAGCTGTTTTTGGCCGGCTGGCCGTCTTTGAACGCTGTGTCAGCGAATCGTGAACGAAGGCCGGTTCAGCTGCCCTGGCCGGGTTCCGGGCTGAAATATTTCTCCAGCTTGCCAGTCTCGCCGTCGCGCGCCTCATGGTCGGGCAGGGGATCGCGCTTTTCGGTGATCACCGGCCACAGCTCCGCATATTTGCGGTTGAAGGACACCCATTCCTCCATATCCGGCTCGGTGTCCGGGCGGATGGCGTCGGCCGGGCATTCCGGTTCGCAGACGCCGCAGTCGATGCATTCGTCGGGGTGGATGACCAGCGTGTTGACCCCTTCATAGAAGCAGTCCACCGGGCAGACCTCGACGCAATCGGTGTATTTGCAGGCGATGCAGTTGTCGGTGACGACATAGGTCATGGCTGGCCCCGAAAGCGGTCTTTGCCCTGCCAGTTACGCCAGCGCCGCCGATCATTCAAGCGGGGGCGGCACCATCGGGGGGGCATCAAGGTCAAGAAAGAGCGTCTGTGCCTCGGATGCGGGCCCGCGGCGGACGCCCGTCTCCAGAATGCGGATCAGGCGGATATTTCGTCCCTGCGGGAAGGTCAGCGTATCGCCCGGCCCCACCTCGCGCGAGGGGCGGGCGACCGGCGTGCCGTTCACCCGGACATGTCCGGTCTCCACCATCTCGGCGGCAAGGGTACGGGATTTGAAGAATCGCGCCTGCCACAGCCATTTGTCGATGCGGATGCGCGGAACGGTCGGGGCGGGCGCCTCGTGCGAGAGGGGATGCCGTCCGCCGCCGACCTTTGCCAAGGCTCAGACCTTGCCCTTCAGCGCCAGAAGCGCGGCGAAGGGATTGTCGGGGTCGATGGGCTTGTCCTTCTTGGGCGGACGCGCCTCAAAGTTCTTCGGCCCGTCGTTGCGCCGCTCGGGCTTGCCATGCTTGCCCTGCGGCTTGCCGCCAAAGTCCTTGCGGTCGCGCCGCTCCCCTTGCGGGCGGTCACCCTGCGGACGATCCCCCTGTGGCTTGTCACCACGCGGACGGTCGCCCTGAGGGCGGTCACCTTGCGGGCGGTCCCCTTGAGGACGGTCACCGCGCGGGCCACGGCGTTCGCCCTGCGGGCGGTCTCCGCGAGGCTGGCCTTCGGACCGTTCCTGACGGGGGCCACGCTCGGGGCGCTGGAAGCGGGGCTTCGGTGCCCAGGTGAAGGTATAATAGGTCTCCATCTCGGGTGCGGTCTCGGCCACAGCCTCGCCCTCGGGGAGCGGCGCCTCTTCCGGCGCAGCCTCTGGCACGGGGGCCAGAAGCGAGACCTCCTCGGGGATCGGCTGGCCGGACGCGGCCGCCGCCTCGATGGCGGCTTCCACCTCGGCCGGCGCCACCACGGGGGCGGCCTTGACCTTCGGACGTTCGGCCTTTTCACCCTTGTAGCCCAACCCGCCCATCAGATCGGCGAATTGTTCCAGCGTCATGCCGGTGATCGACAGCATGTCCGGCGTCGCTTCGAACCCGGCGCGCGAATCCTTCGTGCGCAGGATGTCGGCCAGCCGTTCCAGCATGTCGATGCGGATGGCGCGGGTGCCTGCGGGGCGATAGCCCGACAGGGTGTAATGCTCTTTCGGCACTTCGGCGATGTTCGGGATGGTCACCAGACCGGGGGGCGGGCTTTCGGGGAATTCCGACAGCCCGTTCCACAGCGACCACAGCACCAGCCGCAGCCGGGTGGGAGCGGGCTTCAGCAGGGCGGGCAGGAAGACGGTGTACTGGCCGAACCGCACGCCATGCTTGCGCAGCGCGCCGCGGGCGTCCTGATCCAGTTCCTTCACCTCCGTCGCCACCGCCTCGCGCGGGATGACGCCCAGCGTTTCGGACAGGCGGAAGGCGAAGCCGCGGGCCAGACCGGCCAGCGCCTCGTCCCGCGCCATGGCCAGAAGCGGCTCATATTGCGCGGCGACCTTGCGGTCGATGAAATGCTGCAACCGGCGGCGGACCTTCTCGGTCACCTCCGGGCCTGCCTCTTCATCCACGAAGGGTTCGACCCCGGGCTTCAGGGGTTCTGACCCCTTCACCAGCTTGCCGACCGCGTGGGATCCCCACATCAGCCCGCCCTGTTCGGTGAAATCCATCTCGGTATCGGGCGCGTTGTAGAAACGGTCCGCGCGGAGATGGAATTCCGGCTTCAGCGCCGCGATGGCAGCCTGACGCAGGGTTTTGCCCTCATCCGTGCCGGCGCTGGCGTCCTGCTGGAAGCGGAACCCTTCTAGGCGTCCGGTGAACTGACCCTCGACGGTCACTTCGCCCTTGTCGTTAACCTCGGCCACGAGGTCCTCCTTCTGTTTCAACCGGCGAAGCAGCACAGATGTCCGCCGGTCGACAAAGCGTTGCGTAAGGCGCTGATGCAGCGCGTCTGACAGGCGGTCTTCTACCGCGCGGGTCTCTCCCCGCCAATGGGATTCGTCATCGACCCAGTTCTTGCGCTGCGCGACATAGGTCCATGTGCGGATATACGCCAACCGCTTGGACAAAGCGTCGATATCACCATCGGTCCGGTCGATGCGCGCGATGGATTTCGCCAGCCAGTCCGAGGGGATGCGCCCGCCGCCGATGCCCTTGCCCACGAGGAATTCGAAAATCCGCGACAGGAGATGGGCATGGTCGGATTCACTGGCGTTGCGGAAGTCCGGGATGCGGCAGACGTCCCACAGAAGCTGCACCCGTTTCGGCCCGGTCAGAAGGGCGGCCACCTCGGGCATGGCGGACAGCGTCTTCAGCGCCAGAACGTCATCGGCATCCCGCGCGCGCGACAGCCATTCGTCGAAGGTCGGCCGTTCCAGCGAGCGGATCAGATGCTCGGCGCTGGCGAAATCCAGATCGGCATTGCGCCACATCAGCTTTTTCACCGGGGCAAAGCGGTGCGCCTCGATCTGGTCGACCAGCTCCTGACTGAAGGGCCGGGCCTCACCCGTCACGCCGAAGCTGCCGTCCTCGGTATGGCGGCCCGCGCGCCCGGCGATCTGGCCGATCTCCTGCGGCAGCAGCGCCCGCATCCGCCGCCCGTCGAATTTCGAGGTGGAGGAGAAGGCCACGTGTTTGATGTCGAGGTTCAGCCCCATGCCGATGGCATCGGTCGCCACCAGATAATCCACATCGCCATTCTGGTAGAGTTCGACCTGCGCATTCCGCGTCCGGGGCGAAAGCGCACCCATGACCACCGCGCAGCCGCCCTTCTGACGCCGGATCAGCTCGGCAATGGCATAGACATTTTCAACAGAAAACCCAACGATGGCTGAGCGTTCTGGCATGCGGCTTATCTTTTTCGAACCTGCATAGCGCAAGGTCGAAAAGCGGTCGCGCTTGGTATAGGTCAGGTTCGGCACCAGCCCTGCAATCGCGCCCCGCATGGTGTCTGACCCGAGGAACAGCGTCTCATTCGTTCCTCGCGCGCGCAGCAGGCGGTCGGTGAAGACATGGCCGCGCTCCGGATCGGCGCAAAGCTGGATCTCGTCCACGCAGACGAAGTCGGCCAGATTGTCCTGCGGCATCGCCTCGGTCGTGCAGACCCAGTATTGCGCGCGTTCGGGAACGATCCGCTCTTCCCCGGTGACCAGCGCCACCCGCGACGGCCCGGCCTTGGCGACCACGCGGTCATAGACTTCGCGCGCCAGAAGACGCAGCGGCAGGCCGATCACCCCGGTGCGGTGCGTCAGCATGCGTTCGATGGCATGATGGGTCTTGCCGGTGTTCGTCGGTCCAAGGACCGCCGTCACCCGCCGGGGCGCATCCATTGTTTAAAGGTCCTGCCCCTCAAGGTCCTTCGACAGACGGTCGATGGCGTCGTTCACATCCTGCATGTAGGGGTGAATGTCGGCTGCCGCGCGATAGGCTGCAAGTGCCTTTTCTTTGTCGCCCGTTTCTTCAAGGATGGTGGCCAGACCCGCCAGCGCCGCGAAATGCCGCGGCTCCGCCGTCAGGACATGGGCCAGATCGCCCACGGCGGGGCCGATTTCGCCCGACAGGTAATAGGCCGCGGCCCGCCCGTCCCACGCCGCCACGAAGGCCGGATCATGGTCTATGATCGCCGTAAAATGTTCCACCGCGGCCTGCGCATTGCCCACGGCCAGCGCATCCGTCGCGCGCTGATACAGCAGATCCATCGCCGGAGAGCCGGATTTGGTCCATTCGATCTGTATTTCCGATTCGATCCGCCCGGCCTCGCCCGCGTCTTTTGCGTCCTTCAGGCGGCTGAACAGGCTGTCCAGCTTGGCCCGGTCCACCGCCCCTGCGGGCAATGCGGCCAGAAAGACGGCCAGAAGTGCCGCAACGACATGATTGTGAAACCGGATCATGGCTTTCATATACCAAACTGTAGCCGATCCGCGGTGAAATGCCAGCGGCGGCAAGGTCACGAAAGGGAGACTTGGGGATGAGCGAGATCGTGGACAAGGCTGTCGAGAAGCTGGCGGCAAAACTGTCGGGGGGATTCGACGGCGTGGCAAAGTTTGTGATCAAGGATGAAGGCGCGATCATGCTGGATGCCGGCGGTGTTCGCGCCGGGGATGAAGAGGCGGATGTCACCCTGACCGCCACGGCCGAGACGTTTCAGGCCATTCTCGAAGGCGATATGAACCCGACCATGGCCTTCATGACCGGCAAGCTGTCGGTCGACGGGTCGATGGGGCTGGCGATGAAGCTGGGATCGGCCCTGTCGTGACTGCTGAGGCCGCCCCGTTCCGCGCCGATCTGGCCGATGGGCCTGAAGGCGGCCATGCCGTCTGGTTGCGCGCGTCCGACGGGGTCCGCATCCGTCTGGGCCTGTGGCCGGGCGGGGCGAAGGGGACGGTGGTCCTGCTGCCCGGCCGCACCGAATATGTCGAAAAATACGGGCGGGCGGCAGCAGCACTGCGGCAGCGCGGCTGGTCGGTCCTGACGATCGACTGGCGCGGGCAAGGTCTGGCCGACCGCATCCTGCCCGATCCGATGCTGGGCCATGTCGGGGCCTTCGCAGATTATCAGCTGGATCTGGACGCCGCTTTGCTCTGGTTGCGGCAGGAGGGCGGGGCTGCGGGCTTCTGCGGCCCGCTGATGATGATGGCCCATTCGATGGGCGGGCTGATCGGTCTGCGCGCGCTCTATCGTGATCTGGGCTTCCGCGCCGCGGTGTTTTCGGCACCGATGTGGGGCATCCATATGCCGATCTGGCGGCGCCCCTCGGCGGCGGTTCTGTCGCGGCTGCGGCTGCGGCTGCCGCAGGATCACGGCTATGCGCCCACCACCTCTGGCAAAAGCTATCTGCTGGTCGCCCCGTTCGAGGGCAACCTGCTGACCGGCGATCCGGAGATGTGGGCCTATATGCACCGCCACGCGCTGGCCGAATCCGGCTTCGGGCTGGGCGGCCCCAGTCTGGGCTGGGTGCGCGATGCCCTGCGCGAGGCGCGGGCGCTGTTGCGGATGGCCGCGCCGGACGTGCCCGCCATCGTGGGCCTGGGCGGGCATGAAGGCATTGTCGAGCCGGGTCCGATCCGCCGCCGCATGGCCGCATGGCCCGGGGCAGAGCTGGATTTCTACCCCGAGGCCCGGCATGAACTGCCGATGGAACGCGCCGCGATCCGCGACCGTTTCTTCGACCGCGCGGCCGAGCTTTATGAGCGGACGGCGCCCGCGCAGGCGGTGGCCGCCCGTTGATCCGTCAGGCAGTGCAGGTCAGGCAGACCCCCGCCTTGTCGCCGCGGTCGCGCACCAGTTCGATGCTGCGTCCTTCCGGCCCGGTCAGGACCAGATGATCCTCGCGCAGCTCTGCTCCGGTCATGGAGGACAGCGCCGTCAGAAACTGGTCTTCGGCGGCCATGGCATCGCAGGCCATGCGTGTGGCACCGATGGCATCCAGCTGCAGGGCGGGCAGCGCGGCCTTGCTCTGCCCGAAGTAACGGTTGCAAGGCGCCTTGCCCGCGATCTGGCCGTCGGGGGTAACCGAGAAGGTCGCTTCGGCGGCAAACAACGCGCCGTCCACGGCCAGCACCTGCCATTCGCCTGCGGCAATCTCTTCCGCGTGAAGGGGCAGCGCCAGCAGCGCGCTTATGGCGGCAAGGGTCAGGGTCTTCTTCATTCCGGGGCACTCCTGATGATTCCGGTTGCCCCAGTATGACGCATCAGAAGGCCGCGGGCTTGGCCTCGCGCGCCATATGATCCAGCACCGCGTTCACGAAGCCGGATTCCTTGCCCTCGGGAAAGAAGGCGCGGGCCACATCGACATATTCGGTGATCGCCACCTTGGGTGGCGTGTCCATCTGCGTCAGCTCCGCCCCCGCGGCGCGGAACAGCGCGCGCAGCACCGGGTCGATCCGGCCGATCGGCCATTTCGCCACAAGCGCCCGGTCGGTCATCTGGTCGATCAGCGCCTGCCAGTTGACGGCATGGTCCACCACGGCGCGGAAATGGTCCAGATCGCCCTCGATGAACTCGCCCTCGTCATAGGTGGCGCCGAAGCGATGCACCTCGAACTCCCGGCAGACGGCCTTGATGGTCTGGCCCGAGCTTTCCATCTGAAACAGCGCCTGCACGGCATAAAGCCGGGCCGCCGATTTCATCTGGCGCTTGGTGGGGGCGGTGGTCATGCGCGGAATCCGATTCCCTTTGTCTGGGCGGCCCATTTGCGGGAAAGCGCGATCAGGTGCAAGGCCGCCGCTGCGGCACCGCCGCCCTTGTTCTGGCCGTTCGGGTCGGCGCGGACATCGGCCTGCGGCTTGTTCTCGACCGTCAGGATGCCGTTGCCGATGCAGACGCCCTGCAGACCCAGAAGGGTGATCCCGCGTGAGCTGTCGTTGCAGACAGTGTCGTAATGCGTCGTCTCGCCCCGGATGACGCAGCCGAGGGCCACGAAGCCGTCGTAATCGCCCATGCGCTGCGCGATGCCGATGGCGGTCGGGATTTCCAGCGCGCCGGGCACCTCGACCAGATCGACACTGGCGCCGGCCGCTTCGCCCGTGGCGCGGGCGCCGGCGATCAGATTGTCGGCGATGTCGCGGTAATAGGGGGCCACCACGATCAGAAGCTTCACCGGACGGTCGAAGCTGGGCAGGGGGAGGCTGTAATGCTGTTCCGAGGACGCCATGGGGTTCACTCCGTCAGGGGGCGGGTGCCCGCGATGGTCAGGCCATAGGCGTCAAGGCCGATGACCTTGGGCGCCTTGGAATTGGTGACAAGGGTGATCTGCGACAGGCCGAGCGAGGACAGGATCTGCGCCCCCAGCCCGTATTGCCGCAGCGTCTGTGGCGAATGCTCGCCCGCTTCGACCAGTTTCATCGTGGTGTCGCGCAGAAGGACCACGACGCCGCGGCCCTCGTTGGCGATCAGCTTCATCGCCTTGGGCAGGCTGGCGCAATTGCCGATGCCCAGCACATCTTCCATCGGGTTCAGCGCATGGACGCGGACCAGCACCGGCTCGGGGGTGGTCAGGTCGCCCTTGGACAGCACGACATGCTCGGCGCCCTGCGTCTCGTCGGTATAGACGCGCATCAGCCAGTCGCCGCCATGGATCGAGCTGACGGATTTGACCGCCTTTTCGTTCACCAGATTGTCGTGGCGGCGGCGGTAGGCGATCAGGTCCGAGATGGTGCCGATCTTCAGCCCGTGCTTTTGCGCAAAGCCGATCAGCTCGGGCAGGCGGGCCATGGTGCCGTCTTCGTTCATGATCTCGCAGATCACGCCCGAGGGGTTCAGCCCGGCCAGACGGCTGACATCCACCGCCGCCTCGGTGTGGCCTGCGCGGACAAGGACGCCGCCGTCACGGGCGCGCAGCGGGAAGATATGGCCCGGCGTGGCAATATCCGCGGGCCCGTGGCTCGGGTCGATGGCGACCGAGACGGTGCGCGCGCGGTCCGCGGCCGAGATGCCGGTGGACACGCCCTCGCGCGCCTCGATCGAGACGGTGAAGGCGGTCTCATGCCGCGACGAGTTCTTGGTGCTCATCAGTTGCAGGCCGAGCGCGTCGATCCGGCTGCCCGGCATCGCAAGGCAGATCAGCCCGCGGCCGTGGGTCGCCATGAAATTGATCGCAGAGGGCGTGCACATCTGCGCCGGGATCACGAGGTCGCCCTCGTTCTCGCGGTCCTCATGATCGACGAGGATGAACATGCGCCCGTTGCGGGCGTCTTCGATGATCTCCTCGACCGAGGAGATGGCGTCGGAAAAGTCGGTGCGCGTGTCAGACATGGGCCTAGTCCGGGGTATGGGTCGGGTCACCGATAGCGCGGGTGGGCGGCAAAGGCCAGAGGATTGGGCGCGGGTCTTCTGTGCAGCCGCGCAGGGGGGCGCTGCCCCCCGTCTCCTGACGGAGACTCCCCCCGGGATATTTGGGCCAAGATAAAGGGGCCGGTCAGGCGAGAAGGGGCAGCGCCGCGGCCATGGCGATCTGCTGGCTGGCGCCGAGGATATCGCCGGTCTGGCCGCCGATCCGGCTTTGTGCCACGCGGGCGAGGAGGGTGGTGAGGACAAGGATCGCTGCCGCGGCCACGAGGGCTTTGGTGCCGCAGAGGGCGAGGGCGATCAGAAGCGCCAGCGCGCAGGCGGCCAGCGCGGTTCCCGCCGTGGGGCGGCCGGTTCCCGCAGAGAGGCCGGTGGCCCGGGCCGGGGGCAGGGCGGCCATGACCGCGGCCATCGGCGCGCGGGAGAGTGCGGCGGCGGCGATCAGCGCGGGGGCAGAGGCCGCGGCCAGCGCAGACCATTGCGCCAGCGTGACCAGCATCAGCGCCAGCGCGCCATAGCTGCCGATGCGGCTGTCCTTCATGATCTCCAGCCGTCGGTCGCGGTCGCGCCCGCCGAGAAGCCCGTCGGCGGTATCGGCCAGCCCGTCTTCATGCAGGCCGCCGGTCGTCAGCGCCATGGCGGCTAGCGCGGCGGCGGCGGCGGGGCCCGGACCTGCCCCGGCCCATGCCGCCAGCGCCCCGGCCGCCGCGCCGAACCCGCCGACCAGAGCGCCGACCAGGGCCCAGGCCCAGGCCCCAGCGGCCCCGCGGAACGCATGGGCGGGGACGGGCAGGCGGGTCAGCAGGGAAAGCGCGCTGCACAGATCATCCCGCAGCCGGGCGGCAAGGTCGGTCTTCAGCATGAACGCGTCCTTTCCGGCTGGCTGGTCCCTTTCGGATGGGGTAGCCCCTTGGTCCGACAGGATCAATCGGGATCACCTTCATGACCGGACTTGCCCCCTTCCGTGCCGCCCTTGCTGCCTTGCCCGGCCCCGATGCTGCCGCTGTGGCCGCGGCCCGCGCGCGCGATGCCGTGCTGACGAAGCCGCCCGGTGCGCTTGGCCGGCTTGAGGAGATTGTCCTGTGGCTGGCCGCATGGCAGGGCCGTGCGGTACCGCAGGCCGACCGGGTGCGGATCGCGGTTTTCGCGGGCAATCACGGGGTGGCGGCGCGCGGCGTTTCGGCCTTTCCGGCGGCGGTGACGGCGCAGATGGTGGCGAATTTCACAGCGGGTGGCGCGGCGATCAACCAGCTGGCCCGCAGCTTCGGGGCCGAGATGCAGGTGGTGCCGCTGGATCTGGACCAGCCCACGGCGGATTTCACCGAAAGCCCCGCGATGAGTGCGGCAGAACTGGCCGCCGCGCTGCAGGCCGGATGGGATGCGGTCGATCCCGGGCTGGACCTCTTCATCGCGGGTGAGATGGGCATCGGCAACACCACGGTGGCGGCGGCGCTGGCGGCGGCCTTGTTCGGCGGCACCGGCTGGGCGGGGCGCGGAACCGGGGTGGATGATGCCGGGCTGGCCCGGAAAGAGGCGGCAGTGGCCGCGGGGCTGGCCGCCCATGCCGGGCATCTGGACGACCCGCTGGAGGTGTTGCGCCGTCTGGGCGGGCGCGAGGTGGCGGCGATGACCGGAGCCATCCTGCATGCGCGGATGCTGCGGGTGCCGGTTCTTCTGGACGGGTTCATCGCCTGTGCGGCGGCGGCGGTCTTGCATCGGGCGATGCCGGGCGCGCTGGATCATTGCATGGCCGCCCATGTGGGGGCCGAAGGCGCGCATCGCCGCCTGCTGGCCGCGCTGGACAAGGCGCCGCTTCTGGATCTGGGCCTGCGGCTGGGGGAGGGGTCGGGCGCCGGGGTCGCGCTTGGGCTGGTGAAGGCGGCGGTCGCCTGCCATGCGGGCATGGCGACCTTTGCCGAGGCCGGGGTCTCCGGCGCCTGAGCGGGGCGCGGTTGCGCCGGATCAGCCCTTCGGCATCTCCAGCGCGAGCAGGCGGCCGCCCTTCTGATAGCGGACTTCGGTCTGGGTGATCGCCTCGATCCGGCCGCCGTCGATCTTCTCGCCGACCTTGACCTTCTTGTAACGGCCATTGGCCTGCCGGATCAGCGCATAGCGGTTGGACGGCGTGCCGTAGATGCCGATCAGGTTGATCTTCGACAGGTTGATCGCGTTCTTGTAGGTGGCCTGCTTGGCCACGCTGGCCTTGGTCGGGATCTTCGGCGCGGCGGCCACGACCTCCGGCTCGTCGATCTCGTCATGTTCCTCGGGCTTCACCTCGGGCGCCTTGGCCGTCTTCTTGGCGGCGGGGGCGGGCTCCGGCTCTGGCACGGGGTCCGGCGCGCGGACGGCGGCGGCCACGGCGGCCTCGACCGCGCGGGAGAAATCCTTGGGCTTCGTCGCCGGGCGGCGCGAAATGGTCAGAAGCGAAGGGTTCGCCGCATCTTCTGCGGTCACCGAAGGCACCGCGGCAGAGGCCAGTTGCACCTCTGCCTCTCCAGAGGCCAGTGACGCGGCAGCCGTGTCGGACCGGGCCCGCTCACCGGCGGCCAGAATGATCTCTGGGCGCGCGCGTGGCTTCAGGCTGGCAAAATCAACCACCGCTTCGGGTTGCAGGGCGGCATCATCGTCGGCCGTGGCCGGGACCAACCCCTCGGGACGGACCCGCGGGCGGCGGTCGGCGAGTTCGGGATTCGGCTGCGCCTCGGGTCCGGTGGCGGCGACAGGCACGGCCTCGACCACGGCACCGGCGGGGGCCGCTCCGGGGGCCACGGGCGCGGCTTCCACGGCAGCCGCGGCTTCTGCGGCGGCACGGGAGGTCGTTGCGGCCTCTTCCGCGGCGGCACTGCGCGCCGGGGGCACCCGGACGGGCTTGCCCGCCCAGATCGTATAGCCATCGGGGCTGGGAATGCCCTCGGCCATCGGCACGATCAGCCCGTTCGCGTCGAACTGGTAAACCATACCATAGGGCGGCGGAGGCATCGGCGCGTCCGGCGACTGTTCCTCGGCCCCCTGCGGGGCGGGCAGCGACAGTGCGTCGAAGGCCGGCGGCGGCGCATCGGCCGCGGACAGGAAAATCTCATCCTCGGAATCGGCCAAAGCGACAGCGGTGGGGCTGTCGCTTGTCATGGCCGTTTCAGGAGCGGGCTCAACCCTGGGCTCCGGCGCGGCTCCGGCGGCAAGGGTCGGGTCCTCGGCGGCTTGTTCTGCAGGCGGCTCATCGCCCGCGGCCAGCGTATTGTCCCCGTCCGGAGCGGCAAGTTCCGCCTCGTCGCCCGTCACGCCATCGGCCAGTGCCTCGGGGTCCTGTCCGTCGGCCAGAAGTTCCGCATCCACCGTGCTGCCGCCGTCCAGCGCGGCCACGGCGACGGCCGGGTCCTGATCCCCGCGTGAGGCAAGGAAGAACGATGACCAGGCCGCGACCAGCGCAAGACAGATCAGCAGGATCGCGGTCAGGATCAGCCCCAGATAGCGCGGCTTGCCCCGCTGCAGGCCGGGTCCGGTGAAGGGCGATTTGCCAAGGCTGCGCGCCGCCTCTTCAGCCGTCATGGCCGGGGCAGCCGCCCCGGCACCGGCCGGGCGGGCTGCGGACGGGGTTGCGGTGACCTTGGCCTTTGGCTTGGCCTTGCCGGGCGGCGGCACCGATGTGCCAGGCCCCTTGGCCGCGGGCTTTGTCGCGGTCACGGGGGGGCGGGCGGCAAGGGGCTGCGGCGGGCGCGGCACGGGCGGCAGATCTTCGATCGGCTTGCCACGGGCATTGCGGGCCAGCGTGGCCGCATCGGGCCGGGTTACCGGGGGCAGCGGCGGGGCCTTGCCTGCGGCGGCCGGGCTGGCCGGGGCCGCGGCATCGCTGCGGCGGCTGGCAAGGGCGGCCATCACCGCATTGGACGGTGCCGGCGGCAGGTCGTCCTCTTCGGGATCGGCGGCCAAGGGCGAGGGGCGGCGCAGTGCCGGTGCGGGCGGCAGATCGTCTTCTTCGGGGAAGGCCGAACTATCGGGCACATGGGCAAAGGGCGCCTCGTCCGGCTCCGGCTCCACTTCCGGCTGATGCGGCGGCTGGGGGCGCGGGCTGCTGAAAGAGGGGGCCGCAGCAGCGGCCGGTGCGACGGGGGGCGTGACCGCCGGGGGGGCGGGCATCCGCGTCGGTTCGACCGAAGAGACCGACAGGGCGGGTTTCGGGGCCGGTTGCGGGACCGGTGCCGCGGGTATGGGTTCAGCCGCAGCAGCGGGTGCCGGGCCAGCGTTGCCGCCCAGAGGCGCCGGTTCGGCAAAGCGGAATTCGGCCTGCGGGCGGGGCGCGGATTCGGGTGCATTGGGCGCAGATTCCGCCGCCACCGGAGCAGGCGCCACGGGCTCGGCTGCCGCGGGTTCTGCAATCACAGGTTCGGCCGGCACAGGATCAGCGGGCGCGGTTTCGGTGGCCGGGGGCGCCACCGGCTTGGCCGGGGCAGGCGGTGGCGCGGCAGGCTCTGCCGCAACCGGCGGCGGGGCTGCGGGCAGGACGGCGGGCTCCGGCGCAGCCATGGCGGCCTTTGGCGCGGGCGGCGGTTCTTGCGGCGGCGGTGGCGGGGCCACGGCAGGCGCTGCCTGCGGCTCTGGCATAGGCTCAGGCTCGGCCAGCCGTTCAGGTTCCGGCACCGGCTCGGGCTCCGGCTGGCGGCGGGCGCGGGGGGGCTCGGCGGCATTCACCGGCATGCTGTCGCGCTCGACGGTCAGATCCGCGGCGGCGGCCGTGGGGCCGAACCACGGCTCGCCCGCGAAACCATCCTCCTCGGGGGCCGCGACAAAGCTGACCGGGTTGAACCGGTGCTGCACGGCAAAGCCCTCGGCCTCGGCCAGCGTCTCGCGCGCGACGGCGGCGACCAGAACCGAAGCCCCGTCGCCCGACCAGTCGAAGACGATCTCATCGGCGCGATAGGGCGTCCGCCCTTCCAGCGCCTCGGCGATCTCGGCCCGTTTCGCCTCGTCGGTGGTGCCCGTCACCTGAACCGCAGTGTAAAGCACCTGCGCATTCGGGATGACCAGCTTGGTCGAGAATCCGCCCGGTTCCAGCCCGAGGGCGGTCTTGCGCAGATAATCCAGCGCCTCCTCCAGATCGGGGCTGTCGAAGGGCGTCTCGCCGACCTTGAGCCAGCCCTTCGCCGTCCGGTGCAGGAGCGCGATGCTGGTGTCGGTGAAGTTCAGGGCGAAATTCGGTTTCATGCCTAGGGTCTAGCACAGCAAGGCAGGGCGCGGGAACGCGCCCCGGAGGGTGCAGACTGTCTATAGCAGCTTTCCGCCGAAAGAAAGAAAAACACCCGTGAGCGCCAAGGAACCCGCAACGGCCTGCGTTACAGAGGGGCAATTGCAGGCAGATCGAACAAAGGAGAGATCCATGCGCAAGCTTCCCCAGGCCCTTCGGGCGCTTCCCGTGGCCGCGCTGATGGCAGCGGCCCTGTCCACCGCGACGATGACCGCGGTCCGGCCGGCGATGGCGCAGACCGCGGGCCAGACCCAGACGGCCACGATCACCGTCACGGGTGAGGCGATGGTTTTCCGGTCCCCGGACATGGCCACCGTGACCATCGGCGTCACCACCGTCGAGGCGACGGCGGCCGAGGCGCTGGCCGGGAATTCGGTGGCGATGCAGGCGGTGATCGACCGGCTGAAGGCGGCTGGCGTCGCTGCCAAGGACATCCAGACCAGCAATCTGTCGGTGAACCCGAACTGGTCGGGCTATGATTCCTCGTCCTCGGGGCAGACGATTTCAGGCTATACGGCGTCGAACTTTGTCACCGTCGACATTCTGGCGCTGGAGGGCTTGGGCGCGGTGCTGGATGCCGCGGTGGCCGATGGCGCCAATACGCTGAACGGCGTCAGCTTCGGTCTGGCCGATCCGCGCCCCGCGCTGGATGAGGCGCGCGTGGCCGCCGTGGCCGATGCCCGCACCAAGGCAGAGCTTCTGGCCAATGCCGCCGGGGTGAAGCTGGGGGCCATCGTCTCGATCAGCGAAGGCGGCGGCTATGGCACGCCGGTCCCGCTCTACAAGGCCGACTCGGCCGGAGCGGTGCCGGTGCAGGCGGGTGAGGTCAGCTACAATGCGGGCGTCACCGTCACCTGGGCGCTGGCCACCGAATAAGCACCGCGAAGCTTTCCCGCTTCCGGCGCGTTTTCGCCGTATTTGAACCGCAGAACCCCCGGAGGCCATACGCTTTCGGGGGTTTTTCATGGTTCGCGGTCCGGTCAGCCTGGTGATCGTCGGCGTCCTTGCGCTTTTTGTGTTCCTGCTGGTCAGCCTTGGGCCGCGGGCCTTTGAAAATGTGCTGCCCGCGCGGGCCATCGCCTTTCTGGAGACGATGGGCGATCCGCAGATGCTGATGGACCGCGGCTATGCGACCCGGGGCGAAGAGGGGCGCGCCCCGCTGGACTATCTGCGCGACAGTTCGGATGGCTGGAAGGTTTCAGGCCCGATTGCCGGGCTTGCAGGGGGCGGGGCGGCCTTTGTCGGGGATGTGGTCGCTGACTATTCCGCCCGTGTGCGCGATGCCGAGACCGGGCCGCTGACCGTGCTGGCACCGCTGGCGGGCTGCCTGCCCACGCCGCCTTCGGCCGGGGCGGCCTTTGCCCATGTGGGACAGCGTGGCGATACCGGTATGACGCTGGCGCTGGCCACCTATAACGACGCCGATCTGGCCCAGGCGGTGCAGGTCCTGGTCAATGTCGCGCGCGATCATGGCGGCCGGCACCGGCCCTCGGCCGCGGGGCTGGGGTATCAGTCCTTTGACGTGGCCGTGACCGAAACCGCTGCCCCGGTCTATCTGGTGGTCGAGGCGGGCTATGGCCGGCAGATCGTGAACCTGCATCTTTCCCCCGGCGCAAGGCTGGAGCGGGTGGTCCTGCTGGGCGGCGATCAGATGGGCGTGGCCAACCTGCCCGCCGACGTTCCGGTCGAGGTCCTGCGCGGGGCGGAGCTTCAGGCCTGCGGCCTCTTGCCCTTCTATCCGCTGAACCCCGGGCATCTCTATTATCAATCCGTCGCCAATGGCGCGATCCGCCCCGACGACGTGGCCGCGAAAGAGGCGCAGTTCGCCGCACAGGTCGCCGCGTGGGACGGCTGGTTTCGGTCAGCCTTCGGCTATGGCGCGGGTGAAACACTGGCCGGTGGCTGGCTGGCGGCCACGGCCGCAGTCGCCGGTCCGCTGCCTGCCACACCCGAGGCGCGGGCGGTCTTTGCCCCGGTGAAGGGTGCCCCCGTCAGCCTGACGCAGGACCAATATCTGGAAACCCCGGCGATGGACCGTGCCGGGCAGGGCTTTGCCGCGCGGGTGGAGGCCATTGCCGCGGCCTTCGCCTGGGGGGATCTGAAGAACCTGACGTTGGAAGGGGGCATGTAACATGCTGGTGCGGATCGTTCTTTTCCTTGGTCTTGCGTTGGTCGTCTTTGCGGGCGGGGCCGCGGGCTGGCAATATTGGCAGACCCATCGCGGCACGCCGACCGCCACGGCGCCCGCGCCGGAGGTCCGCGCCGGACCCTTTGCCGCAATGGCGGGTGCGCCCGCCCCGCAGGATGCCGCGGTGCCCGAACAGGACTGGCTGATCTCGCCCGGTGGCGGACTGGTCGAACAGGCCGAGGCCGCGGGCTTTCTGAAACAGGACCGCTTTGTCGAGGGGAGAGAGGTGCAGATCGTGCTGCGCCTGCCGCTGACCACGCTGCTGGCCGCGGGCGAGCGGCTGCCGGATGCGGTCTTTGCGGGGGTGTTCGCCGATATCCGCGCGCCTATTCTGGCGCTGGACCTCTGCCGCCCGCTGCTGGCGGACTGGGCCTCGGGCTGCCGGGTGATTCTGGCCCGGGCGGTGAAAGACAGTTTCGACCCGGCCACCGGCACGGCGGAATTCCGGTTCCGGCTGGCCTTCACGCAGAAACCCGGCCCGCTGCCGCTGCCCGATCTGGCCACGGTGATCCATCACGCGGATTGGGTGAACCCCGATGCGACGGGACCGGACCTTGCCGCTGCGACTCCGCAAGAGGCGCTGACCGCGCTGGTTGCCGCCGCCGGTCAGGTCTGCGCCGAGAGCGAGGCGGCCGGGCGACCCTGCCGCCTGCAATCCCTGTCGCTGAGCTGGGAGGGGCCGGGGGCCTCCTCCTCCTCGGTGCGGTTCGGCTGGTTGGCTGCCATGCCAAAAGGGATGTTCCCCGCCCCGCCGCTGTTCTGACGGCGGGGCGCGAAGTCCTTAGCGGGACTGTCCGGTCGCCGCCGTCAGCGCCTGATCCAGATCGGCGATGATATCGGCCACATCCTCGATCCCGATGGAGACGCGCACCACATTCGGCGCCGCGCCCGCGGCGATCTGCTGCTCTTCGCTCAGCTGCCGGTGCGTGGTCGAGGCAGAGTGGATCACAAGGCTGCGCGTATCGCCCAGATTGGCGACATGGCTGAACAGCTTCAGATTGTTGATCAGGCTGACGCAGGTGTCATAGCCGCCCTTCAGCGCGAAGGTGAACAGCGCACCCGCCCCCTTGGGCAAAAGCGCCTCGGCCCGGCGATGCCAGGGCGAGGATTTCAGCCCGGCATAGGTGACATACTCCACCCGCGGATCCTGCTCCAGCCAGTCGGCCACGATCTGGGCGTTCTTCACATGCCGTTCCATCCGCAGGCCCAGCGTCTCGACGCCCATCAGCGTGTAATGCGCGCCCTGCGGGTTCATCGTCATGCCCAGATCGCGCAAGCCCACGGCGATGGAATGGAACGTATAGGCCATGGCCCCAAGCGCGGGGTGGAAGGCCAGGCCGTGATAGGCGGGCTCCGGCTGCGACAGGCTGGGGAATTTGTCGTTCTGCGACCAGTCGAACTTGCCCGAATCGACCACGATGCCACCGGTGACGGTGCCGTTCCCGGTCAGGTATTTGGTGGCCGAATGCACGACCAGCGTGGCCCCCATCTCGATGGGCCGGGCCAGCCAGGGCGTGGCGGTGGTGTTGTCCACGATCAGCGGAATGCCCTTCAGGTTGGCAATGCGTGCCAGCGCGGGGATATCGCTGATATAGCCGCCCGGATTGGCGATGGTTTCACAGAAGATTGCGCGGGTGTCGTCGTCCACCGCCGCCTCGACCGCGGCCAGATCGTCGGTGTCGACGAATTTGGCCGACCAGCCGAAGCGTTTGATGGTCTGGCTGAACTGGGTGATCGTGCCGCCGTAAAGCCGGGTCGAGGCCACGATGTTGCGGCCCGGCCCCATCAGCGGAAACAGCGCCATGATCTGCGCGGCATGGCCAGAGGAGCAGGCGATCCCGCCCGCCGCCCCTTCCAGCGCGGCCACCCGATTGGCCAGAGCCGCAACCGTCGGGTTCGTCAGCCGCGAATAGATGTAGCCCACTTCCTGCAGATTGAAGAGCCGCGCGGCATGGTCGGCATCTTTGAACTGATAGGCGGTGGTCTGGTAGATCGGCGTCTGGATCGCGCCGGTGGCGGGGTCGGGCGCGGTGCCGGCGTGAATGGCCAGCGTGTCAAAGCCCTGCGGTCTGTCGGTCATATCGTTCCTCCCGGATTGCGGGCGAAGTTTAGGCGGCGACCTGCGGCCCGGCAATGGGCGGCAGTGGAACGGGATATCCGAAATTTTCAACTTGAAGATGCGGGAGTTTCATCGCGGACCGGCGGCGGGGAATTCCGTTCCCGCCGGATGTGCCGGTTCAGCCGCGGTCATCCTTGGGGCTGCCCATCACGACATGGGTGACCACGGTCTGCACCTGCGGCAGCACGCCCAGAATATCGGTGTGCCAATGCTTGTAGCTGGCCAGATCGGCGGTTTCGACCCGGAGGAGGTATTCGACGTTGCCAGTGATGTTGTGGCATTCCCGGACCTGCGGCGCGCGGGACACGGCACGCTCGAACGCCTCCTGCGCAGCTTTGGTGTGGGTGTTCAGGCCAACGGTCACATAGGCGACAAAGCCGGTGCCGGTCTTTTCCCCGTCCAGCACCGCGCGATAGCCCTTGATGATGCCCGCCCGCTCCATCTCCTGCACACGGCGCAGGCAGGCACTGGGCGACAGGCCCACCCGCTCGGCCAGAGCAAGATTGGTCAGGCGACCGTCGCGCAAAAGCTCTCGCAATATCCGGCTGTTTGTGGCGTCAATATCGGTCATTTGTTGTGTATAGTGCGATCAGGCGATGCAGATTGCAATCATTCACCGCGAATTGCAGCGCAAAGATTGCGCCATGACATGGGATCTGTACCTTGCCCTGCTCGGCTTTGCCTTCGTGACCACGGTGACACCGGGGCCGAACAATATGATGCTGCTGGCCTCTGGGGTGAACTTCGGGTTCCGCCGCACGCTGCCGCATATGCTGGGGATCAGCCTTGGCATGGGGGTGCTGGTCAGCGCCACCGGCCTGGGCGTCGCCGGGCTGTTCCGCGCCTGGCCGCCGGCGCTGACGCTGCTGAAGGTGGCCTCGGTCGCCTATATGCTCTGGCTGGCGTGGAAGATTGCCCGCGCAGGCGCCCCCGGCAGCGGGCGGGTCGGCGCGCGGCCGATGACGCTGCTGCAGGCGGCGGCATTCCAATGGGTCAACCCCAAGGCCTGGGCCATGAGCCTGGGCGCGGTGACGGCCTATGTCGCCCAACCTTCGGCCGCGGCCTATCTGGCGGTGGCGGCGGGGTTCATGGCGGTCGGGCTGCCGTCGATTTCGGTCTGGGCGGCGGCGGGGCAGGGGCTGCGCCGCTGGCTGGAGCATCCCGTCCGGCTGCGCCTCTTCAACGGGGCAATGGCGGTGGTGCTGGTCCTGTCGCTGTGGCCGGTGGTGACGATGCAGATGCCGTAAGGGGGCAGATGCCGTAAGGGGCCTTCCGCTTTGCGCCCGCGTCTCCTATGGCTTGGGCAAAGGCGGCAAAGGGGGCGGCGATGATCCCGGTTCGGGGCTATCAGGGGCAGAGGGTGGCGGTTCTGGGCTTGGGCCGGTCGGGTCTGGCCACGGCGCAGGCGCTGGAGGCGGGCGGCGCGGAGCCCCTGTTGTGGGACGACAGCCCCGAGGCGCGCGCCAAGGCCGAGGCCGAAGGCTTTGTCCTGACCGATCTGACCCGCAATGCCGCGCTGGAAGGGGTGGCCTGCCTCGTCACCTCGCCGGGGATACCGCATCTTTACCCGAAACCCCATCCGGTGATCGCCCGCGCGCTGGAGGCGGGCGTGCCGGTGGACAATGACATCGGCCTGTTCTTCCAAAGCTGGGCCGGTCCGGCCTGGGATGATTTCGAAACCATGCCCAAAGTGGTGGCGGTGACCGGATCGAACGGCAAATCCACCACGACCGCGCTGATCCACCATATCCTGCAAGAGGCCGGGCGCCCGACGCAGATGGCGGGCAACATCGGCAAGGGCGTGTTGTCGATCGACCCGGCGCAGGATGGCGAGGTGGTGGTGCTGGAACTGTCCAGCTACCAGACCGATCTTGCCCGCGCGCTGACGCCCGATGTGGCGGTCTTCACCAATCTCTCGCCCGATCATCTGGACCGGCATAACGGCATGGGCGGCTATTTCGCGGCCAAGCGCCGGCTGTTCGCCGAGGGCGGGCCGGACCGTGCGGTCGTGGGGGTGGATGAGACGGAAGGCCGGTATCTGGCCAACCAGCTGGGGCAGGGGCCGGGGGATGACCGGGTGATCCGGATTTCCTCGGGGACGAAGCTGGAGGGGTTCGGCTGGTCGGTCTTCGCGCGCAAAGGGTTTCTGGCGGAATGGCGCAAGGGACGGCAGGTGGCCAGCATCGACCTGCGCGGGATTGCCGGGCTGCCGGGCGCGCATAACCATCAGAACGCCTGCGCGGCCTATGCGGCGACGCGGGCGCTTGGCCTGGCGCCCAAGCTGATCGAAGAGGCCCTGCACAGCTTTGCCGGGCTGCCGCACCGCAGCCAGCTGCTGCGCGAGATTGGTGGCGTGAAATTCATCAATGATTCCAAGGCGACCAATGTGGACAGTGCCGCCAAGGCGCTGCAGGCTTTCCCGAAGATCCGCTGGATCGCGGGCGGCATGGGCAAGGACGGCGGCATCGCCGCACTGGAGCCTTTGCTGGGCCCGGTGGTGAAGGCCTATCTGATCGGCCATTCCGCGCGGGACTTCGCGCTGCAGATCGGCCAGACCCCGCATGTGATTGCCGAGACGATGGAGGCGGCGGTGGCGCAGGCCGCGGCAGAAGCCGAGCCGGGTGAGGTGGTACTGCTGGCCCCCGCCGCGGCGAGTTTCGACCAATATCCGAATTTCGAGAAGCGGGGCGAGCATTTCGCCGCGCTGGTGGCGGCGCTGCCGGGCTGAGGCGCAGTGCTTTCCGCAGGCTGACCTCGCGGAGCGGCCCCGAGGGCCGCATGCCATGTCCCGGCGCAGGCCCCTGGCCTGCACCGGCGAGAGGGGGGGCGCTGCCCCCCGGCTTCGCCGCCCCCCGGGATATTTTAGCCAAGATGAAGGTGGATTACAGTTCGATTTCGGCGCCGGGGGCGGGTTTTTCCAGCGGGGCGGGCACCAGCGGCGTCTTGCGGCGGATCAGGATATCGCCGTTGGGCAGGATTTCCGGCGGGTTGTAGTTTTCGATATCGCCCATCAGCCGGGCCACCTCGCGCAGTTGCGGGCCCCATTCCTCGATCAGGGGGCGGAACTCTTCCAGCGTCCGGCCCATCTCGTCGAGCGCGGGTTCCATCTCCTGCATGAGGCCGCGGAAGAGGAGTTTCGCCCCCTCTTCCATCAGCGAGAAGCCTTCATCGGGGGATTCTGCTGCGGCCGGGGGATCGGTCTGGGCGCCAAGCACAGACGGCGGCGCGGCCAGTGCCAGCGCGGCCAGAACCGGCGCGGGTCGCAGGAGCAGGGATTTCAGGCGCATGGGGCGGGTATTAGCGGGGCGCATGTTTGCGGCGGGCATGAATCCTCCGGTCCGGCACTGCAAAGCACTGCCCCCAATATGGGGCGGCCCCGGCACGCGCGCAATTCAGCCGGGCGGAACGGGCGGGGTCCTGCCGGGCGGCGCCTCCAGCGGAATGTCGATGGTGACCGGGAAATGGTCCGACGCCTGCAGCAGCGCCTCGCGCAGTTCGGGGACGGCGGTGACCATGGGATCGTTGAACGGGTGCCAGATCCGCCATTCCGGCTGGCGGGCGGCGATGCCGGGCGAGACCATGACGAAATCGAGGAGCGCTTCGAAATAGCGTTTCTTCGGCGCAAGGTAGAACCGTGCGGTGGTGGGGGCAAAGCCGATCCGCGCGTTCAGGGCCATCTGGGCATGCGGGTCACAGAGCCGCAGCGCGGGCGGCGCCCCTTCGCCCAGCACGATCTCGATCCCGGATTTCCCGAACAATTTTTCGAATTCGTCCAGACCGGGGCCGTCATTGAAATCGCCCATCACCACAAGGCTTTCGCCGCGGCTCAGGTGTTCCTCGACCCGCTGGCGCAGCCAGATGCATTGCGCCAGCTGCTTTCTGCGGTTCTCGATCGAGACGCGCATGGCGCTGGCCTCGTCGGTGGCGCCATGGGGGTTCTTGGATTTGGCATGGACGCCGATCACCCGCAGGCGGTGGCCGCCCGGCGTGCGCAGGACCAGTTCCAAGGGCGGTTTGGAAAAGCGGATCGTGTCGGGCGCGTGGTCGGCGTCAAGATCGTAGCGGAAGGTGCCGTCGAAGCGGGGGGCCAGCCGGCTGCCCTTCTTGCCGGTGGGGTCGCCGCGGGGATCATGGCGGACGGACAGGCGGGCGGGATCGTAGAGGAAGGCGATTTCCTGTTCGGTTTCCGAGGAGAAGCCGTGGATCGCCCGGCTTGTCCGGAGCCCGTATTTCGCGGCGAATGTCTCCAGCGCGCGCACGGTGGAGCGGCGGGAATTGGTGTCGGGCCCTTCGACGATCATGATGCCGTCGGCATCGAGCGCGGTGAAGACGATGCCAAGCGCGCCCGTCTGTCCGGCGCGGGTGATGTGATAGCGGGAGGAGGGGGCGCCGTCTTCCCAGAGCCGCCCCTGATCGTCGAACAGGGCGTTGAACCATTCGACATTATAGGTGGCCAGCCGCAGCACGTTGTCGCGCATCAGGCGGCCTTCCGGTCGGCGATGTCCTTCCAGGCGGCGTTGATGGCGATGAGCCGGCGTTCGGCCAGTTTCACCGCCTCGGGCGGGACGCCGCGGGCGATCATCGCATCGGGATGGGTGTCGCGTACCAGAACGCGCCATGCGCGGCGCGCTTCTTCGACCGAGGCGGTGCGGGGGATGCCCAGCACGTCATAGGGGTCGCGCGGCGCGCCTTCGACCAGCCGGGCGCGGACGGCGCGGAAGCAGCCTTCGTCCAGCCCGAAGATCTCGGCCACATGGGCCAGAAAGACATCTTCGCCGGGATGATAGCTGCCATCGGCCAGCGCGATCTGGAACAAAGCCTCCAGCACATCGACCAGAACATGGTGGTCGTCGGCGCAGAGGCGGCGGCCTTCGGGGTTGAACAGGCGGGCGATCTTGCGGGCATAGGCGTCGAAGCCCGCCACATCCTGCCGGGCCAGATTGAAGACGCGGGCGGCATGCTCTTCCTCGCCCTCGGGAAAGGTGAAGATGCGGCGGAACGAGGTCACCTCGTCACGGGTCACCTCGCCATCGGCCTTGGCCATCTTGGCGCCCAGCGACAGCACGGCGATGGTGAAGCCGATGGTCCGTTCAGGGGCCGCGGCACCGCGCAAAATGTCGAAAACCGCGGAAAGCGGCTCTCCCTTGGCAAGGGCGGCGAGGGCGTCGGCGATGCGGGTCCAGATCGACATGACCGGATCATAGCCGCGCCGCAGCGGAAATGTCAGAGCAATTTCCCGAGAAGCCACAAATCCATGTGACGTCCGAACTTGAACCCGGCCTGCGGCAGCGTGCCGTAAAGCGTATAGCCCACGGCTTCGTGGAAGGCGCGCCCCTCGGTGTTCTCGCCCGAGACTGCCCCGATCATCAGCCGGTGTCCGGCCAGACGGGCGTGATCCTCGACCGCTGCCATCAGGGCGCGGCCATGGCCGTGGCCGCGGGCGCCGGGGTTCAGGATCACTGTATGTTCCATCGTATGGGCATAGCCGGGGCCGCCGCGGAATTGTCCGTAGGTGGCAAAACCCAGAAGGCCGCCCTCCTTCTCGGCCAGAACGAAGGCCTGTCCGCCAGCCTGCCGGGCAAAGATCATCGCCGCAATGTCATCGGCGGATTTCGGCACCGGATTGAAGGTGATGGCGGTGCCGGTGATCCACGGATTCCAGAGCGAGGCCAGTGCCGGGGCGTCAGAGGGATTGGCGTCCCGGATCATTCAAGGCTCCTTCTGCCATGCGGCGTGTCGAATTCGGCGCGCATCGCCTTGTGCGGGCCTTCGGTGAGGGTGACGCGCGGATCGCCGAACCGGCCCGCCAGCGCGGCGCGCAGGGCAGGGGTTTCGGGATGCGCGATTTCAAGCCGGTGCAGCCGCAGGCCGGTGTCGGGGAGGAGGGGCGCGGGATGCGGCCCGTCCCAGCGGATCAGCGCCGGAAAGGCACCGTCGAACGGCAGGCGCCCGTCGGCCGGAATGCCCATGCGCCAGCGGAAATCGCCGCGCGCGACCGGGGTTTCCACCCCCGCACCAGCGGGCGAGGCGGCGAGTTCCGCGCCGATATCCTCGCAGGCCGCGACCCAGTTGGTGATCCGCGGCGGGCCGGAGAAGCGGTCAAGGTCGAACCAGCGCGGTCGCCCGGGGGGCGGGGCGGCAGGGTCGATGGCGATGACTTCCAGATACAGATCGCCCATGCCCATCAGCCGGTTGTGCGTGCCCATCAGAGGATGCGCGCCACCGCCTGCCATCGGCAGGCCAAGCGCCGCCTCAACAGCGGCCACACCTTCGGCCAGCGTGGCAGCCGCCACGGCGAAATGGTCGAATACCAGCATCAGCCCGCCTCGGCGGCAAGGGCGATCCGGGTCTGCGCCTTCAGGGCCACGGCCAGCGCGGCAAAGCGCGCCTGTGCCACCTCTCCGAACAGGCCCGCGCCTTCCTCGGACAGTTCCAGCCCCAGAACGCGCTTTTTCGGCATCCAGACCAGCCGCCCCGCCCGGGCCGGATCGCCGACCGAGAACATCGCGCCAAAGCGCATGGCCTTGCCCAGAACCTCGGCCTGCTGGATGTCGGCATCCGACAGCAGACGGAACAGCGGTTCCATCCGGTTGCCGGAGCGGCTGTTCTTGTAGCGGTGCAGCAGCGCCAGCCCCAGAAAGACGCGGCCGGTATGGTCCAGCCCGCCCAGATTGGCGCGGGTGGCATTGTCGAAACAGGCCTCGGCCCGGTAGTCGGGATGGGCCCGCCATGTGCTGTCATGCAGAAGACAGGCGGCCTTGATCAGCCGAAGCCGCTGTTCACCCGCATCGCGGAACAAAGGCTGCAGGAATTCGAACAGCTTCTTGCCGAAGCCCGGCATCCGGGCCTGGGTGCGTTCGGTCATCCGGGCCGCTTCGATCAGCGGGTCCCGCTCGCGCAGCTTTTCGGGCATCTGTTCATAGAGCAGCCCCTCACGGATGCCATAGGCAGAAACGTCGATCTCTTTCGGCTTCAGCACGGCGATCAGCTCGCGCAGCACCTCGCAGGCGATGGGGACCAGTTCCATCCGCTCGGCCCCGGTGCCGGTGCGGGCCCGCAGGATCGCCAGATCCGAGGCCGCGATCCAGTCCAGCGTGTCCAGAAGGCCCTGCGGCGTCATGCGGTATTCGTGTAGCACCAGAAGGGGATAGTTCCGCCGCTCCATGTCCAGCCGGGCGATGACGCGCCAGCTGCCTCCGACCAGATAGATCCGTTCCCCGGTGGATTTCAGCTTTGACTGGGCGTCCTTCAGGATGCGGTCGATGTGATCCTTGCGCCGTTTCGGCCCGCCTTCCAGCTGTTGCAGGCGGAAGGGGCCAAGCGGGGTCGAGACACGCTTGCCCACCTGCCCGTCGCCGATCCGCGCCAGTTCCATGGAATTGCCGCCGATGTCGCAGACCAGCCCCTTGGCATCGGGCCAGCCCAGAAGGACACCCTGCGCCGACAGCCGCGCCTCTTCGTCGCCGTCGATCACATGCAGCCTGAGGCCGGTCTCGCGGAACACCTCTTCCTGGAATTCCGGTCCGTCCAGCGCCTCACGCGTGGCGGCGGTGGCGACCACGGTGAACGGGTCCACCTGCATCCCCTTGGCCAGAAGCGCGAAACGGCGCAGCGCGGACAAAGCACGCTTGCGGCCTTCGGGGTTCAGGCGGCCGGTCTCGGCCAGCCCCTTGCCCAGCCCGCACATGATCTTTTCATTGTAGAAATAGGCCGGGCTGCGCGCTGCACCGTCAAAGACCACCATCCGGACCGAGTTCGAGCCCACATCCACCACGCCGACCCGGCTGAGCGCGCGGGTCGAATCGTCCTGAAACAGACGGCGGCCAAAGGGCTCCCAGTCGTCTTCGCCATGGGACGTGAGGGCGGAGGGTCCGTCGATGGCCATGAGGCGATTCCCGTGAGTTGCGCGCCATGATTGCCATGCTGCGGCGCTGGGTCAACCGCCTGCATCGCAGCATCTTTCGCGCTGCAAAAAATTCCGTTGCCGAATCAACAGGATCAGCGAGGCATTCAGCCCCGCGCCACCTGCTCATCACGGGCGGGGGCCAGCCGGGGGGCATCCTTTGCCCCAGCCGTGCCGCGGCCAGACAGCGAGGGGTTCTCCATGAAGAAGCGGTGGCAGCTGAAGGGCACGTGGTCCTGCGGCAGGGTGCGGCGATAGCTGCCGTCGGGCATCAGCACCCAGCTTTGCGCCTCATCCGCCAGGTTGGCGGCCATGATCTGGCTGAGGATCTGGCTTTTCACCGTGGGGTTCATCGCCTCGATCAGCGTCTCGACCCGGCGGTTCAGGTTGCGCCCCATCCAGTCGGCCGAGGACAGAAACACCCGCGCGCCCTGCGCCGGCAGGCCGTGGCCCGCGCCGAAACAGACGATGCGCGAGTGTTCCAGAAACCGGCCCACGATGGATTTCACCCGGATGTTCTCGGACAGGCCGCGGATACCGGGGCGCAGGCCGCAGATGCCGCGGATGACAAGGCTGATCTTCACCCCGGCGCCGCTGGCCGCATAAAGCGCATCAATCACCTGCGGGTCGATCAGGCTGTTCATCTTGGCCCAGATCTCCGCCGGGCGTCCGGCGCGGGCATGGTCCGCCTCGGCCGCGATCAGGTCCAGAAGCCGCGGCTTCAGGCTGATCGGCGAAATCGCCAGATTCTCCAGCCCCTGCGGCTGCACATAGCCCGACAGGTAGTTGAACACCTTGGTCGCATCGCGCCCAAGGGCCGCATCGCAGGTGAACAGGCTGAGGTCGGTGTAGATCCGCGCGGTGATCGGGTGATAGTTCCCGGTGCCGAAATGGGTATAGGTGACCAGACTGTCGCCTTCGCGCCGGACGACGGTGGAAATCTTCGCATGGGTCTTCAGGTTCATGAAACCATAGACGACATGGGCGCCTGCACGTTCCAGACGGCGGGACTGCCTAATGTTCGCCGCCTCGTCGAAGCGGGCTTTCAGCTCCACCAGTGCGGTGACGGATTTGCCCGCCTCGGCCGCCTCGCACAAAGCGCTGACGACCGGGCTGTCCCAGCTGGTGCGGTAAAGCGTCTGCTTGATCGCCAGAACGTTCGGATCGCGCGCCGCCTGTTCCAGAAAGCGCACCACCATGTCGAAGGTCTCATAGGGGTGGTGCAGCAGCATGTCCTTCTGGCGGATCGCCGCGAACATGTCGCCTTCGTGGTCCTGGACCCGTTCCGGCACCCGCGGCTTGAACGGCGGCCACAGAAGATCGGGGCGTGAGGGCAGGACCAGCGCCTTCAGATCGGCCATGCCCAGCAGGCCGCGGACCTCGACCACCTCCTCCTCGGCGACGTGCAGCTCTTCCATGATCAATGCGCGCAGTTCCGGCGGTGCCCCGGCCGACATCTTCAGCCGGATCACCTCGCCCCGGCGGCGGCGTTTCAGCGCCGTCTCGAATTCGCGCACAAGGTCTTCGGCCTCTTCCTCGACTTCCAGATCGCTGTCGCGCAGCACCCGGAAGGTGCAATGGCCGCGGTCGGCATAGCCGGGGAACAGCATGTCCAGATGCAGAAGCAACAGCTCTTCCAGCGGCAGAAAACGGTCTTCGCCTTCCTTGCAGGGCAGTTTCACGAAACGGGCAATCTGCTGCGGAATCGGCAGCAGCGCCTTCAGCGGGCGGCGGTCGGTGATCCGCTCCAGCTCCAGCGCCAGAGAAAACCCGGTGTTGGGGATGAAGGGGAAGGGGTGGGCCGGGTCGATCGCAAGCGGCGACAGCACCGGAAAGACATTGGACAGGAAGTAATCCTCAAGGAATTTCAGGTCGCGCGCGGTCAGCTTGGACCGGGTCAGAAGCACGATCCCCGCATCTTCCATTGCGGCCCGCAGCTTCTTGAACTTGATCTGCTGCGCCTGCATCAGCCGCCGCGCATCGGCGTGGATCATCCGCAACTGCTCGGCTGGTCTGCGCCCGTCTTCGGAAGGCGTGCTGTTGCCGGTGCGCACCAGCGCCCGCAGCCCGGCCACCCGGACGGTGTAGAATTCATCCAGATTGGTGGCCGAGATCGACAGGAAACGCAGCCGCTCCAGCAGGGGAACGGCGGGGTTCGCGGCCTCTTCCAGCACGCGCCAGTTGAAGGCCAGCCAGCTGAGCTCACGGTTGAAAAACCGTTCAGGGCCAGAGGTTTCCTCCTCAGGCAGAGAGAGGGGGACGGCGAAGGGGGATTTCAGGAAATCGGTCTGGGTCATCTGGGGTGCAATCGGGGAAACAGGTCAATCGTCCGGGGTGTCATGAAGGATTTCGGCAGCAAGACGCAGGCCGACCGTGCGGCCTTCGGCCAAAGCGCGGGCGTCCAGCTCTGCCACCACGGCGCGCGCGGCGCCGATGGACCGCGGCATCCGCGTCAGAAGATAGGAGATCAGCCCCGGCGGCGGCGCGATCTGGCGGTCCGAGAACAGCTTGGTCAGGACGCCGTGCAGAAGCGTGTCATCCGGTGCCTCCAGCCGGGTCAGGGGCGCGGCCTGCATCCGCGACAACAGATCGGGCAGTCCCAGACCCCAGTCGCGCGGCGGGGTGGCGGCCGTCACCAGCAGCCGCCCCGCGGGCAGCAGCAGGTTGTGCAGGTGGAAGAGCGCCCGCTCTGCCGCCGGTTCGCCCGCGATGCGGTCTGCATCCTCGACCGCGACGGCGCCATGGCGCGCCAGCCGGTCGGGATCATCCAGCGCGGTGGCCGAAACCACGGTCGCACCGCTGTCCGCGGCCCAGATCCGTGCCAGATGGGTCTTGCCCGCACCCGAAGGCCCGGCCAGCACCATCTTGCCGCCCGGCCAGCCCTGCCAGCCGTCCAGCGCCGCCAGCGCCAGCCGGTTGGCCGGTGTGACGATCAGCCCCGCGCGGGTGAAATTCTCCAGCGGCGGCAGGTCAAGGATCAGCTGCCGGCTCACCCGCGGTCCCCTTCGGCCGGGGGCAGGGGCGTCATCGGGACCGAGACCACCGTCTGCGCAGGTCTCTGTGCAGGCACCTGTCCGCCCTGTCCGGTAAACAGCAGGCTGGTCTGATACCGCTCAACCGCGAAACGCACGACCACTCCGATCACCGCAGCCACCGGCACGGCGACCAGCATCCCCACAAACCCGAAGAGCGAGCCGAAGACCGAAAGCGCCAGCAGCAGCCAGACCGGATGCAGGCCGACCGATTTGCCCACCAGCTTCGGCGTCAGCACATTGCCTTCCAGAAACTGGCCAAGCGCGAAGATGGCGGCGACGATGCCGATGGACAGCCAGTCCCCCCAGAACTGGAACAGCGCAAGGCCGATGGCCAGTGCGCCGCCGACCAGCGCGCCGACATAGGGAATGAAGGTGATCGCGCCTGCGATGGCGCCGACGATCAGCCCGAACTGCAGCCCCGCGATCATCAGCGCGACGGCATAATAGGTGCCAAGGACAAGACAGACCATGACCTGCCCGCGCAGGAAACCCGCCAGCACTGTATCCACCTCACGCGCAAGGCGGCGCACGACGGGGGCATGGTCGCGCGGCAAAAGCGCATCGACCCGGCTCACCATCGGGTCCCAGTCCAGAAGCATGTAGAAGGCCACCACCGGCACCACCAGCAGGAAGACCACCATGGAGACGATCCCCATGGCCGAGCTGAGGAGGCCATTCGCCAGCTCTCCGCCGCGTTCCTGGATGGCCTTGCCGATCGAGGACAGCGTCTGACGCATGGTGGAGGTGGAATCCGCCAGCTGCGGGAACTGATCCATCAGGAAGCTTTCCAGCCGCTTCACGATATCGGGCGCGGCATTCACCAGCGCGGCCAGCTGATTGACCAGCGTGGGGATGATCGAGAGGACCAGAAGGATCATCAGCAGAACCGCGGCAAGGCCGATCACCACGGTGGCGCCGGTGCGCGACAGGCCCGCGCGTTCCAGCCGGTCGGCCACCGGATCAAGGAAATAGGCCATGGCTCCGCCCACGACGAAGGGCAGCAGGACATTGCCCATCAGCCACAGGAGCAGCATCAGGATCAGGGCGGCAAGGCCCCAGTATTTCACCTGATCGCGGATCGGCAGCGCCATCTTGTCATCCTTCCGGCCAGAGGCCCGTGCGGCCGTTCCGGCCCATCCTCCGATATTGCCCGGCCCGTCCCCCCGCGCAAGGGGAGGCGGGCCGGATGCGGCAATTCAGGACGGTTGATGGCAGGCAAGGGGGCGGGCCACGCCCGCGAACGGCTCAGGGGAACATCAGCGAGCGGTGGACGGTTGCCCCGGCCCAGGCGCCGTCGGCCACCGCCAGCGTCACTGAGTGCGGGGTCCGCGCCACGTCGCCACAGGCAAAGGCCCCGGGAATGCTGGTTTCCTTCATCGCATCCACGCGGATCTGGGTACCGAAGGGAGTCTCCTCCAATGCACAGCCCAGCCCGGCGGCCAGCGGGGTGGAGGGCTCACAGCGCGGGGCGGTGAACAATCCGGCAAAGACCGCGCGGCGACCGTCGGCCAGCAATACCTCGGCATCCCCCTCCAGCCCCAGGACCGGCACCGTCTCGATCCGGATCCCGCGCGCGGCCAGATCGGTGCAGAGTGCGGGGTCCTCTGGCGCGGGCTGGCCGTTCAGGAACAGCGTCACCGGTCCCCAGTCGGCCACCACCTGCGCCTGATGCACCGACATCGGCCCGGTGGCGATGACCCCCAGCGGACCTTCGCCCAGTTCGTAGCCGTGACAATAGGGGCAGTGGAATACCGATTGCCCCCAGCGTTCGGCCAGACCCGGCACCGCGGGCAGAATGTCGCGCAGCCCGGTGGCGAAGAGCAGGCGCGTGCCCCGGTGCACCTCGCCCGTGGCTAGGGTGACGGTGAAGGCGTCCTTCGTCCCGGCCACCGCGGTGGCACGACCGTCCACCCAGGTCAGCGTGGGATAGGCCATCAGCTGCGCCCGCGCGGTGGCGGCGATGGTGTCAGGCGGTACGCCGTCCTGCCCCAGAAACCCGTGCGAGGTGGAGGCAAAGCGGTTGCGCCGCAGCCCCTCGTCCACCACCAGCACCTTGCGGCGGGCACGCAGAAGCTGCAGGGCGGCGGCCATTCCGGCAAAACCACCCCCGATCACGATCAGGTCGTGCATGGTCAGTCCCTTTCCCTGTGTCGCACCCGGGCATGGCGCCGGGCGAAATCGGCGGCCAGATCCGCCAGCGTGATTTCGGCGAACCGGGCCAGAAGCAGCGCCTCGGCCCGGGTGAAGGCATCGTCCAGCGCGGCATTCACCGCCTGTTCGACAAGGCAATCGGGCGCCTCATGCCGGTTGCCGATGGCAAAGACGGCGGGTTCGCCCAGAAGGTCATGCAGCTGCCGCAGGGTGACCTGCGCCAGATCGGCCGAGATCCGCCAGCCGCCCGATGGCCCGCGGGCCGAGGCGACCAGCCCCGCCTCGCGCAGCAGGCCCATTGTGCGGCGCACCACGACCGGATGGGTCTGCATGCATTGGGCCAGCGTGTCGCTGGTCATGGGCTGGTCCTGCTCTGCCATATGCAGAAGGGCATGCAGGACACCGGAGAGGCGGCTGTCGCGTTTCATGTAACTTCAATTATTACGAATTAGCGTACAAGGCAAGCCCCCGCGCGACGCCAGTGCGGAGGGTCAGAGAACCCGGCCGCGCTCCAGCCGGACGATGCGGTCCATTCTGGCTGCAAGATCAAGGTTATGAGTGGCAATCAGGGCCGACATGCCGGTGTCGCGCACCAGTTCCATCAGCGCGGCAAAAACCGTGTCCGAGGTGCCGGGGTCGAGGTTCCCGGTCGGTTCATCCGCCAGCAGAAGCCGCGGCCCATTGGCCAGCGCCCGGCAGAAGGCCACCCGCTGCTGTTCCCCGCCTGACAGGGCGGCGGGGCGGTGGTCGGCGCGGGCGGCGACGCCCACCTTCTCCAGCAGGGACCGCGCGCGGGTCTCGGCCGTGCCGCGGGGGGTGCCGTTGGCAAGCTGGGGAATGACAATGTTTTCCAGCGCAGTGAATTCGGGCAGCAGGTGGTGGAACTGGTAGATGAACCCCACCTCGCGCCGCCGCGCCTCGGTCCGGGCGCGGTCGCCCAGGCCCCCCATCTCGCGCCCGTTCAGCCGCACCGTGCCGGTGTCCGGCGTGTCCAGCAGCCCCGCTATGTGCAGCAGCGTTGATTTCCCTGCGCCCGATGGGGCGACTAGTGCGACGACTTCCCCCGCCGCGACATGCAGCGATGCACCATGCAGCACCTGCACCGCATTGGGCTTGCCGCGGTTATAGCCCTTTTCGATCCCGTCCAGAACCAGAGTGTCATTCATAGCGCAGGGCCTCCACCGGGTTCATGCGGGCGGCGCGGCGGGCCGGGAAGATGGTGACGACAAAGGACAAGACCAAGGACAGGCTGACGGCCGAAAGCACGTCCTTCAGCTGCAGCTTGGCGGGCAGGCTGTAGATGCCGCGGATCGAGGGGTCCCAGACCTCGGCCCCGTTGATCCAGTTGATCGCGCTCATCACCTGATCAATGTAGGTGGCCAGCAGGCATCCAAGGATCAGCCCGCAGAGCGTGCCGATCACCCCGGTGAACGCCCCGCAGATGAAGAACACCCGCAGGACCGCCCCTTCGGTCAGGCCCATGGTGCGCAGGATGCCGATGTCGCGGCCCTTGTTCTTCACCAGCATGATCAGCCCCGAGACGATGTTCAGCGAGGCGATCAGGACGAGGATCGACAGGATCAGGAACATCACATTGTCTTCGATATCCAGCGCGCGCAGAAAGCTGCCCGCGCTGTCCTGCCATGTCCAGATCAGCGCATCGGGCCCGGCGGCATTCAGGATCGGCAGGGCATAGGCACCGATATTGTCGGGGTTCTGCACCGAAACCTCGATCTCATCGGCAAAGCCTTCGCGGTTGAAAAAGCTCTGCGCCTCGGTGAAGGGCAGGTAGATCCGGGTCTTGTCGATATCATAACGGCCCGAGTTGAAGATATAGACCACCTCATAGGCGTTTTGCCGTGGCGCCGATCCCATGGCGGTCTTGACGCCGGAGGGCGAGATGATCCGCACCCGGTCGCCCACACTGACGCCCAGATCGCGCGCGATGCCGGAGCCGAGCGCGATGCCGTTGCCGAAATTTTCAATGTCGCCAATGCCCTGCGCGTTGTCTCCGACGCGCGGGATGGTCTTCAGATCGGCGGGAGAGATGCCGAAAACCTCGGCCCCGGCGCTGTCCTGCCCGTCGCTGACCATCACCTGCGCCTTGATCAGGGGCGCGGCGCGGGTCACGCCCGGCACTTCGGCGATGCGGGCGGCCAGCGCCTCATAATCGGGAAATCCGCTGATCGACTGGCCGTTTTCGTCGGTGCGTTCGGTGGTGTAGACGGTCACATGGCCATTCGCGCCCAGGATCGTCTGCACGAATTCCTCGCGAAAGCCCGCGCGCACCGCCAGCGTCACGATCAGCGCAAAGACGGCCAGCGTGATACCGATCAGGCTGATCCATGTCATGACGCTGACACCGCCCTCGGCCCGTTTGGCGCGCAGATAGCGCCAGGCGATCATCCATTCGAAGGCGGCAAAGAGTTTGGTCGTGGCGGCCATGGGTCCGGTCTCTTGGGTCGCGCGGACCCTGACTTGGGCGCGGTGAAAGGTCAAGGAACGGGCGGACCTCGGGGTCCTGTTGCGGCACAGATTCGCGTGATCGGGGTGGGGAATGGCAGACTTGGCCCCGCCCCGCCGCCGGGGCCAGATGCCCGCCATGAAAGCCGCGCTTGCCCGGGCCTACGGCCCGCCCTCCGTCCTGACCGTGGACGAAATCCCCCTGCCACCCCTGCGGTCCGGGCAGGTGCATGTGCGGGTGACCGCGGCAGCGGTGACGGTGGGCGATGCGCGCATCCGGGCCGCGCGGGCGCCTGCGGGCCTGTCTTTCGGGCTGCGGCTGGCCTTTGGGCTATTCCGGCCCCGCCGTCCGGTTCTGGGCATGTTCTTCTGCGGCGTCGATCCGTCGGGCGCGCGGGTTCTGGGGAATACCGGCATGGCCATAGGCGCGCATGCAGAGGTGGTCGCGGTGGCGCCCGACCGCCTGCTGCCGGCGCCGCCGGGCCTTGGCGATTCCGAGGCGGTGGCACTGCTGTTCGGCGGGCTGACGGCGGCGGATTTTCTGATCGGCAAGGCCGCGGTCCAGAGCGGAGAGCGGGTGCTGGTCAACGGCGCCAGTGGCGAGGTGGGCTGTGCCGCGGTGCAGATCGCCCGGCATCTGGGGGCAGAGGTCACCGCAGTCTGCCGCCGCGAGAACCATGATTTCGTCCGTGGCCTTGGCGCGCAGGCGGTGTGGGACTATCGCGACGGCCCGCCCGCGGGGCAATGGGATGTGGTGATGGATGTGGCGGGGACGCTGCCTTGGGCACTGTCCCGGTCCTTGCTGGCGCCGGCCGGGCGGCTTTTGCCGGTGACGGCCAGCCTAGGCGCCATGCTGGGCGCGGCCCTGCGGCCCCGGCGCGGCACGCTGCGGGTCTTGCCCGCCACCACGGCGGACGGGCCGGAGGCGATGCGGCACCTGCTGGACCTTTATGCGCAGGGTGCGCTGCGGTCGGTTTTGGGCGCAACCTTCCCGCTGGACCAGATCGCCCGCGCCCATGCTCTGGCCGACAGCGGGCACAAGCGCGGCGCGGTCGTGGTTCTGATGGATCAGGCGGCGACAGAGACGGCAATCGCCGCGAAGTGAAGCCCCGCGGCCACCGCCACGAAGAGGTGCCAGATCGCGTTCTGGAACCGCAGCCGTTCCCACACATAGAAGGCCACCCCGGCGACATAGGTCACGCCACCCGCGACCAGCAGCCAGACCGAGACGGCGGGCAGCGCGGCGGTGACCGGCACGGCGGCGGCCACGCCGACCCAGCCCAGAAGGATATAGGCCAGGATCGACAGCCGGTCATAGCGGCCGGGCAGCAGCACCTTGACCAGAATACCGATGGCTGCTGCGACCCAGACCACGACACCCAGGGCCCAGGTCCAGGCCGGGCTGTCGAACTGCACGATGACGGCGGTATAGGTGCCCGCGATCATCACATAGATCATCGAATGGTCGAACCGGCGCAGCAGCCATTTCACCGCCGAGGGCGGGGCCATGTTATAAGCCAGCGAAAAGCCGAACATCAGGAAGAACCCGGCCGCATAGACCGCCAGCGCCGCGAAAATCCCTATGCCCGAATTGTTCAGCGCATGGGACAGCAGGAGCGGAAAGGCGATCAGCCCTGCCAGCAGCGCCAGCGCATGGACGATGCCGTCGGCGACAAGCTCCCCCTCGGAATAGGGGCGTTTCAGAAGGCGGCGGTGATAGTCGGGCAGGGTCATGCGATCAGGCTAAAGCTTTTGGGTTACCGGAGGATGACCTTAGAAACAGCATCGCCCGGCGGCCCCTGTCAACGAACAACCCCGTGCATGACGCAACGGAAAGGCGGGGCTTCGGGGATATGGGCGTACCCGCCGCGACCGGATGCCGCAGGGCGATCAGCAACGGGACCGGCAGCCGCCGGGGGCGGGCTGCGGGGCAGGCCGATGTTTCGCGCGTCGCCGGATCTGTGGCCTGCCTGACAATGGCGTTCATTAGGCCTGCGGCACGGGGCGGGGGCGCATGAAAAGGCCCGCCTCCGGAGGAAGCGGGCCTTGGGTCGGGTCGGCGCGCCTCAGGGATGGGCGGCGTAAATTTCCGCGATGCGGGCCACGGCGGCCTCGGGCGTCATCTCTTCCGACTGGCCG
Source organism: Neotabrizicola sp. VNH66 (assembly GCF_049445895.1). Lineage (NCBI taxonomy): Bacteria > Pseudomonadati > Pseudomonadota > Alphaproteobacteria > Rhodobacterales > Paracoccaceae > Neotabrizicola > Neotabrizicola sp. VNH66. The sequence goes on from NZ_JBMSDW010000003.1 coordinate 310,845, forward strand.
GTGCGGCGCGAGGTCAGTTCCACAACGCCATTGGTCAGACCGCGGGGGCCCACGGTGATGCGCCAGGGCAGGCCGATCAGGTCCATCGTGGCGAATTTCGCCCCCGCGCGTTCGTCGCGGTCATCGTAAAGCGGTTCCAGCCCGCGGGCCAGCAACGCCTTTTCCAGATCGGCGCAGGCGGCATCGGCCGCGGCATCGCCCTGCTTCAGGTTCACAAGGCCCACGGGGAAGGGCGTCACGCCCTCGGGCCAGATGATGCCCTTGTCGTCATGGCTCGCCTCGATGATGGCGCCCAGCAGGCGGCTGACGCCAATGCCGTGGCTGCCCATTTCGACCGGAACCTTGCTGCCGTCCTTGGTCACCACGGTGGCGCCCATGGATTCGGAATATTTGGTGCCGAAATAGAAGATCTGCCCCACCTCGATCCCGCGGCCCACCTTGCGGTGTTCCTCCGGGATCTGGTCGAAGAGGGCGCCGTCATGCGTCTCATCGGTGCGGGCATAAAGCGTGGTGAATTCCTCACACACGCCGGCCACCTGCGCGCGGTCGTCATAGTCGATCTCACGCTGGCCCAGCTTCAGCCCGGTCACGCGGTCATCGTAAAACACCTCCGACTCGCCGGTATTGGCCAGCACCAGGAATTCATGGGTGTTGTCGCCGCCGATGGGGCCCGAGGCCGCGCGCATCGGGATCGCGGTCAGGCCCATGCGTTCATAGGTGCGCAGATAGCTGACCATATGGCGATTATAGGCGTGCAGCGCCGCGTCGCGGTCCACGTCGAAATTGTAGCCGTCCTTCATCAGGAATTCGCGCCCGCGCATCACGCCAAAGCGGGGGCGCACCTCGTCGCGGAATTTCCACTGGATGTGATAGAGCGTCAGCGGCAGGTCTTTGTAAGACGAGACATGCGCGCGGAAGATGTCGGTGATCATCTCTTCGTTGGTGGGACCGTAGAGCATGTCGCGCTCGTGCCGGTCCTTGATGCGCAGCATTTCCTGACCGTAGTCGTCATAACGGCCCGACTCGCGCCACAGATCCGCCGGTTGCAGCGTCGGCATCAGAAGCGGGATATGCCCGGCGCGGATCTGCTCTTCATGCACGATCTGTTCGATCCGCTTCAGCACCCGATACCCCAAGGGCAGCCAGGAATAGATCCCCGCGGCCTGCTGTTTGATCATGCCGGCGCGCAGCATGTAGCGGTGCGAGACGATCTGCGCCTCAGCGGGATTTTCCTTCAGGACGGGCAGGAAATAGCGGGACAGACGCATCTTGGCCTCTTGGCAAGCAGGTTGGGGCAAGCAGGGTGGATTGGAACGGGTTCGGACGTTCCTAGCGGGTCGGGGCAGGATCGGCAAGTTTGCCCCGCCCGCTTTTGCCCGCCCGCTTTTGCCCGGCTGCTTTGTCCCGCTTGCGGCACGGGCCGCAGTTCCCTTTCCGGCCCGGCGCGCGCTATGTTGCGGTCAAAGCCAGCCCGCGCCTGCCAAGAGGTTTCCCATGCGTCCCGTCCTGCTTCTTTTGCCCCTCGCCCTTGCCGCCTGCCTGCCGCAGGACAAGCGCCCGACCGGGGCCGAGGATTTCACCACCTATTGTGCGGCCTGCCACGGGGCGGGCGGCATGGGCGATGGCGAACTGGCGGGCGGGCTGACGAAAAAGCCCGCGAATCTGACCACATTGGCCGCCCGCAACGGCGGCACCTTTCCCAAGACAAAGGTGATGGCCAAGATCTGGGGCTACACCGGCGGCAAGGACAGCCATGCGGTGATGCCGCAGTTCGGGCCGCTCCTCGAATCGGAGCTGGTGCCCTATGATGGCGGCGACGGGATCCAGACCCCCACGCCGGTGCGGCTGGTGCAGATCGCGGAATACCTCCAGACCCTGCAGCGCTAGAGGGAAGGCGGGCAGGCGGCCCCGGCCTCGGTGCAGCCGCCTGTGCATCCCGCCCCATCCCCTCTGGCGATGCGGGCGGGCCTGCGCCCCGGCCATGACCAAAAGGTGCAGCAAAGGCCGAAGCCTTTGGTTCTGCATCACTTTTGGAAAGATGGTGGGCGATCCTGGAATCGAACCAGGCATGAGTCGCCTCGGCGGAGTTACAGTCCGCTGCCACACCTTGTAGCATATCGCCCACTGAGGGCGGGGAATAGCCAAGGGGGCCGGGGGCGTCAAGAGGCGGAAGTCACCGAAATGCGAATATGCTGTCCCGCCGCCCTTCACCGCCGCCGCCCGGCCCCCGCGCGCCTTTGCGCTTGCGCTTTGCGCGCGTTTGGCCCTTCTGTCGGGCAAAGCGGCGGCCCGGCGAAGGGGCCGGAAACGGGGATTTGCGATGAAGAAACCGGCCTGGGTTGTCGATAAAGAGCGGAACCGCAAGGTCGAGGCGAAGGAAACGATCTGGCTGTTCGGCCTTCATGCGGTGCGCGACGCGCTGCTGAACCCCCGGCGGGAAAAGCTGCGGCTGATCGTCACCAAGAATGCGCTGGACAAGCTGGCCGAGGCGGTGGCCGCGTCGGGGATGGAACCCGAAGTGGTGGACCCGCGCAAATTCTCGGCGCCGATCGACGAAGGCTCTGTCCATCAGGGCGCCGCGCTTGAGGCGCGTCCGCTGGACTGGGGCAGCCTTGCCGATGTGGCGATCTCCGGTCAGGGGGCGCCCTTGGTGGTGCTGCTGGACCGGGTGACCGATCCGCATAACGTGGGCGCCGTCCTGCGTTCGGCCGAGGTGTTCGGCGCCCGCGCGGTGATCGCCCCGCGCCACCATTCGGCGCCGGAAACCGGGGCGCTGGCGAAAACCGCCTCCGGTGCGCTGGAGCGGCAACCCTATCTGCGGGTGACCAACCTCTCGGACGCCATGGCAGAGCTGAAGGATGCGGGCTATGTGCTGATCGGGCTGGACGGCGCGGTGGAAACCCCGCTTGCCGCCGCGCTGGCGGGGGCGGGCACCCGTCCGGTGGCGCTGGTGATGGGGGCCGAGGGGCCTGGCCTGCGCGAAAAGACGCGCGAGACCTGCGATGTGCTGGCCCGCATTCCGGCCGCGGGGGGATTCGGCAGCCTCAATGTCTCGAATGCGGCGGCGGTCTCGCTTTATGCCGCGGTGACCCGCTGATCACAGATGCGCGACGGCGTCTTTAATTCCGCGCTAGGGTTTCTAGATCACAGTCACAGGGTGTGGGACCGGAACCCCCGCGCCTTTGTCACTGTCCCTCGTTCCGCAACTTCGGCGCCCGGGCCCCATGCCTCGGGCGCCTTTTTCTGTCAGGGGAGGCCTGCATGAGCGACGATGCCACCATCCGCAGCGTTCTGACCGGGGCGAAGACCATCGCCGTCGTCGGCTGGTCGCCGAAAGAGGACCGGCCAAGCCATCGCGTCGCCGCCTTCCTGGCGGGGCGGGGCTACCGGGTGATCCCGGTCAACCCGGGACAGGCCGGGCAGATCGCCCTCGGCGCCACGGTCCGCGCCTCGCTTGCCGAGGTGGCGGAGAAGGACGGGCCGGTGGATATGGTGGACGTCTTCCGCCGCAGCGAGGAGGCGGGCGCCGTGGCGGATGAAGCCGTCGCCATCGGTGCAAAGGCGGTCTGGATGCAGCTGGGCGTCGTGAACGAAGCCGCTGCGGCCCGCGCCCGCGCCGCGGGATTGTCTGTGGTGATGGACCGCTGCCCGGCGATCGAAATTCCCCGCCTCGGACTGTGACGGAAGCCGCGGAAGGGGGCGCTGCCCCCTTCACCCCCGGGATATTTGCACCAGTATGAAAGCAGTCAGGTCTTTCATACTGGTCTAAATATCCCCGCCGGAGGCTCTGCCGCTGCGGCAGGGCGGGCGGGCTGTCAGGCTCGTGCCGCTTTTTCCGCGATGCCGGAGGTGCCTTCGCGCCGTTCCAGCTCTGCCAGAACCTCGGCCAGCGTGACATCGCGCGCGGTGAGCATGACGAGCAGGTGATAGATCACATCCGCCGCCTCGGCCGTCAGCTTCGTCCGGTCGCCCTTCACCGCCTCGATGATGGCCTCAACCGCCTCTTCGCCGAATTTCTCGGCGCATTTCTCGGGGCCCTTGGCCAGCAGCTTTGCCGTCCAGGAGGTGTCGGGATCGGCGCCCTTGCGGGATGCGATGGTGGCGGCAAGGCGGTCCAGCGTGGTCATGCAAGCCTCATCGGGATGCCGGCGGCGGCCATATGGGCCTTGGCCTCGGCGATGGTGAAGGTGCCGAAGTGGAAGATCGAGGCGGCGAGAACCGCCGAGGCATGGCCTTCGGTGATGCCTTCGACCAGATGGTCCAGCGTGCCCACCCCGCCCGAGGCGATGACCGGCACCGGCACGGCATCGGCGATGGCGCGGGTCAGCGGCAGGTTGAAGCCGGATTTGGTGCCGTCGCGGTCCATCGAGGTGAGGAGGATCTCCCCCGCGCCCTTGGCGGCCACGGTGCGGGCGAATTCGACCGCGTCGATGCCGGTGGGTTTGCGCCCGCCGTGGGTGAAGATTTCCCAGCGGCCCGGAGCCACTGTCTTGGCGTCGATGGCGACCACGATGCACTGGCTGCCGAAGCGGTCGGCGGCTTCGGCCACCACATCGGGATTGGCCACGGCGGCGGAGTTGAAGCTGACCTTGTCGGCCCCGGCCAGAAGCAGCGCGCGCACGTCCTGATGCGTGCGGACGCCGCCGCCCACGGTCAGCGGCACATAGATCTGTTCCGCCGCGCGGGTGACGAGATCGAACATCGTGCCGCGATTTTCATGGGTGGCGTGGATGTCGAGGAAGCAGATCTCATCCGCGCCGGCGCGGTCATAGGCGCGGGCCACCGCGACCGGGTCGCCCGCGTCGATCAGATTGACGAAATTCACGCCCTTGACGACGCGACCATCGGCCACGTCAAGGCAGGGGATGAGGCGGGTTTTCAGCATGGCGGCCCTCCGGCTGTCCCCCGTTTACGGCGCGGGCGCGGGCGGCGCAACCATGGCTATCGGCCGGGGGCCATGCGCCGGGCGGCACTGCGGGTGATCAGGATATGGAAGGGCATCACCGCCGCTAGATAGGCCCGGCCCGCAGGGTTGTGCGGATGCACCCAGGTGGAGAGAAAGAGCCGCTCCCCGTCGCGCAGGACGGCGATGCGGAAGTTCAGATGGCGGTCGTCGAAGCCGAGGACGCATTCGTCCGGCCCGTCTTTCTGCACCGGGAACATGCCAATCGCCTCCTGCCCGGCCTCCGGTCCGGTGCGCAGTCCGAAAGGCCGGACCAGAGCATTGCGCAGCCCGAGCAGCGCGCGCGCCCAGCCGGGCAGCGCCAGCGCCCGAAGCGCCGCCGCGCGCGGCGAGAGCGGGCTTTCGACCGAGGTGCAGTCGAGAAAATCGCCCGGACGGCAGAGGGACCAGAGGCTGCTTGTGGCGGGCAGGCGGTCGGTGCGGATGCGGGGCATGGTGTCCCTCCCAGAGGCGGGAGCAGGGTGGCATGTCCTGCGGGCGGCGCACAGCGGACGCAGCGTCGCAGGGGCGCTGCCCCTCTGGGCCTGCGGCCCATTCACCCCGGGATATTTCTGAACAGATGAATTCAGGCGGCGAGGGTTTTCAGGGCGGCGGCAAGGTCGATGGCGCCGTCATAAAGCGCGCGGCCCGAGATGGCACCGGCGATGATGCCGGTGTCCTTCAGCGCGATCAGGTCTTCCATGCGGGAGACGCCGCCCGAGGCAATCACCGGGATCGTCACGGCGCGGGCGAGGGCTTCGGTCGCGTCGATGTTCGGGCCCTGCATGGCGCCGTCGCGGTCGATGTCGGTGTAGATGATGGCCGCCACGCCCGCGTCTTCGAAGCTGCGGGCCAGATCGGTGGCCTGCACGGTGGTCTCTTCCGCCCAGCCCTTGGTCGCGACAAAGCCCTTGCGGGCGTCGATCCCTACAGCCACCTGTCCGGGGAAAGCGCGGGCCGCCTCGCGCACCAGCGCGGGGTTTTCCACCGCGACGGTGCCCAGAATCACCCGGGCGAGCCCCTTTTCCAGCCACATGGCGATGGTCGCCATATCGCGGATGCCGCCGCCCAGCTGGGCCGGGACCGACACGGCCTTCAGGATCGCCTCGACCGCGGCGGCATTGACCGGCTGGCCCGCGAAGGCGCCGTTCAGGTCAACAAGGTGCAGCCATGTGCAGCCCGCCTCCTGAAACTTCAGGGCCTGTGCGGCGGGATCGTCGCCGAAGACGGTGGCCGCGGACATTTCCCCCCGCAGGAGGCGCACGCATTTGCCGTCTTTCAGGTCGATGGCGGGATACAGGATCATCGGGGCCTCCGGTCGGTTGCGGCCTCCTTTGTCATGGGCGCGCCGCGAAGGGAAGGGCGCACGCGACCCCACGTCATACTTGATCGGCAGGCCCGAGGGCGCGCAGGATCGGCACAGCTTTCAGGAGGAGGAAGCCCCCATGAAGACATTTGCGCTTGCCGCCGTTCTGGCGGTTCTCGGCACCGCCGCCCTTGCCGCCGACCCGGTGGAGGGGACGTGGAAGACCAAGCCGGACGACAACGGCAACTTTGGCCATGTGCAGATCAAACCCTGTGGCCCGGCGTTCTGCGGCACGCTGGTCAAGGCCTTTGACGGGTCGGGCAAACAGATCGAAAGCCCCAATGTCGGCCGCCAGATCGTCTGGGACATGGTGGCCTATGGCGACGGGTTCTATGACGACGGCAAGGTCTATTCGCCCGACCGCGACAAGACCTACAATTCCGAGATGCAGCTCAGCGGCAACAGCCTGACCGTCAAGGGCTGCGTTCTGGGCATCTGCCGCGATGGCGGCACCTGGACGCGGGTGAAGTAACCGCGAATGCGCAGGCTCCGGGTCGCCCGATGGGGTGGTCCGGGGCAGGCTTGGGCCTCTGGACAGGGGGTGCCGATGAAACGATCAGAAGCGGGGCGCGCGGTCAGCGATGCCGAATGGGCGGATTTGCAGGCCAAACGTTCGACCGGGCTGGTCTGGGCGGTGGCAACGACCGGCATTCATTGCCGTGATGGCTGCGGTGGCCGACCCTTGCGCAAGAATTTGCGGGTGATGCCCAGCCGGGCTGCGGCCGAGGCGGCGGGGTTCCGCGCCTGCCTGCGCTGCGGTGGCGGGCCGGAATAGGGGCGGCAGAGACAGGTACAGGTGCAGTCTGCCGGGGCCGCGAAGCCGGGCCCTGGCGCTGTGAAGATCAGGGCAGGGCAGCCCCGTTTCCGGGGGCCGCCCTTACGGTGCCCAGTTCAGGAAGTTGGCGATGATGCGCAGCCCGGTGGCCGCGCTTTTCTCGGGGTGGAACTGGGTGCCGACGATGGTGTCCCGCCCCACGATGGCCGTCACATCCCCCGCATAATCGCAATGCGCCAGCCGCTGCGCCGGATCGGCCACGCGGAAGTGGTAGGAATGCACGAAATAGGCGTGATCGCCGGTCGTGACGCCCGCCAGAATCGGGTGGGGATGGTCGATCACCAGATCGTTCCAGCCCATATGCGGCACCTTCAGCGCGGGGTTGGCGGGGGTGATCCGCGCGACCTCTCCGCCGATCCAGCCGAAGCCGGGGGTGGGTTCATATTCCAGCCCGCGGTCGGCCAGCATCTGCATGCCGATGCAGATGCCCATGAAGGGTCGCCCTTTCACGGTGACGGCTTCGTCGATCGCCTCGAACAACCCGCCATGTTCGCCCAAAGCGCGGCGGCAGGCCGGGAAGGCGCCGTCGCCGGGCAGGACGATCCGGTCGGCGCGGGCCACATCCTCGGGCCGGGCGCTGACGATCACCTCGCCCGCGCCGGTCTCGGCCGCCATGCGCTGGAACGCCTTTTCGGCGGAGTGCAGGTTGCCCGACTCGTAATCGACCAGAACGGTCAGTCCCATCAGAGCGCGCCCTTGGTCGAGGGCAGGACACCCGCCATCCGCGGATCGGGCTCCACCGCCTCACGCAGGGCACGCGCCACGGCCTTGAAGGCGGCTTCGGCGATGTGGTGGCTGTTCAGGCCCCGGATCAGATCCACGTGCAGGGTGATCCCGCCATGGGTGGAGAATCCCTGAAAGAATTCCCGCACCAGTTCGGTGTCGAAGGTGCCGATCTTCTGGGTCGGGAAGGGGACCTCCCACGCCAGCCAGGGCCGGGCTGACAGGTCCAGCGCACAGGCGACCTGCGTGTCGTCCATCGCCAGCCGGAAATGGCCGTAGCGGCGGATGCCGCGCTTGTCGCCAAGCGCCTGCGCCATCGCCTGTCCAAGGGCGATGCCGGTATCCTCGACCGTGTGGTGATCGTCGATGTGCAGATCGCCGGTGGCCTTCACGGTGATGTCGATCAGCGAATGGCGGGCCAGCTGGTCCAGCATATGGTCGAAAAACCCGACGCCGGTCTTGCAGTCATACTTGCCGGTGCCGTCAAGATTGACCGAAACCTCGATCTGCGTCTCAGCGGTGGTGCGGGACAGGCTGGCCTTGCGCATGAGCGCCTCCGGACAAAGGGGCTATCGTGCAGGCGGAGTAACGCCTTGGCCCCGCTGCGGCAAGCCCCGGCAGGGCAGCAGAAACGCAAAGGGGCGCCCGATGGCGCCCCTTGCGGTTTCGTTGGAGCGGGCGATGAGATTCGAACTCACGACCCTAACCTTGGCAAGGTTATGCTCTACCCCTGAGCTACGCCCGCACTCCGTGGCGGGGTGATTAGCCGAAGCCGGAGGGGGGCGCAAGGGGGCTTTGCGCAGATTGCCGTGGCGGGGCGACCGGGTCTCCGTGCCATCTGCGGGGGCGCGGCAAAGCATGGTCTGGAAATGGAAAAGGCCGCCCGAAGGCGGCCATTCTTCATCCGGATTGGAGCGGGCGATGAGATTCGAACTCACGACCCTAACCTTGGCAAGGTTATGCTCTACCCCTGAGCTACGCCCGCACCCCGTTCCGGTAGCGGCGGATTTAGGGGATCGTCCGGATGGCCGCAAGGGGAAAAAGCGGGCCCGGACAGATTTTCCGCAGCGGTTTCCCGCGCCTGTCCGCAGGGGCGATCTCTCCGGCTGTCGATCGCTGCGGCCGGGAACCGTTTCCCGGTCATGACGTTATCCCAGCGAGACGGCGGAACGTCCCGCCGTCCTGTGCCAGTGCAAAGGAGATGCGTTATGAACAGCGATCAAATCCAGGGCAAATGGAAGCAGCTGAAGGGCGAGGCCAAGATCGCCTGGGGCAAGCTGACCGATGACGAACTGGACAAGGCCGAGGGCCGCGCCGACAAGCTGGCCGGCCTTGTGCAGGAGCGCTACGGCAAGTCCAAGGAAGAGGCCGAGAAGGAAGTGAAGAAGTTCTTCGACGGCCGCGCCTGAGGCATTTTGCCAAGCGTGGCAGGTCCGTAGATCAGAACCCTACGAATTAAGTCAGCCGCAAAGGTCCGATGGACCTGACGCGGGGCCAGCCTTCGCGGTGGGCCAAAGGAAAGGGGGGCAGTCGCCCCCCTTTTTGCATTTCTATCCCGCAGTAGTGCCGTCGCAGGAGAGGGCCGCGTGAGGCCCTCCGCGACGATCACTCCAGTTCGATCAGCAGGTCCTTCGCCTCGATCTGGCTGCCCGGCGTGGCATGGATCGCTTTCACCGTGGCCTCGCGGTCGGCATGCAGGCCGGTTTCCATCTTCATCGCCTCGATGGTCAGCAGGAGATCGCCCGCGCGCACCTTCTGGCCCGCGGTAACCGCGACCGAGGCGACGGCACCCGGCATCGGCGCGCCGATATGGGCGGGGTTGCCGTCCTGCGCCTTGGGCCGGGCGGCGGTCTTGGCCTTCACCGCACGGTTCGGCACCCGGATGGAGCGGGGCTGGCCGTTCAGGTCGAAGAACACCTTCACCTCGCCCGCGTCATCGGCCTCGCCCACGGTTTGCAGGCGGATTTCCAGCGTCTTGCCGGGGTCGATTTCGGCGGTGATCTCCTCGCCCGGCTCCATGCCGTAGAAGAAGGTCTTGGTCGGCAGCACGCGGACCGGGCCATAGGCCTTGTGGCGGCCCATATAGTCAAGGAAGACCTTGGGATACATCAGATATCCGTTCAGATCCTCATCATCGACGGTATAGCCGTTCAGATCGGCCGACAGCTTCGCCCGCACCTCTTCCAGATCGACGGGGGGCAGGGTCTCGCCCGGGCGGCCCGACAGCGGCGCCTCGCCCTTCAGCACCTTTTTCAGGATGCCCGCGGGCCAGCCGCCATGGGGCTGACCCAGATTGCCCTTCAGCATGTCGGCCACGCTGTCGGGGAAGGCCACATCGACGGCGGGGTCTTCGACCTGCGCGCGGGTCAGGCCCTGCGCCACCATCATCAGCGCCATGTCGCCCACCACCTTGGACGAGGGCGTGACCTTCACGATATCGCCGAACATCTGGTTCGCATCGGCATAGGCCTGCGCGACTTCGGGCCAGCGTTCTTCCAGCCCCAGAGACCGGGCCTGCGCCTTGAGATTGGTGAACTGGCCGCCGGGCATTTCGTGCAGGTAAACCTCGGATGCCGGCGCCGCGGTGCCGGATTCGAAGGCGGCATATTGCGCCCGCACATGTTCCCAATAGGTGGAGATTTCGCGCACCGCGCCGATGTCCAGCCCGGTGTCGCGGTCGGTGTGGCGCAAAGCCTCGACGATGGAGCCGAGGCAGGGCTGCGAGGTGCCGCCGGAGAAGGCGTCCATCGCCGCATCCACCGCATCCACGCCCGCGTCACAGGCCGCTAGAACCGTGGCCGCGGCCGCACCGCTGGTGTCATGGGTGTGGAAATGCACGGGCAGGCCGATTTCCTGCTTCAGCGCCTTGATCAGGATGCGGGCCGAGGCGGGCTTCAGCAGACCCGCCATATCCTTCAGCCCCAGAACATGCGCGCCCGCCGATTTCAGCTCTTTCGCGCGGTCGAGGTAGTATTTCAGGTCATATTTCGCGCGCGCCGGGTCCAGCAGGTCGCCGGTATAGCAGATGGTGCCTTCGCAGACCTTGTTCGCCTCCAGCACGGCATCCATGGCGACGCGCATGTTTTCAACCCAGTTGAGCGAGTCGAAGACGCGGAACACGTCCACCCCCGTCTCGGCCGCCTGCTTGACGAAGGACTGCACCACATTGTCGGGGTAGTTCGTATAGCCCACCCCGTTCGAGGCGCGCAGCAGCATCTGCGTCATCAGGTTGGGCATCGCCGCGCGCAGGTCGCGCAGCCGCTGCCACGGGCATTCCTGCAGGAAGCGGTAGGCCACGTCGAAGGTGGCGCCCCCCCAGCATTCCACGCTGAACAGCTGCGGCAGGTTGGCGGCATAGGCGGGGGCCACCTTGATCATGTCGATGCTGCGCATGCGGGTGGCCAGCAGCGACTGGTGCCCGTCGCGCATGGTGGTGTCGGTCAGCAGAACCTTGGTCTGCGCCTTCATCCAATCTGCCACCGCCTGCGGACCCTTTTGCTCCAGCAGGTTGCGGGTGCCTGTGGCGGGCGTCTCGGTGCGCAGCGCCGGGGGTTTGGGATCTTTCACCGCGGCAACCGGCTTCGGACGGCCCGCCGTCTCAGGGTGGCCGTTCACGGTGATGTCGGCGATATAGGTCAGGATCTTCGTCGCCCGGTCCCGCCGTTTCTTGAAGGCGAACAGCTCGGGCGTCGTGTCGATGAACTTGGTAGTATAGCTGTAGTCCACGAAGGTCGGGTGCTTCAGCAGGTTGATGACAAACTCGATATTCGTCGCCACACCGCGAATACGGAACTCTCTCAGGGCCCGGTCCATCCGCGAGATCGCCTTTTCCGGCGTCTGGGCATGGGCAGTTACCTTGACCAGCAGCGAATCGTAATAGCGGGTGATGACCCCACCCGCATAGGCGGTGCCGCCATCAAGGCGGATGCCGTTGCCGGTGGCTGACCGATAGGCGGTCAGGCGGCCATAGTCCGGGATGAAGTTGTTCAGCGGGTCTTCGGTGGTCACCCGGCACTGCACGGCATGGCCGTTCAGCTTCACATCCGCCTGCGAGGCGACGCCGGTAGCTTCAGCCAGCGACTTGCCTTCCTCGATCAGGATCTGGGCCTGCACGATGTCGATGCCGGTCACCTCTTCGGTGACGGTATGTTCGACCTGAACGCGCGGGTTCACTTCGATGAAGTAGAATTTCTGGCTGTCCATATCCATCAGGAATTCGACAGTGCCTGCGCATTCATAATCGACATGGGCGCAGATGCGCCGCGCCATCTCGCAGACTTCGGCGCGCTGTTCGTCGGTCAGATAGGGGGCGGGCGCGCGTTCGACGACCTTCTGGTTGCGCCGCTGCACGGTGCAGTCGCGTTCGAAAAGGTGCCAGACATTGCCCTGTTTGTCGCCCAGGATCTGCACCTCGACGTGGCGGGCGCGCAGGATCATCTTTTCCAGATAGCCCTCGCCATTGCCGAAGGCGGCCTCGGCTTCGCGCCGGCCTTCGCGGACCTTGGCTTCCAGTTCGTCCTCGTTCAGGATCGGGCGCATGCCGCGGCCGCCGCCGCCCCAGGACGCCTTCAGCATCAGCGGATAGCCGACTTCGGCGGCTTCCTTCTTGATGGCGGCGAAATCCTCGCCCAGCACCTCGGTCGCGGGGATGACGGGCACGCCCGCCTCGATCGCCACGCGGCGGGCGCTGGCCTTGTCGCCAAGGGCGCGCATCGTCTCGGCCCGCGGGCCGATGAAGGTGATCCCGGCCTTGTCGCAGGCATCCACGAAATCGGGGTTTTCCGAAAGAAGCCCATAGCCCGGATGGATTGCATCGGCGCCGGCCATGCGGGCCACGCGGATGATTTCGGGGATCGACAGATAGGCGCCCACCGGCGACAGGCCTTCGCCGATCAGATAGGCCTCATCCGCCTTGAAGCGGTGCAGCGACAGCTTGTCCTCTTCGGCATAGACGGCGACCGTCTTCTTGCCCATTTCATTGGCGGCACGCATCACGCGGATGGCGATTTCGCCCCGGTTCGCGATCAGGATTTTCTTGAATTCGGGCATGGTCGTCTCCCCAATGACTGGCCTGCTGCACGGGCACTCTAGGGCCGCTGCGGTGCAGCGCAAGGGCGGCCATGTCATAGAAATGCAAAGTTTGCGAAATATTCAGGCAGAGTTTTGCCGCTGCAAAGTTATCGGGCAGGGCCGTGGCAAAGGCCCGTGTTGCATGGGCCGCGGCTTCGGCGCAGGGTCGGGGCATGACACAGGGACCCGATCTGCATGCCGCCCCCTTGGGCATTGTCGGTGCCACCGGCTGGCTGGGGCAGGGGCTGGGGCTGAACCTCTTGCGCCGCGGCTGGCCTGCCGACCGGCTGGTGCTGCTGAACCGCTCTGGCCCGCAGCCCGCTTATGACGGGTTTCCGGTGGTCTGGGCACGCGACATGGCCGACCTTCTGGCGCTGTCCGGCCCCGTCGTCCTGTCCACCCGGCCCGAGGATTTTCCGCTGCCCGGATTCGTGCCCGGCAACCGGCTGCTGATCTCCTTCATGGCCGTGCACCGCATTGCCCATCTGGCCGCCTTGGCGCCTGAGGCGCGGATCGTGCGCGCCATGCCCAACGGCGCCGCGCCCGAGGGGCGGTCCTGGACGCCGTGGCTGGGCGATGTGGGAGGGGAGGATGCGGCGCTGGTCCGTCACCTTCTGTCCGCCATCGGTGACGAAGCGCGGGTGGAGACCGAGGATCAGATCGACATTCTGACCGCGCTGTCCGGCTCCGGCCCGGCCTATCCCGCGCTGCTGGCGCAGGCCCTGCTGGCCGCGGCGGCGGAGGCCGGGTTGCCCCCGCATCTGGCCCGCCCCGCGGTGGCGGCGGTGGTCAACGGCGCGGCGGCCGGGCTGCGGGTCGAGGAGGCGGAGACCGTGCTCGCCACCATGCAGGGCTACCGTGGCATTACCGCCGCCGGGCTGGATGCGGCCGAAACGGCGGGCTTCGGTCCGGCAGTGACTGCGGCGATCCGCGCTGCGGTGGCAAAAGCCCGCGCGTCGGGCCGTGAACAATAGAAGAACAACGCTTTCCCTTGCCCCGCAGCGGCGCTAGACTGCGGGGATGAGCCATTTCGACCCTTCCGACGATGACGGATTCGAGGCCGCCGCCGCGGCCTCTCTGTCCGCGCGCGCGCTGGCGGCGCGGCCGATGCCCTATCTGGACGGGCTGAACCCCGCACAGCGCGAGGCGGTGCTGGCCCCCGACGGTCCGGTGCTGATGCTGGCGGGCGCGGGCACCGGCAAGACCCGGGCGCTGACGGCGCGGATCGTCCATCTTTTGATGCAGGGCAGGGCGCGGTCGAACGAGATTCTGGCGGTGACCTTCACCAACAAGGCCGCGCGCGAGATGAAGGAGCGGGTGGCCCGCATGCTGGGTCAGGCCGAGGGCCTGCCGTGGATGGGCACCTTCCACTCGCTGAGTGTGAAAATCCTGCGCCGCCATGCCGAGCTGGCCGGGCTGCGGCCGAATTTCACCATTCTGGACACCGACGATCAGCTGCGGCTGCTGAAGCAGCTGATTCAGGCCCGCAACATCGATGACAAGCGCTGGCCGCCGCGGATGCTGGCAGGCTTCATCGACCATTGGAAGAACCGCGCCTGGACGCCGGACAAGGTGCCGTCCTCGGAAGCCGGGGCCTATAATAATGTGGGCACAGAGCTTTATGCCGAATATCAGGAGCGTCTGCGCACCCTGAACGCCTGCGATTTCGGTGACCTGCTGCTGCATTGCGTGGAAATCTTCCGCAAGCACGACGATGTGCTGGCCCAGTATCAGCGCTGGTTCCGCTATATCCTTGTGGACGAATATCAGGACACCAACGTCTGCCAGTATCTGTGGCTGCGGCTGCTCGCGCAGGCGCACCGCAACATCTGCTGCGTGGGTGACGACGACCAGTCGATCTATGGCTGGCGCGGGGCCGAGGTGGGCAATATCCTGCGGTTCGAAAAGGACTTTCCGGGCGCGACGGTCATCCGGCTGGAACAGAACTACCGCTCTACCCCGCATATTCTGGCGGCGGCTTCGGGGGTGATTTCCGCCAATGCGGGCCGTCTGGGCAAGACGCTGTGGACCGATCTGAAAGAGGGCGAGAAGGTCCGCCTGATCGGCCATTGGGACGGCGAGGAAGAGGCGCGCTGGATCGGCGAAGAGATCGAGGCGATCCAGCGCGGCACCCGCGGCTGGACCCCGGTGCCGCTGAACGGGCAGGCGATCCTCGTCCGCGCCAGCCACCAGATGCGCGCCTTTGAGGACCGCTTCCTGACCATCGGCCTGCCCTATCGGGTGATCGGCGGCCCGCGGTTCTATGAACGGCAGGAAATCCGCGACGCGATGGCCTATTTCCGGCTGGCGGTCAGCCCCGACGACGATCTGGCGTTCGAGCGGGTGGTGAACGTGCCGAAGCGCGGACTGGGCGACAAGGCGGTGCAGAACATTCAGGTCGAGGCGCGCTCGGTGGGGATGAGCCTTCTGGAAGGCGCGCGGTCTCTGGTCGCGCGGGGTGGCATCGGTGGCAAGGGCGCGGCGCAGCTGCGCGCCTTTGTCGAAGGGGTGGACCGCTGGCATGAGGCGATTGCCGCCGTGCGTCCGGCCCCGGCCGATCAGATCATCGAACCCCTGTTCCCCGATACGCCCGCCGCCACCGACCATGCCCATGTCCGGCTGGCCGAGGTTATTCTGGAGGAATCGGGCTATGTCTCGATGTGGCAGAACGACAAGACGCCCGAGGCGGAAGGTCGGCTCGACAACCTGAAGGAACTGGTCAAGGCGCTGGAACAGTTCGACAGCCTTCAGGGCTTTCTGGAACATGTCAGCCTGATCATGGACAATGACAGCGAGGATGCGACCGAAAAGGTCACGCTGATGACGCTGCACGCGGCCAAGGGGCTGGAATTCCCGGTGGTTTTCCTGCCCGGCTGGGAAGACGGGCTGTTCCCCAGCCAGCGCAGCATGGACGAATCCGGCCAGAAGGGGCTGGAGGAGGAACGGCGGCTGGCCTATGTCGGCATCACCCGGGCCGAGGAACTCTGCACCATCTCCTTCGCGTCGAACCGCCGGGTCTATGGCCAGTGGCAAAGCCAGCTGCCCAGCCGGTTCATCGACGAATTGCCGGTGGCCCATGTCGAGGTGCTGACCCCGCCCGGGCTGCAGAACGGCTTTGGCGCGGCGCCGGGCTATGGCGGCGGCTTCGGTTCGGCGCTGGAGGACCGGGCGACCAAGGCCGATGTCTACAATTCTCCCGGCTGGAAGCGGCTGCAGGACCGGCAATCCGCGCGGCCCATGGCGCAACCGCGGGAAAGCATGGGCAGCGCGGTCAACAGCGGTGGCGAAAGCGATTATGACATTGGCGACCGGGTGTTCCACGTCAAATTCGGCTATGGCCGCGTGATCGGGGCCGAGGGCGACAAGCTGGACATCCGTTTCGACAAAGCGGGCGAGAAGAAGATCGTCGCCCGATTCGTCATGCCCGCGGAAATCGGCGACGACATTCCGTTCTGAGCGGTGAGGCCGCGCCTGTGGCGGCGGTCCCCCCTTGCAGCGATGATGCCGTGGTCTGGTGCTGGCCGCGCGCCCCTGAAATCTTGGCTGGATGATTTGTCGGGGGCGGCTCGCGCGGCCTTCGGCTGTCCTCGCAGCCGATAGGTCCGGCGCTGCAAAGAGGCCACCGGCGGGCGGCAAGAGGCGCGTTTTTCAGCCCGCAGGTGCGCGCAACCTCGCCCAGCCCCGCTCCAGCGCGTGGAAGACCAGACCGGCCAGCAAGCCCCAGAAGGCGGCGCCCACGCCCAGAACCGCCACACCCGAGGCGGTGACCGCCAGCGTCAGCGTGGCGGCAAAGCGTTGCGCGGGCACCGCGAATCCGGTGGCCAGCGCACCGGTCAGCGGCCCCAGCAGCGCAAGCGCCACCAGAATCACCATCACCTCGCCCGGCAGCGCGGCCAAAAGTGTCAGGATAGCCGGACCCAGCAGGCCAAGGGCGACCCAGACCGCCGCATAGGCCAGCCCCACCTTCCAGCGCTGGTCGCGGTCGGGGTGGACATCCGGCCCCATGCAGATCGCCGCGGTAATCGCTGCCATCGACACGGTATGCGCGCCGAACAGCCCTGCCAGCGCGGAAATCCCTCCGGTCACGCCAAGGGCGGGGCGCACCGGCGGCTCATATCCCGCGGCGCGCATGGTGGCGAAGCCCGGCAGATTCTGCGACGCCATCGTCACCAGATAGAGCGGCAGGCCAAGACCGATCAGCACGCCAAGATTCCAGTCCGGCGGGATGAAGGTCAGCACCGGCCAAGGCAGGCTCAGCACGGGAAAGACGGCCAGCCCCGCCCCGAAGGCCAGCGTCAGACCCACGGCCAGCGCCGCCAGCACCGCCATCGCCGGATTGACCAGCCGCACCAGCGCAAAGACCGCTATCATCGGCAGCGCGATCAGCGGCGCCGCCTCGGCCGCGCCGGTGCCGCGCAGGCAGAAGGGCAGCAGGACCCCGGCCAACATGCCCCCGGCAATCCCGTCGGGAATCAGCGCCACCGCCCGGCCCAGCGGGCGCAGCGCCCCGGTCAGCGCGATCAGCAGACCCGCCAGCACGAAGGCCCCCACGGCCTGCGCCATGGTCACGCCCTCGGTCGCGGCCACCAGCGCGGCGCCGGGGGTGGACCAGGCCAGCACGACGGGCACCTTGTGGCGGAAGGACAGAAAGGCCGAACCTGCGGCCTTGGCCAGACAGATGGCCAGCACCCAGCTGGCGGTCTGCTCCGGGGTGGCCCCCACGGCGGCGGCGGCAGACAGGACCAGCGCGATGGTCGATCCGTAACCGACCAGCGCCGCGACAAGGGCCGCGGAAAACAGCGATGCGCGCATGCAAAAACCCCGGGTGTTTCCCGGGGACTAGGCGCAAGCGCAGGGGTTGTCCAGCATTGTGAGAAAGGAGCGCGCGACGGTTCCGAGGGAGGAGGAGAGGAGCCGCCGCGCAATCCGGTGTCTCCAGGGAGGAGGAGAGGAGCCACCGAAACTCTGGACCCGCAGGTCCGGTATACTTGGGCGCGGCAGCTCCGAGGGAGGAGGAGAGGAGCTGCCGCGCAATCCGGTGTCTCCAGGGAGGAGGAGAGGAGCCACCGAAACTCTGGGCCATCAGGCCCGGTATGGGGTGCGGCGATCCCAGGGAGGAGGAGGGGATCGCCGCTGGTTCGATGGCCCATGGGAGGAGGAGAGGGCCGCCGAAGGGGTCAGGGCAAAGATGCCCTTAGGATCTGGTGCGGCGCCACCTGGGAGGAGGAGCGGTGGCGCCGCTTTTGCCAAGGGTCCCGAGGGAGGAGGAGAGGGACCCAGCAAAGAGAAACTTCAGTTGCCGTAGGCCGCTTCGTGGGCGACCCGGGCGATGGAGAGACGCGAAATGCCCAGATCGGACAGTTCGCGGTCGCTCAGTTCACGCAGTTCTGCCAGCGTGCGGCTGTAAAGCCTGCGGCGGGCCAGCGCAGCGCCCAGCTGAGCGAAAATCCCGTTCGTCGAGCCGGCCATGCGGGCCGGAACGGTGCGGGTGCTGGTTGCGTATGCCATTGTCGTCTTGCCTCTGTCTTCTTCTTGCGTCCGGCGGTCATTGCCGTTTCGTTGAACCCAAGATGGAGCAGTTTCTGCACCTGCACAATGGGGTGGGTCCGCAATGCCGCCATGCAGCAATCGCATGGCTTTGACTGTAAAATCTGTCATTGAATTCAGCGGGTTTGCTGAATTTCTGATCAAATGGAAAACTTACGTAACGGCAATCTCTTGCTCTTGGCCGGAAAATGCCGCCTCTTTGCTGCGGAACCGGAGAGACCCGCCATGCAAGCCACCCGCGACGATATTCTCAGCGCCCTTTCGGGCATTTCGCTGCCCGGCGGCGGCACGCTGACCTCGCGCGATTTGATTCGTGCCCTCACGATTGACGGCGGCACCGTGCGCTTTGTGATCGAGGCGGAAAGTGCCGATGCTGCCCGGGCGATGGGCCCGGCGCAGGCGGCGGCCGAGGCGGCGGTCCGGGCGATTCCCGGGGTGACCGCGGTGCAGGTGGTGATGACGGCGCATGGTCCGGCGGCCAAGGCGCCGCCTGCGCCCAGCCTGAAAATCGGCGGCCATCCGACGCCGCAGCAGGGCGGGCCGCAGAAACTGTCAGGCATCGACCGGATCATCGCCATCGGCTCGGGCAAGGGCGGCGTGGGCAAATCCACCGTGGCCTCGAATCTGGCGGTGGCGCTGGCGCGGCAGGGTCGGCGGGTCGGGCTGCTGGATGCCGATATATATGGTCCCAGTCAGGCCAAGATGATGGGCGTGTCGAAACGCCCGGCCAGTGCCGACGGCAAGATCATCGAGCCGGTTGTGGCCCATGGCGTGACCATGATGTCGATGGGCCTTCTGCTGAAAGAGGATGAGGCGGTGGTCTGGCGCGGCCCGATGCTGATGGGCGCGCTGCAACAGCTGCTCGGGCAGGTGGCATGGGGGCGGCTGGACATCCTGCTGATCGACCTGCCACCGGGCACGGGCGATGTGCAGCTGACTCTGGCGCAGCGGACGCAGCTGACCGGGGCGCTGGTCGTCTCCACCCCGCAGGATGTGGCGCTTCTGGATGCGCGCAAGGCGCTGGACATGTTCCAGAAGGTCAAGGTGCCGGTTCTGGGTCTGATCGAGAACATGTCCAGCTTCGTCTGCCCGAACTGCGGCCATGAAAGCCATATCTTCGGTCACGGCGGCGTGGCGGCCGAGGCGGCGCGGCTGGATCTGCCGTTCCTGGGCGAGCTGCCCTTGGCGCTGGAGGTGCGGCTGGCGGGCGATGCGGGCACGCCGGTGGCGGCGGGCGAGGGGGCCGAGGCCGAGGCCTTCGCCCGGCTGGCGCAGCGCCTGATCGCGGGCGGCATGGCCTGATCCTGCCCTGCGAAGAGACCACCTGTGAGCGCCCGTTCCCGGTTCCGGGGCGGGCGTTTTGCATTGGTCCGGGTCGCACACGGGAAATCACGGGACAGCGACCGGCCGCGAATCACCGCGAGCGGGAAATCACGGGAAATCCGGGGCAGAATCGGGCTGGCTGGCGGAATCTGTGTGAGGATCGGGTCGGTTTGGCCGGAATTTTAACCGAGTAAGTGGCGGATACGGCTGGATCCCGAAACTTTTCGGGAAACCATGGGACGATCTGGGCAAAATTTGTGACCACTAGATATAGAAGCTCACGCCGCCGTGATCGCTAGAAATTGCTGCGTGAGGTGAGGGGGGCACCACAAGATGCTGGATTTTAGCCTCTTTCCAAACAAGATCCGGTTTGCGCCGCCCAAAAAATCCCTTGCTTTCCCATGTTCTCCCATGGCATCCCTTGTTCACGGAAGATGACTGGGGCAGACAAGACGCGAGGGGCGGCGAAAGACCCCGAACAAGGCGAAAATGCAAAAATAGGCAGCTTCATACAGGCAGCCCCATTCATCAGACGACACAGATCCGGCGCGCGAGCGAGCAGACATCTCCCCCAAGGTGGCGCGCGTAGCTGGACGCCCAGCGATGGGACAGCGGCGGATCGGACAGTGGCAGCAGTCCGATCCGCCCTTTTCTTTTTCGCCGGTCGCACATGGAACATCCCGGGGAGAAAAGGGCCGAAAGGCAGATGGCTGAGGCGTTCAGAGGCGAATTCTACCAGAAGGTAGACGGCAAGCAGCGCGTGACGCTGCCGGCTGCGTTTCGCCAGATCCTCCTCGCCGATGATCCTGACCGGACCGATCCCGCCCGTCCCCGTGTTTACCTCGTCTACGGCGGCAAGAACCGCAATTACGTTGAGGGCTATTCCAAGGCGGGGGCCGATGCGCTGGCCGCCCAGATCGAAGCCATGGAAATCGGGTCCAAGGCCCGCGACCGGGCCGAGCGTGACCTGATCAGCCGCTCTGTCATGGTCGAGATCGAGCCGGATGGCCGGTTCGTGCTGCCCCCCAAAGTGCGTGAGAAGATCGGCCTGACCGGCCCGGACTTCGCCTCGGGCGGGGAAGTGGCCTATGCGGGCACGACTAACCGCTTCCGGCTTTATCGTCGCGATGTCTATGACGCCGAAAACGAGGATGACGACGACGATGATGACGACGGCGTCGATCCGCTGGCGCTGGTCGGCCGTGCGGCCAAGGGGGCGTGACGATGGCCGCCCCGCCAGATCCCGCACCTGCGCGCGACCCTCATGTTCCCGTCCTGCTGCGGCCGCTGATTGCGGCCGTTTCGCCCGTTGAGGGGGTCTGGATCGACGGCACCTTCGGGGCAGGGGGCTATGCCCGTGGCCTGATCGCCGCCGGGGCCGCCCGTGTCATCGGCATCGACCGCGATCCGCTGGCGCATGAGATGGCCGCGGGATGGATCGGCGGCGTGCCGGGGATCGAACTGCGGCTCGGCACCTTTTCGGACATGGACGAGCTGGCCGGAGAGGCGGTGGATGGCGTGGTGCTGGACCTTGGCGTGTCCTCCATGCAGCTGGACCGGGCAGAGCGCGGGTTTTCCTTCCAGAAGGATGGCCCGCTGGACATGCGGATGAGCCAGGACGGCGAAAGCGCCGCCGATCTGGTCAACACCGCCGACGAATCCGTGCTGGCCGACATCCTGTATCTTTATGGCGAAGAACGCGCCTCGCGCCGGATTGCCCGTGCGATCGTCGAGGCGCGCAAGGCCGAGGCGATCACCACCACGCTGCGGCTGGCCGAGATCGTGTCGAAATGCCTGCCGCGGCCGAAATTCGGCGAAAGCCACCCGGCGACCCGCAGCTTTCAGGCGCTGCGCATCGCGGTGAATGCGGAATTCGACCAGCTGGCCGAGGGCCTGTCGGCGGCAGAGCGTGCGCTGAAACCGGGCGGGCGGCTGGCGGTGGTGACCTTCCACAGCCTTGAGGACCGGATCGTGAAACGGTTCCTGCAACAGGCCAGCGGGGCAGAGCCGGCGGCGAACCGCTATGCCCCCGCCACGCAAAAGGCCGAGGCGCGGTTCACCTTGCTGTCGAAGAAAGCCATCGGACCCGACGCCGAGGAGATGGGGGCCAATCCGCGCGCCCGCTCGGCCAAGTTGCGGGTGGCCGAACGGACCGCCGCCCCGGCCCGGCCCGCAGATCCCGTGTCGCTGGGTCTGCCCCGGCTTGCCCAGAAAGGACGACGCTGATGCGCCCCGTGCTTTATGTCCTGTCCTTCCTTGCGCTGATCGCATTGGGCTTCTGGGCCTATCGCGAGAATTACGCGACCCAGACCGCGCTGCGCGAGGTGCGGGCCCTTCAGCGCGAGATCGCCGATCTGCGCGAAGGCCTGTCAGTGCAGAAGGCCGAATGGGCCTATCTGAACCGCCCCGACCGTCTGCGCGAACTGGTCAACCTGAACTTCGACGCGCTTGGCCTTCTGCCGATGGAGCCGGGCCAGTTCGGTTCGGCCTCGGACGTGGCCTGGCCGGTCCCGGAAATTCCCGCCATCGAAGGTCCGGTCGATACCCAAGGCGGGCTGAACGCCATCGAATCCACAGCCGCCACCACAGATGAGGAGGGACTGTAACTCATGCGCACCCCGCTTCGCCCGCTTGCCCGCATCCTTTCCGCCCGCCAGCAGGGCCAGAACCCCGATCTGATCGAACGCGAGAATCTTGCGCTGCGCCATGAGGTTCAGCGCGAAAAGACCCAAGGCCGCGCTGCGGCGCGTCTGGGCCTGATGGCGGTGGCCTTCGGTTGTGCCTATCTGACCATCGGTGTGCGCATGGGCCACCTTGCCGCCTCTGAGCCGGTGGAGCCGGTGGCCTCGGCCCCGGGGGCCGAGATCGTGGCGCAGCGGGCAGATATCGTGGACCGCAATGGCCGGATTCTGGCCACCAACATGACCACCTATGCGCTTTACGCCCATCCGCTGGATATGGTGGACCCCAAGGGATCGGCACAGAAGCTGGCCGCGATCTTCCCAGAACTGAACGCCGCCGATCTGGAACGCCGCTTCACCGATGGCCGCCGTTTTGTCTGGGTGCGCAAGGTCCTGTCGCCCGAGCAGATGCAGAAGGTGCATGAGATCGGCGATCCGGGCCTGCTGTTCGGCCCGCGCGAGATGCGGCTTTATCCGAACGGCCCGCTTCTGGCCCATGTGTTGGGCGGCTATTCCTTCGGCGCCGAGGGCGTGCATTCGGCCGAGGTCATCGGCACCGCGGGGATTGAAAAGGCAATGGATGCGCGGCTGCGCGATCCCGCACAGGCGGGCCAGCCGCTGGAACTGTCGATCGATCTGTCGGTTCAGGCCGCGGTCGAAGAGATTCTGGGCGCGGGCATCACCATGATGAACGCCAAGGGCGGCGCGGCCATCATCATGGATGTGCGGACGGGCGAACTGATTGCGCTGGCCTCGGCCCCGACCTTCGACCCGAACGACCGGCCGGTGCCGCTGGTCAGCAAGGATGCCGAAGCCTCGGACAGCCCGCTCTTCAACCGGGCGGTGCAGGGGGTCTATGAACTGGGCTCCACCTTCAAGATCTTCGCGGCGGCACAGGCGATGGAGCTGGGGCTGGTCGGCCCCGACACGATGGTCGATGCCAACGCGCCCATGCAATGGGGCAAGCACAAGATCAAGGAATTCGAGGGCAAGAACTACGGCCCCCTCCTGTCGGTCACCGATGTGATTGCAAAATCCTCCAACGTGGGCACCGCGCATATCGCGCTGATGATCGGGCCGCTGCGCCAGCAGGCCTTCCTCAAATCGCTGGGCTTCTTCGATCCGCTGCCGCTGGAACTGATCGAGGCGCCGGGGGCAAAGCCGCTGATCCCGAAGAAATGGCCCGAGATCGTGACGATCACCACCTCTTACGGCCATGGCATGTCGGCCAGCCCGATGCACCTTGCCGCGGCCTATGCGGCGATTGCGAACGGCGGCATCTATGTGAAACCCACGCTGATCAAGCAGAACGGCCCCGCCCGCGGCGTCCGTGTGATGTCCGAGCAGGTTTCCGCCGATGCCCGCGCCATGCTGCGTGGCGTGGTCACCCACGGCACCGCCTCGATGGCCGAGGTTCCGGGCTATGAGGTCGGCGGCAAGACCGGCACCGCGGACAAGCCGAAACGCTCCGGCGGCTATTACAAGGACAAGGTGATCAATACCTTCGCCTCGATGTTCCCCGCGTCGAACCCGCGCTATGTGGTTATCGTCACGCTGGACGAGCCGGTGAATACCATGGGGCCGATCCCGCGCCGCACCGCCGGCTGGACCGCGGTCCCCGTCGCGGCCGAGGTCATCCGCCGCATCGCCCCGCTCCTCGGCCTGCGCCCCGTGGTTGAACCCGCCCCCCAAACTGCGCTAACAGCCGCGCGGAACTGACCCGGGGGATGAGATGGGCGTCGCAAAGAACCTGTCGGCACTGGGGCTGTCGGCCCGGCAGGGGCGCGACCCGCTGCTGACCGGCCTGACCGCGGACAGCCGGGCCGTGCGGCCCGGTTTCCTGTTCGCGGCTTTGCCCGGAAGCACCCGCCACGGCGCCGAATTCGCCCGCGCGGTCCTTGACGCAGGCGCCGCCGCCATCCTGACCGATCCGATGGGCGCGGTGATCGCCTCCGAGGCGCTTGGCCTGTCGGAGACCGCGCTGGTGGTGGTCGATGACCCGCGCGAGGCTTTGGCCTATGCCGCGGCTTTGTGGTTCGGCGCGCAGCCTGCGGTGATGGCCGCGGTGACGGGCACCAATGGCAAGACCTCGGTCGCGACCTTCACCCGCCAGATCTGGCAGGCACTTGGCCATGCCGCCATTAACATCGGTACCACCGGGGTCGAAGGCGACTGGGCCGCCCCTTCGGCCCATACGACGCCCGATCCGGTGACGCTGCAGAAAATGCTGGCCGAAGCCGCGGCGGCGGGTGTCACCCATGCCGCGATGGAGGCCTCCTCTCACGGTCTTGACCAGCGCCGGCTGGACGGGGTTCGGCTGCGCGCGGCGGGGTTCACCAATCTGACGCAGGACCATCTGGACTATCACGGCACGATGGAGGCCTATTTTCAGGCCAAGGCCGGGCTCTTCACCCGCCTCCTGCCCGAAGAGGCCGTGGCCGTGGTGAACCTTGACGGCGCCATGGGGCCAGAGATGGGGCGGCTGGCGGCGGAACGCGGCCTGCCGGTCCTATCGGTGGGGCAGGGCGACCGCGCCGATCTGCGCATCGCCGCGATCCGCCCCGATGCCACCGGACAGGAGGTGCGCTTCCTCTGGCAGGGCCGCCCGTTCCAGACCCGGCTGAACCTGATCGGCGGCTTTCAGGCCGAGAATGTGGCCGTGGCCGCGGGGCTTGCCATCGCCTGCGGCGACGCGCCCGAGGCGGTGCTGGCCACGCTGCCGCAGCTCAGGGGTGTGCGGGGCCGCATGCAGCATGTGGCGACGCGGCGGAACGGTGCTTCGGTCTTCGTGGATTACGCCCATACGCCCGATGCCATCGCCACCGCTTTGCGCGCCCTGCGCCCGCATGTGATGGGCCGCATCGTCATCGTCTTCGGCGCGGGCGGCGACCGCGACCGCACGAAGCGCCCGCTGATGGGCGCCGCCGCGCGTGAAAATGCCGATGTGCTTTATGTCACCGACGACAACCCCCGCAGCGAAGAGCCCGCGGCCATCCGCGCCGCCATCCGTGCCGCCTGCCCCGAGGCGAATGAGGTGGGCGACCGGGCCGAGGCGATCCTGCGCGCCGTCGATGCGCTGCAACCGGGCGATGCGCTGCTGATCGCGGGCAAGGGTCACGAGTCGGGCCAGATCATCAAGGGCGACGTCTTCCCCTTCGACGATGCCGAACAGGCCTCCATCGCCGTGGCTGCGCTGGACGGGGTGATCTGATGGCCGTAGCTGCCCTTTTCATCTGTTCAGAAATATCCTGCGGGGGGGCGGGGGTGCAAAACCCCCGCCTGCGCCGCCAGCTGCAAAGGACCGTCCTATGACCCCGCTCTGGACCGCGGCCGAGGCCGCTGCCGCCACTGGCGGACGTGCCACCACGGAGTGGGCCGCCACCGGCGTTTCCATCGACACCCGCAGCCTGAAGCCCGGCGACCTGTTCGTGGCGCTGAAGGACATCCGCGACGGCCATGATTTCGTGGCGCAGGCGCTGGCCAAAGGGGCCGGAGCGGCCCTCGTCTCGCGCATCCCCGAAGGCGTCTCCGCCGATGCCCCGCTTCTGGTCGTCTCCGATGTACTGACCGCGCTGGAGGCGATGGGCCGGGCCGCGCGCGCGCGCAGCCGCGCAAAGGTGGTCGGCGTCACCGGATCGGCGGGCAAGACCTCCACCAAAGAGATGCTGCGGGCCATTCTGGCCGGGCAGGGGCAGGTCCATGCGGCCGAAGCCAGCTACAACAACCACTGGGGCGTGCCGCTGACGCTGGCGCGCCTGCCTGCGGATGTCGACTTTGCCGTCATCGAGATCGGCATGAACCACCCCGGAGAGATTGCGCCACTGGCCCGGATGGCCGCGCCGCATGTGGCGCTGATCACCACCGTGGCCGCGGCGCATCTGGCGGCCTTCCCCTCGGTCGAGGAGATCGCCCGCGAAAAGGGCGCGATTTTCGAGGGGCTCACCCCCGGCGGCACGGCAGTCATCAATGCCGATCTGCCCTCCACGCCCCTTCTGCGCCATCTGGCCACCGAGGCGGGCGCCACAATCGTCGATTTCGGTGCCAGCCCGGGTGCGGCATGGCATCTGGACGAGGCACGGCTGGCGGACGAGACCACCGTGGTCCGCGCCACGCGGGACGGGCAGCCGCTTCTCTTCAAGGTCGCCTCTCCGGGGCGGCATTTCGCCATGAACGCGCTTGGCGCACTGGCTGCCGCCGCGGCGCTTGGCGCTGATCCGGTCATGGCCGCGCATGACATCGGCCGCTGGGCCCCCCCCGCGGGCCGCGGCACGCGCGAACGGATCGTGCTGGATCTGGTGGAGGAAACCTTCTTCGACCTGATCGACGATGCGTTCAACGCCAATCCCGCCTCGCTGGCGGCCGCGCTGGATGTGCTGATCGCCGCCCGGCCGGTCGACGGGGTGGGCCGCGTGGGCGGCGGGCGTCGCATCGCCATTCTGGGCGATATGCTGGAACTGGGGGAGCGCGAGATGGAGCTGCACGCCGCCGTGGCCCGCCACCCGGGCCTTTCTGCGGTGACCACCGTGCATTGCGTCGGCCCCCGGATGCGCGCGCTTTATGAGGCGCTGCCCCGGGCACAACGCGGCGACTGGGTCGAGACCGCGCCCGAGCTGGCCGCCCGTGCCCCCACCCTGTTCGACGCGGGCGATATCCTGCTGGTCAAAGGCTCCAAAAGCTCGAAGGTCAGTCTGGTCGTTGACGCGCTGCGCAAACTCAGCCAAGCCGCGCCCGGCGGTGAAGGCGCCGGCTGTCCTGCGGGGCCGGGAAACGAAGGAACGCACTGAATGTTGTATTGGCTGACCGAATTCTCTGACGGCGGCGACGTCTTCAACCTGTTCCGCTACATCACCTTCCGGGCAGGCGCCGCTTTCGTGACCGCGCTGGTCTTCGGTTTCATCTTCGGGCGCCCGCTCATTGACTTTCTGCGACGGAAGCAGGGCAAGGGTCAGCCGATCCGTGACGATGGCCCGCAAAGCCATTTCGCCAAGGCGGGCACCCCCACGATGGGCGGCCTTCTGATCCTGTCGGCGCTGATGGTGTCCACGCTTCTGTGGGCGCGGCTGGACAATCCCTATGTCTGGATCGTGATTCTGGTGACGCTGGGCTTTGGCCTGATCGGCTTTGCCGACGATTACGCCAAGGTCACCAAGCAGAACACCAAGGGCGTTTCGTCCCGGGTGCGGTTCCTGCTGGGGCTTCTGATCGCGGCGCTGGCCTCTTTTGCGGCCACCCAGTTCCACCCCGAGGCGCTGCGCAACGAACTGGCCTTCCCGTTCTTCAAGGATGCGCTGCTGAACCTTGGCGTCTTCTTCGTGCCCTTCGGCATGATCGTGATCGTGGGCGCCGCCAATGCGGTAAACCTCACCGACGGGCTGGACGGGCTGGCCATCATGCCGGTGATGATTGCTGCCACCACTCTGGGCGTCATCGCCTATGTGGTCGGCAATTCGAACTACACCCAGTATCTGGGCGTCCATTTCGTGCCGGGCACGGGGGAGCTTCTGGTGATCACCTCGGCCCTCGTGGGCGGGGGGCTGGGCTTCCTGTGGTATAATGCGCCGCCGGCTGCGGTGTTCATGGGCGACACCGGATCGCTGGCCCTGGGCGGCGCTCTGGGCGCGATGGCGGTCTGCACCAAGCACGAGATCGTTCTGGCCATCGTCGGCGGCCTTTTCGTGGTCGAGGCTTTGTCGGTCATCATTCAGGTGGCCTATTACAAGCGCACCAAGAAACGCATCTTCCTGATGGCGCCGATCCACCACCACTTTGAAAAGAAGGGGTGGGCCGAGCCGCAGATCGTGATCCGGTTCTGGATCATCAGTCTGATCCTTGCGATGATCGGCCTTGCCACGCTGAAGGTGCGCTAGGGCGGGGCTTGCCGCGCCTGCCGGTTTTGCCTATCTCTGCGGGCAGGGCGTCACTGCGCCCTGTCGGAGAGTTTATGTCTGAGATTGCGTCCAGCCGCTGACGCCCCTGTGCTTCGGGCGTCGTGAATGTCCCGCCACGCTTGATGGCGTGCGGGAATCTGCTGACGCATATCCGGACTTACCCCATGAATATCTCGAAGGCAGAACAAAGGGTTCTGCATGTGCTGGCGCTTGGCGGCCAGATCCGCCATTTCTTTGACGACCGCGGCCGTATCGCGGAAATCCTGTGCTTCACCCATGACGGCGCTGTGCTGGACGGGGTGACGCTGCCGCTGTTCCACCGCCTGCGCCGCCGCGGGCTGATTTCCAGCCGGGGCGGGGCGCCTTACCGCATCACCCGTCTGGGGCGGCAAAGGGTGCGTGCCCAGCCCGACAATCAGGGCTAGGGCAGCGAATGGGCAGGGGCGCCTTCCGGGGCGCCCCGTTCAGAACGTCAGGCGGATGCTGTCGGCCTTCACATCGGCCATCAACCGGCGGGACTGGGCCTGCAGCTCGCCCGGGACCAGCGCGAAATGCACCTGACCCGCGCCGATTTCGGGCGGGGCATGCGGTTCGGTCAGCACCTCCCACAGGGCGGGGTCGATCTTCAGCCGGGCGGCGGCGGCGTCCATGGTCCAGCCGGGCTCGCTGCGGGTGATGCGAATGCGCCCGCCCCAGGCCATGGCCGTCTCAAGGCATTGCAGCAGCAGGAAGGCCAGCTTCACCTCGCGCCGGGGCAGTTCCACCGGACTTTGCCAGTCGATCTGCAACCGCCCGCCGCGGGTCATGTCGGTCAGGACCTGCACCACCTCGCTGCGGGCGATGCGCTGGTCCGATCCCGCGGCCCCGAAAGCCACCCGGAAGAACCGGATGCGCGCATTAGCGCTGGCCACGCTTTCGGCGATCAGCGCCAGTTCGGGGCTTGCGCTGGCACGATCCATCATCATCAGTTCAACACCGTTGCCGATGGCGCCGATCGGGCTGATAAGATCGTGGCAGATGCGCGATCCGATAAGGGCGGCAAGATCGGGTTTTTCACTCATAAGGGGCCTCCGGGTGTCTTTTTCACTGAATTCTCTGCTGGAGCCGGGCATGTTCGTCCGTCATCCGGAACAGCCGGACTGGGGTCTGGGACAGGTGCAGTCCAATATCGGGGGCCGCGTCACCGTGAACTTTGAACACGCCGGAAAGAAGGTCATCGACACGCGCAACGTCGTGCTGGTGCCCGATTTTTCGGCCTGAAACCCATAGTGGTTCAGTCGCGGGCAATTGCAACCGTGACGAGCGTTCCCGGCGCAACATCCCCCGGGTTCGCACAATGCCGGTTTTCATTGCATTCGGCGCCCCCGGCGTCTAAGCCGGAACCGCCTGCCGAACGGAACAGATCGACATGCTTGCCGAAGACAGCATCTATGCGCTGCGCCTTGCGACAGAGCCCGCCGATCTTCTGGGGGCACAGCGTCTGCGCTACCGCGTCTTCGTGCAGGAGCTGGGCGCCGAAGGGCCGCTGGTGGATCACGCCGCCGGGATCGAGCGGGATGAGTTCGATCCCCTTTTCGATCATCTCGTGCTGGTCGATACCCGCATCCCGCCGGAAACGGGCGACCATGTGGTCGGCGCCTACCGTCTGCTGCCGTCTGACCGGGTGGGGTCGCAGGGCCGGTTCTATTCGCAAGGAGAGTTCGACCTTGCCCCGCTGCGCGCGGGCGGGCGCAAGCTGCTGGAGCTGGGCCGCACCTGCGTGCATCCAGACCACCGCGGCGGGGCGGCGATGTTTCTCTTGTGGAACGGGCTGGCCGAATACGTGCTGGAGCGCGGGATCGAGGTTCTGTTCGGCGCCGCCTCGTTCCATGGCACCGATCCGCAGGCCCTGGCCATGCCGCTGGCCTGGCTGCACCACCACCACCTTGCCCCGCCCGAGATGCGGGTACGTGCCATCGGGCCGGACCGGGCGGAGATGAACCTGATCGCGTCAGACGCGCTGTCGCGGGCGCAGGCCATGGCGGCGATGCCCGCGCTGATCAAGGCCTATCTGCGCCTGGGCGGCTTTGTCGGTGACGGCGCCTTTGTGGACCGGGCCTTCAACACCACCGATGTCTGTCTGCTGATGGACACCGCGAAGATGAGCGCGAAGCACCGCGATTTCTACATCCGCAAACAGGCCGCGCCTTGATCCCCTTGCCTTCTGATCCGAAACCCGCCGCCGATTGGACGACTGACGAACTGCCCCCGCGCCGCATCGGCCCCCTGGGCTGGCTGCGGGTGGCTTTGCGCGGGCTGGCGCTGGCGGTGCTGGTCTATGGTGCGCTGATGGTTTTCCTGCTGGTCCGGCTGGTCGAGGCGCCCTTGGCCGCGCCGAACCGCCCGGTGTCGCCCAAGGTCACCCGCTTTGTCTGCCGCAATGCGCTGCGCATCTTCGGGATCGGCTATGCCACCCGCGGCACGCCGATGACCGAAAAGGGCGCGGTGGTGGCGAACCACTCCTCATGGCTGGACATTTTCACCCTGAACGCCGGGCAGGAGATCTATTTCGTCTCCAAGGCCGAGGTGGCGGGCTGGCCCGGCATCGGCATTCTGGCGAAGGTCACCGGCACCGTCTTCATCACCCGCAAGGGGACCGAGGCGAAGCGCCAGCAACAGGTGTTCGAAGAGCGGCTGCGGGCGGGCCACAAGCTGCTGTTCTTCCCCGAAGGCACCTCGACCGATGCGGTCCGGGTGCTGCCGTTCAAATCCACGCTGTTTCAGGCGTTTTTCACCCATGGGCTGGACCGCGTGCTGCAGATCCAGCCGGTGACCGTGGTCTATCACGCGCCCAAGGGCGAGGATGCGCGCTTCTACGGCTGGTGGGGCGATATGGAATTCGCGCCGCATCTCCTGATGATGCTGGCCGCGCCGCGCCATGGCCGGGTGGAGGTGATCTTCCACCCGCCTGTGCCGGTGGACGCCTTCCCCGACCGCAAGACACTGGCCAGCCATTGCGAGCGGGTGATCCGCACCTCGCACCCGAATGCGGTGGCCTGACGGCCTCAGCCCAGCGGGGCGATCAGCGCGCGCAGGGTGGCGGCGGGGTCGTCCGTCGCCCAGATTTCCTCGCCAAAGCCGAAGAAATCGCTGACGGGGCCGAATTTTTCCACCAGTTCGGCGGTCAGCCCGCCTTCGGCGATGACCGGAACCTCGATCATCTCGGACCACCACTGGAACAGGTCCCAGTCGGCATGCGTACCGTCGCCCAGACCCGTCAGCCCGACCGGACCGAAGGCCACGTATTCGGACCCCGCCTCGGCCGCGGAAATGCCCTCATGGCGCGAGGCGCCGCAATGGGCGCCGACGATGGCATCTTCGCCCAGATCCTTGCGCGCCTTGCGGATGGTGCGGGCGCCGTCGGTCAGATGCACGCCGTCCAGCCCGTGGCGCTCGGCCAGAAGGATGTGGTTTTCGATCACGATGGCCACGTCGCGGGCATGGGCCACCTCGCGGCAGGCATCGGCCATCCGGCCCAGCGTATCGGTGTCTTTGGTGGCCAAGGACAGCCGCAGGCAGGCGATCTCTACCGCATCCAGCACCCGGGCCAGCGCCTCGGGGAAGGTGTGCAGATCCGGGGCGGGCGGAGTGATCAGGTTGATCTGCGGACGGTCTTCTGCGGACATCTTGGCCTCGGGAATGGAACTCCGGCTCCTTAGCAGCCTTTCGCGGCCATGGCTACGGGGGCAAGAGGGGGCGCTGCCCCCGTCCTCCTGACGGAGGACTCCCCCGGGATATTTGGGCAAACTGGAAGGGCATAAGATGGGTCAGTGCGGGGGCAGGCGGGTTGCCCCGTGGCCGCGGGGCGCGTAGAGGGACGGGGTTTGCAGGGGAAGACCGATGATCCAGCCCGCCTTTATCCTTGTCCGGCCCCAGATGGGCGAGAATATCGGCGGCGCCGCGCGCGCCATGCTGAACTTCGGGCTGGAGCGGATGCGTGTCGTGGACCCGCGCGACGGCTGGCCCAACCCGCGGGCGGCGGCGCTGGCCAGCGGGGCGGGCCGGGTTTTGGACAATGCGGGCGTGTTCCCCGATGTGGCGCGCGCCGTGGCCGATTGCGATTTCGTCTTTGCCACCACCGCGCGCAACCGCGAACTGGTGAAAGAGGTGGTGACCCCCGAACGCGCCATGGCCATGACCCGCGCCATGGCGGCCGAGGGCAAGAAGGTGGGCATCCTCTTCGGGCCGGAGCGGGCAGGGCTGGAGAATGCCGATATCGTCCATGCCAATGCCATCGTCACCGTGCCGGTGAACCCCGAGTTCTTTTCGCTGAACCTCGCGCAATGCGCGCTGCTTCTGGCTTATGAATGGGGCCGTCAGGGGGTGGAGGTTCCGGCCTCGGTCCTGGGGCTGGCGCGCACGGAACTGGCCAACCGCGAGGAGGTGGAGCGGTTGGGCGACCATTTCGAGGAACGGCTGGACACGGCGGGCTTTTTCTTCCCCGAGACCAAGGCCGAGGGGATGAAGCAGAACCTGCGCAACATGTGGGGCCGGCTGGCGCTGACCCGGGCCGAGGTGCAGACGCTGCACGGCATGCTGCGCCAGATCGCGCACCGGCTGCGGCGGCAGGGGGACTGAGCAGGACCTGAAGGAGCCCGCCGGGCGGCTGCAGGGCAGACGGGACCGCTCAGCCGGGGCGTTTCAGCGGGAAGACCTGTTCCACGAAGGCATAGTCCAGATAGCCCAGCCGGGCGACGGGCTGGTAGGTGGTGACATCGAACCGGCCTTCCCGCAGGCAATCGTCGCGCAGATGCACGCCGGTGACCTGTCCGAACACCACCGTATAGCCGCCCGGCAGCACCAGATCGCGGATCACCCGGCATTCCAGCGTGGCCGGCGCTCCGTCCACGCGCGGGCAGTCGATCGTTGTGCACTCGGCCCGTGGAATGCCCGCCAGCGCGAATTCATCCACCCCGCGGTCCACCAGCGCCGAGGTGGCATTCATCGCCTCCCATGCGGCGCGTTCGACGATGTTCACAGCATAGACCCCGCTTTCCAGCGCATTGGCCACGCTGTCGGCGCCCGGCCCGCCGGAAAACATCACGATGGGCGGTTCGTTCGAGACGGCATTGAAATAGCTGAACGGGGCGAGGTTGTCGCCCGAGGCCGCGCGGGTGGAAATCCAGCCGATGGGCCGGGGTGAGACCACGGCGGGCAGCGGATTGCGGGGCAGGCCGTGGCCGTCTTCGGGGCGGTAGAACATCGAAGCGTCTCCTGACGTTTGAACCTGACACAATCGCATGTTACGCGGCGATGCCAGCAGATTCGGGGATCAGCCGACCCTGTGGCCGCAGGGGGGCAGTCCGATGTATCGCCTTGAAGAAGAAACCGAAAACGACTGGTGGGAGGTGGAGGCGCTTTATGACCTCTGCTTTGCGCCGGGCCGGACCGCGCTGTCGTCCTACCGGCTGCGCGACGGGGTGCCCACGGTGGCGGCCCTGTGCCTGACGCTGCGCGACGATACCGGCACCCTATGCGCGGCGATCCGCTACTGGCCCGCTTTGGTGGGCGAAGAGGATGTGCTGCTCCTGGGCCCCGTGGCCGTGCACCCGACCCGGCAGGGCGAGGGGCTGGGCGGCCTTCTGATCAACGAATCGCTGGCCGAGGCGCGGCGGCAGGGCTGGGAGCGGGCGCTTCTGGTGGGCGACGCCCCCTATTATTCGCGCTTCGGGTTCAAAAAGCTGGAGGGGGTAGAGATGCCGCCGCCCACCAACCCCGACCGTGTGCTGGGGTTGGAGCTGAAGGCGGGCGCGTGGAAGGGTGTGACGGGCAAGGTGCGCAAGGCCACCTGACGCCCAGCTTGGCGCATTCGGCGAAAGAACGGACAAGACGTGCCGGATCGAGACCCGTTGCGCGCGTGGCAGAAGACGCTTCTGTAGTCTTTACCTCTTGCATGATCCACGCCCCGCTGTGGTCGCGGCAAAAGGAGATGATGCGGGGTATGGCGTCGACCTGGACGCCTTTGATGGCCCTCCGGCGGCAGAGATGGCTCGCCCTGCCTTTGCGCCGCGGCGGGCGGTCGCGGCGTTTTCTGCGATGCCGCCCAGGCTTCTGTGCAAGCCCGATGTCCCCGCGACAGAACCTTGTGCGGACCGGGGCCGCCCCCATATCCTTGGGCATGGAAACGCATGCCCTTGTCCCCGCCCTGTCCCCTGATCTGCCGCAGGCCGAAATCGACGCGCTGGCGCGGCGGTGGAAGCGGGCGAATGGCCCGGTCATCGGGCTGATGAACCGCTTTGGCGGCACGCTGGAGGCGCAGATGGGCCTGATCCCGGCCGGCCTGCGCCAGCGGATCGACGCGGTCACCGTGCAGGCGCTGGAAAGCGCCTATGGGCTGGCGCGGCAGGGCGACCGGTTGCCGGGCACCGGCGGGCGCGGGACCATGGTGGCGGCCATGGCCAGCGGGGCCGCGGGCGGGGCGGGGGGGCTGGCCACCGCAGTGGCGGAACTGCCCTTCACCATCACTGTCCTGTTGCATGCGATCCGGCGCGAGGCGCAGGCTGCGGGCTATGACCCGGATGATCCGTGGATCCGGGCGGAATCTTTGCGGACCTTCGGTTCGGGCAGTCCGGCGGCGGCGGATGACGGGATCGACACCAACTTTCTGTCGGCGCGGCTGACCCTGACCGGCCCGGCGATCCAGAAGCTGATTGCCACCGTGGCGCCGAAGCTGGCGGCGACCTTGGGCCAGAAGCTGGCGGCGCAGGCGGTCCCGGTTCTGGGGGCGGTGTCGGGCGCGGCGCTGAATGCGGCCTTCCTGCGCTATTACCGCGAGGCGGCGGCGATCCGCTTTGCCCTTTTGCGGCTGGCCGAGGGGTATGGGGCAGAGCCGGTTCTGGCGGCCTTTGCGGCCGCGACCACCCCGCCGCGGATCAAGGGCTGAAAGGGCGGGTCCCGCCGCAGCCGCCGGAGGGGTTTTGCACCCCTCCGGACCTCCCCGCAGGATATTTTTGCCAAGATAAAGGCGGCAAGCAGATTTGGCTCTGCCTCCGGTTCAGCGGCGCAGCGCGGCGAGCAGGTCCACCGAAGCCTCGCCCGTGACGGGCAGCCCGCGGCTGGCTTGGAACGCCTCGATCGCGGCGCGGCTTTTCGGGCCGAGAACGCCGTCGGTGCCGCCGGTGTCGAACCCCTTCTGCGTCAGGAGGCGCTGCACCTCCTGCCGGTCGGCCTTGGTCAGGCCGGTCGCATCGGGGCCGAAGGCGGCGCGGACCGGGCCTGCGCCGAGGATGCGGTCAGAGAGGTGGCCCACGCCGATGGCATAGCTTTCGGCATTGTTGTAGCGCAGGATCACGTTGAAATTCTGCGTCAGCAGAAAGGCCGGGCCGCCGGTGCCGGTGGGTGCGATGATCGACCCCGCGGCAAGGCGGCCGCCATTGGCCGCGGTGACGCCCATGCCCGACCACTCCGCCGCCGACCGGCCCTTGCCGCGGCCCAGAAGGCCTGCGTTGAAGCCTGCGGGCAGCCGCACCTCCATCCCCCAGGGCAGGCCGTGCTGCCAGCCTGCGCGGGCGACGTAATTCGCCGTCGAGGCGAGCGCATCGGTGGGATCGTCGCTCCAGATGTCGCGGCGGCCGTCGCCGGTGAAATCCACCGCATATTCCAGATAGGAGGTGGGGATGAACTGGGTGTGGCCCATGGCGCCGGCCCAGCTGCCGGTCATCCGCGCGGGGGTGATGTCGCCCGCCTGCAGGATGCGCAGCGCGCCGGTCAGCTGGCCCTCCATGAACTCGGCCCGGCGGCCTTCGTAGGCCAATGTCGACAGGGCGGAGATCACCGGGATATTGCCGCGGCGGGTGCCGTAGAACGATTCGAGCCCCCAGAAGGCGGTGACGACATGGCCTTCGACGCCGTAGCGGCTTTCGATCTGGGACAGCACATTGCGGTAAGTGGCATAGCTGCTGCGGCCCAAGCTGACCCGTTCGTCCGAAGCGGCGATGGACAGGTAATCCTCAAGGCTGCGCTTGAATTCGGCCTGATTGCGGTCGCGGTCGATCACATCGGGCAGGAAGCCCGCGCCGCGGAAGGCCGCGTCCAGCGTGCCTGGGCTGATGCCCCGGGACTGCGCCCGGCTGCGGTATCCGGCGACCCATTGGTCCCAGCCCGCATCGGGCACCGGGCGGGGCGGCGCGGCCT
Source organism: Neotabrizicola sp. VNH66 (assembly GCF_049445895.1). NCBI lineage: Bacteria > Pseudomonadati > Pseudomonadota > Alphaproteobacteria > Rhodobacterales > Paracoccaceae > Neotabrizicola > Neotabrizicola sp. VNH66. Next base: position 347,392 of record NZ_JBMSDW010000003.1, read on the forward strand.
CACCCCCGGCGCCGCGCACCACGCTGCTGCCGCCCGAGACACAGCCCGAGAGAAGGGCGCCGGTGGCCGCCCCCATGGACGCAAGGGTGAAGAAGCGCCGTGAAATCATCTGCCTGCCCGCCTTTGTTGATTTGTTGGCAGGCAGGTTAGCCCATTGCGGCCCGGCGGCAAAGCCCGGGCCGCGCGGGAGGGCGGATCAGAGCGCGCGCCAGCCGATGTCGCGGCGGCAGAAGCCTTCGGGCCAATCCACGGCATCGACCATGGCATAGGCCGCATCATGCGCCGCGCGCAGGCTGTCGCCGCGGGCGGTGACGTTCAGGACGCGCCCGCCGGTGGCGGCGATCTGGCCGTCGCGGGCGGTGGTGCCCGCGTGGAACACCATGCGGCGGCTGTCTTCCGGCAGGGCCTCCAGCCCGCGGATGACGCTGCCCTTGGCATAGGCGCCGGGATAGCCTGCCGCGGCCATCACCACCGTCAGCGCGTGATCGTCGGCCCAGTTCACCCGGGCGCTGTCCAGCCGCCCCTCGGCACAGGCGAGAAGCAGGTCCAGCGCCTGCGCGCCAAGCCGCATCATCAGCACCTGACATTCCGGATCGCCGAAGCGGCAGTTGTATTCGATCAGCCGGGCGCGACCGTTTTCGATCATCAGCCCGGCATAAAGGACGCCGCTGAAGGGCGTGCCGCGGCGGGCCATTTCGCGGATGGTGGGCAGGACGATTTCCGCCATGGCCTGCGCCTGAATGGCGTCGGTCAGGACGGGGGCGGGCGAATAAGCGCCCATGCCGCCGGTGTTGGGGCCGGTGTCGCCGTCGCCCACGCGCTTGTGGTCCTGCGCGGTGCCGATGGGCAAAGCGTTTTCGCCGTCCGAGAGGATGAAGAAGCTGGCCTCTTCACCCGTCATGAATTCCTCGATCACCACTTCTGCGCCGGCATCCCCGAAGGCGCCGCCGAAGATCTCGTCAATCCCGGCAAGTGCCTCTTCCAGCGTCATGCCCATGATCACACCCTTGCCCGCGGCCAGACCATCGGCCTTGATCACAAGGGGCGCACCCTGCGCCTGCACATAGGCGCGGGCGGCGGCGGCCTCGGTAAAGCGGGCGTAACCGGCGGTCGGTGCCCCGCAGGCATCGCAGATTTCCTTGGTGAAGGCTTTCGACGCCTCCAGCCGTGCCGCCGCGGCGGAAGGCCCGAAGGTCAGAAGACCCGCCGCCCGCGTTGCATCGGCCACACCGGCCGCCAGAGGCGCCTCTGGCCCGACGATCACGAAGTCGATGGCGTTTTCCTCGCAGAAACTCACCACCTGTGCGCCGTCCATAATGTCCAGCGAGGCGGTTTCGGCGATGGCGGCGATCCCGGCATTGCCCGGCGCCACGATCAGCCGGTCGCATTTCGGGTTCTGCTTCACCGCCCAGGCCAGCGCATGTTCGCGCCCGCCGCCGCCAAGGATCAGGATATTCATGCCGCTGCGCTCCGTCCGGGGGAATCGTGCCGCCTGATAGGAGGGGGCGGCGGGGCTGACAAGCGCAGGCGGCGGATTCGGCCGAAGTTTTCGTCAGAGCAGCCGCCGCAACGGGGCGCGGTTGCAGAAGATGACGACCTGACCGGCATTTTCGACGACAGAGAAGCCGCGGCGCTGCATTTCCTCGAGAAAAGCCTCACGCCCGAAATTGCTGTCGATCTCGCTGACGCTGCGGTGAAGAACGCCGCCTTCTGTCATCGCAGGAGAGGCGGTCAGCTGGCTGAACCACAGGGCGGCCTGTGCAGGGTCGTGGATTATGGTCATCGGTCACCTTCCCCGCGCAACCTGCAGCACCGGGGTTAATGCCGTGTTAATGCGGCCCAGGTCCGCGCCTCAGCCGGGGCTGTCCGGCCCGGGATCGCGGCGGTGCGCGTCGTGGTCGCGGGCAGATTTCTCCGCCCGCGCCTTGTCCAGTTCCCGCTCCGCTTTGGTGCGGCCATGCTTTGCGGCATTGGCGTCGGCCTCGGCGCGCCGGTCGCGGCGCGCCTTGTCCTTGCGGAAGCGGTTGAGGTTGACGACCTCGGCCATCTTCAGCCTTTCGGGCTGATCATGTCTTCGGGGCGGACCACACGGTCAAAGGTCTCGCCATCGACAAAGCCAAGGGCGATTGCCTCTTCGCGCAGGGTGGTGCCGTTCTTGTGCGCGGTCTTGGCCACCTTGGTCGCGTTGTCATAGCCGATGGTCGGCGCCAGCGCCGTCACCAGCATCAGCGATTCCTTCATCAGCTTTTCGATCCGGGCGGTATTGGCCTTGGTGCCCACAACCATGTTGTCGGTGAAGCTGGATGCCGCATCGCCCAGAAGCTGGATCGATTGCAGGACATTGTAGCTCATCATCGGGTTGTAGACGTTCAACTCGAAATGGCCCTGCGACCCGGCAAAGCCGATGGCGGCATCGTTGCCCATCACATGGGCGCAGACCATGGTCAGCGCCTCGGCCTGCGTCGGGTTCACCTTGCCCGGCATGATGGAAGAGCCCGGCTCATTCTCCGGCAGGATCAGCTCGCCCAGACCCGACCGCGGGCCGGAGCCCAGAAGCCGCAGGTCGTTGGCGATCTTGAACAGCGAACCCGCAATCGTCTTCAGCGCGCCCGAGAAGAAGACCATGGCATCATGCGCGGCCAGAGCCTCGAACTTGTTCGGCGCGGTGACGAAGGGCAGGCCGGTGATCTTGGCAATCTCCGCCGCCACGCGGGCGTCATAGCCGACGCGGGTGTTCAGCCCGGTGCCGACCGCGGTGCCGCCCTGCGCCAGTTCATAGATATGCGGCAGGGCCAGCTTCACCCGCTCGATCCCGCGGTCCACCTGCATGGCATAGCCGCTGAATTCCTGACCCAGCGTCAGCGGCGTCGCATCCTGCGTATGGGTGCGGCCGATCTTGATGATGTCCTTGAATTCCTCGACCTTGGCCCAGAGCGCCTTGGACAGCTTCTCCAGCCCCGGGATCAGCACGTCGCGGGTGTGGGTGCCGATGGCCACATGCATCGCGGTGGGGAAGGTGTCGTTCGACGACTGTCCCATGTTCACATGGTCATTCGGGTGGACCGGCTTTTTCGAGCCCATCACGCCGCCCAGCATCTCGATCGCGCGGTTCGAGATGACCTCGTTCGCGTTCATGTTCGACTGGGTGCCCGACCCGGTCTGCCAGACGACCAGAGGGAAGTTGTCGTCGAACTTGCCGTCGATCACTTCCTGCGCGGCGGCCTGAATGGCCTTGGACAGCCCGGCGTCCAGATCGCCCTGCGCCTCGTTCACGATGGCGGCGGCTTTCTTGATCGTGCCAAGCGCGCGGATGATCGGGACCGGCTGCTTTTCCCAGCCGATCGGGAAGTTGATGATGGAGCGCTGTGTCTGCGCGCCCCAGTACTTGTCCGAGGGAACCTCCAGCGGGCCAAAGCTGTCGGTTTCGGTGCGGAATTCTTGGGTCGCCATCAGGTGCCTCCTGCAAAAGCTCGGCGCCGGAATAGCCCCGGGGTTCTGCAAAATCAATCGGCATACCTTTGCATACCGATTGCAAAGCCCCGATTTTCAGGTGCGGCGAAAGCGGTAGACCCGTGCGGGCGGCAGATTGGCCCAGACCTTGAACCCGCGGTCGACCTTCAGCCCCAGTTCCGCAATCATGGATTCGGGCACCGGCGGGCGCGGACCATAGGTGAACTGTACCAGCATCCCCCCCCGCCGCAGCAGCCGGAAGGCCGAGGTCAGGATCCCCTCTTGCAGGGTGCGCGGAAAAGACAGCAGCGGCAGGCCGGAAATCACCGTGTGAACGCCTGTCTCCACCCTCTCATGCGCCGTTTCCGCCCCGGCCTGATGCACCGTCACTTCGGGAAATTTCTGCCGCAGATAGGGCACGAATTCATCGTCCAGCTCGAACAGCGTCAGGTTCTGCGGCGGAACGCCACGGGCCAGCATCGCCTCGGTAAAGCGGCCGGTGCCGGGACCGAATTCCACCACACGGCCCGATTGCGGACCCAGACCCAAGGTCATCGCCCGGGCAAGTGTCCGCGACGACGGCGCAATGGCAGAAACCTGCCGCGGATTGCGCAGCAGACGGCGGCGGAACAGGGCCAGATCGCTTTCCACAGGGGGTCAGGTCTTGCGGAATTTGTCGAGGCTGACGACTTCGGCCTCCTGCCGCGGCGGGGCGGGGGCCTCTTCCTCCTCCTCGATCTCGTCTTCGTCCTCTTCCTCGTCGTCATCGCCGTCCTGCGTCTCGAACCGCAGACCGAATTCGACCGAAGGGTCCACGAAGGTGCGGACGGCATCGAAGGGAATCACCAGAGGCTCGGGCTGGTTGCCGAAGTTCAGCGTGACGGAAAACCCGTCCTCCGTCACGTCCAGCCCCGAAAACCAGTTCTGCAGAACCACTGTCATTTCCTGCGGATAGCGTTCATGCAGCCAGTCGGCGATGTCGACGCCCGGGGCGGTGGTGTCGAAGGTGATGAAGAAATGGTGCGCGCCCGGCAGGCCGTTCTGGGCCACATCCTCCAGCACAGAGCGGATCAGCCCCCGCATCGCCTGGTGCATGAGATTGCCATAGTCGATGCCGCGCGCCATCCGGTGCCCCTTCCTGATTGGCCGCCAGCATAGGGTTTTTCCCGGGCAAGGGAAGGGGGCGGCGCCCTGAAACTGCCGCAGGGGCAACGGAAATCAGACAGGGCGCGCGGCAGGCTTCCGCATCAGAAATCCGGATTGAAGTGGCCGGCGGCGTCCGCACCAGTCCCGGCTGCAGCTGTCGATTCAGCCAAGAGACAGTCCGGAAAAGGCAGCCGGGACGAGCGTAACAGGTTCCGGCGCACAGTCCAAGGACGCACTGTCGGCAGGGGTCATCGCGCCGCCCTGACAACGGGTCATTACCCGCGATGGCGATGTCCCAAAGCCTTCCTTTCCTCCGCTGCGATGGTTCCGGCGACGGGTTAGGAGCGGGTTCCGCCTGACGAAGAAAAGACCGGCGTTCGGCCCTGGTGCCCGATCTTCCTGCCGCAGAAAAACGGGAATGGCATGCCACGCATCACAGGCCCTTCAAGCAAGTGGGTGACCCCTTGCGCGAGCTGCACTCTCCCCTGAAGCCAAGGTGGTCACGGGTTTAGGGCCAAGGCTGCGATCTGTTTGCGGCAGAACTGCGTCGCCGCAGTTCAGATTGGGGACATGATCGGCAGGCCAATCGAATGCTGCCGCCGTCGTGCAGTCCGAAATCAGGCGGCAAGGCTGTAAGCAATGAAATCCAAAATCAGAAAGTGAAGGAAAACCAGATGCTTGCGGAGGGATTGAAGCGCAGGTTTCTGTTGCCAGGTACCTGCAAACCCCGCCTTACGCGGCTAAGCGCAAGGACTTAGTTTTGGTGTTGAGAGCTGCTTACGCAGCCATCGCGACCGGAGCACGGTTGTCGTTGGCAACTGTGATCTTGGACCGATAACGGTGGTACCTCACCGAGCGAAAGCTGGCCTCTTTGAACGTCCGTCGATCCTGTTTCGGCCCCACACGCCCGCAACGAACGGGAGGATTGGTGGAGCCGCCGGGTACCGCCCCCGGGTCCGAGCCGTCTATTACAGGTGCGTTTATCGCCATAGTCCGGGTTGCCCCGGACAGAACCAATATAGGCAGCCCTCGGCCCCGCCGCAAGCGGGGAAGGGGGCGCTGCCCCCTCGGGCTTCGCCCTCACCCCCGGGATATTTGTGCAAACTGGAATAGGCTTTCCACTTTGTCCAAATATCCCCGCGCGGAGCGCCCCTGAGGAGGAGCGAGCAGGCGCGACGACGACGTAAAAGGAATGCGGCGCAGCCGCTCTGTTCAATAGCGGCTGAGGGCGAGGTCCGTCGCGTCGATCTCAGGCGCGCGGCCCGAGACCAGATCGGCGATCAGCCGGCCCGAGCCGGAGGACATGGTCCAGCCCAAAGTGCCGTGGCCGGTGTTGAGGTAAAGGCCCTTGACCGGCGTCGCGCCGATCACCGGGGTGCCGTCGGGCGTCATCGGGCGCAGGCCGCTCCAGAACGTGGCCTGCGTCAGGTCGCCGCCGGGGAACAGGTCGCTGACCGAATGTTCCAGCGTGCGGCGCCGCGCCGGTTCCAGCCGGTTGTTGAAGCCCGAGATCTCGGCCATGCCGCCCACGCGGATGCGGTCGCCCAGCCGGGTGAGGGCGATCTTGTAGGTCTCATCCATCACGGTCGATTCGGGCGCGCGGCTCGCATCGGTGATCGGGACGGTCAGCGAATAGCCCTTCACCGGATAGACCGGCAGTTTCATTCCGAAGGGGCGCAGCATCAGCGGACTGTAGCTGCCAAGCGCCAGCACCACCGCATCGGCCTTTTCCGTGCCGCGGTCGGTGGTCACGCCGGTGATCCGGCCACCCGCAACCTCCAGCCGCAGGATGGTTTCGCCCCAGCGGAAGGTCACGCCCTTCTCCGCCGCCAGCGCGGCCAGCGCATTGGTGAATTTGAAGCAGTCGCCGGTTTCATCCAGCGGCGTCAGCAGCCCGCCGACGATCCGGTCGCGCGCATGGGCCAGCGCCGGTTCCTGCCTTATGCAGCCCTCGACATCCACCACTTCGCAGGGGATGCCGTCCGCCTTCAGCGCCTTCACATCCTTGGCCGAGGCGTCCAGCTGCGCCTGCGTGCGGAACAGCTGCAGCGTGCCCTGCATGCGTTCGTCATAGGCGATCCCGGTCTCGTTCCGCAGCGTGGCCAGCGACTGGCGGCTGTAATCGGCCAGCCGCAGCATCCGGCTTTTGTTAATGGCATAGCGGCCCGAGGTGCAGTTGCGCAGCATCTGCAGCATCCAGCCGATCATCGCCGCATCGACCTTGGGCCGCAGGATCAGCGGCGCATGTTCCATCATCAGCCATTTGATGGCCTTTTTCGGGATGCCCGGCGCGGCCCAGGGGCTGCAATAGCCGAAGGACACCTCGCCCGCATTGGCAAAGCTCGTCTCCAGCGCAGGGCCGGGCTGGCGGTCGATCACCGTGACCTCATGCCCCGCCCGCGCCAGATACCAGGCTGAGACGGTGCCGACGACGCCGCTGCCAAGGACGAGGACTTTCATGAGGTGCTCCGCTGAATGATGCGATGCAGCATCCGGGAAATCCTGCCGAATGTCCTTTGAATCCGCGCAATCTTCTGCGATCAAAGATCAGGTTGCGCAACAATGAAGCGGATGACGCAAGATCATGCCGGAGCTGGACCGGATCGACCGCGGGCTGATTCGTGCGCTGCGGCGCAATGCAAGGATCACCAATGCCGCCCTTGCGGCCGAGGTGGGGCTGTCGCCTTCGGCCTGCCTGCGGCGCGTTCAGGCGCTGGAGCAATCGGGCACGATCCGCGGCTATACGGCGCTGGTCTCCGGCCCCGCGACCGAGGGGCGGCAGGTCGTGATCGTGCGGATCAGCCTGTCGCGCCAGACCGAGGACATCCTGAACGCCTTCGAGGCCGAGGTCCTGCGCCACCCCGAGATCCGCCAGTGCTATCTGATGACCGGAGAGGAGGACTACCTCCTGCATCTGGAGGCCGACGGCCCGGGCGATTACGAACGCATCCACAAGGAGATTTTGTCGCGGCTGCCGGGGGTGACGCGGATCAATTCCAGCTTTGCGATCCGGGCGGTGGTGTGAGGGGGGGGCGACGATTTGAGCCCTTATCGGACGGTCAGTCTATCAGGTCGGACAATCCCCAAACCGATACGCCTCGAACCTAACAAACTGATTGGCCCGATACGACCAGCGGAAATGCCGCGCTCCATCTTCTGCCATTACGGTGAGGATCAGGCCGGGTGAGCGACTGATCCCCGGCGGCAGGGTCAGTAGCATCGTCTCGTTTTTAATTGCCAAACGATCCAAAGCCCTCAGGCATCGCGGCGGCCCCGGCATGATGGCATCTGCTTGTGCCCTGATCATCGAAGGCCAGACCGTTCCGCCCAGAAGTGCCAGCACAGCAACGATGGAAAGCGCAGCTCTGGCTGCAAGGCGAGCGTGCCCCGAGACGTTACGGCATACCCAAACTGCAGCCAAAGCCGCAACTCCAGAGACGGACAGGTGCAAGGTCAGACCGCCTTGTGCTCCCCGCAGGGTAAGTGCTCCAAACAAAGACAAAAAAAGGCCAGAACTTATGCCGAGAAGACATGCGATCACCTGGTCGGTGGCACGCAAGGTTCGGGTCTCATCTGGTGGTATTTGAGATGGTGACCGTAGCGAGGGCCATACAAAGCGTGCGAGAAGCCACCGAAGCACAATGCCCAAGAGAGTTATTAGCATCGCTGCCAGGAGGATGCCCTGTGCAACTCCATAAAGAAACCCTTGATCCTCCCAGCGTGCATTCGGTGCAAGAAGGACGAGCGTCCCTCCGATGACCCCTGTGATCAGCCATATCCGCCATGCCCAACGGGTAGGGCAAGCTCCGCCGAGGAGGATAAGACCCGCAATGAGTGCGATTGTATGTGCCACTTGTGCAGACCTCGTCGTCACCTGACCGCCAAGGGTTGTCGCGCGCACAACTCGGCAATGCAATGACTGCTTTGTCCGCAAAGCCGACATCTCGTACAGGGGGGCTTTGTAGCACAAAACGCCCGGGACCATCCGGCCCCGGGCATTCCTTCTTTCGTCAGATCCGGATCAGAACCCGGCCTTGATCGCCTCGAACTCGTTCACCAGCTTGTCGCGCAGTTCCGGTTCCATCGGCGTCTGCAGGAACAGCGTGGTGTCGATCTTGTCCACGAAGGCGGCGGCCTGCTGGTCGGCAGGGATCGTCGCCATGGCGTCGGGGTTCACGTTGGCATAGCCGATCGCTTCGATGATCGGCGCCGCGCTGGAGGGCGCGAACATCGAATTCACCCAGTCATAGATACGCTCTTCATCGCCGGGGCCGTCCTTCATGTTGACGAAGCCGCAGAAGAACGAGGTGGAGCCTTCGGCCGGGGCGCGGTTGAAGCCGACCGGGAAGCCTTCGGATTGCAGGATGGCCACCGGGTCATTCCACGACCAGGCGACAAGGATCTCGCCCGAGGCCATGGCTTGCGCCAGTTCCGAAGGGTCCGACCAATAGGTGCGGACATTTGGATGCACTTCCCGCAGCCATGCGGCGGCGGCGGCAATCTGCTCATCCGTCACGGTTTCCCACGAGGTGACGCCGGTGGCCAGGAAGGCCAGCGCCCAGACATCGTCCGAATTGTCGGAAATCGAGATCCGGCCCGCGTATTTCGGATCCTTGAACACGGCCAGCGAGGCGACATCGGTCTCCGGCACCTGGTCCTTGTTGTAGGCGATGGCCGTATAGGCGAAATCGAAGGGAATGAACCAGACCCCCGCATCGTCCTTGATATGGTGCGAGGCGAAGAGGTCGGGGTCGATCTTGGCGAAAGCCTCGATCTTGGAGGTGTCCCACGGTTCGATCAGGCCGGCCTCGCGGTAGCGCGGCACCGCGCCCGGGCAGGGGTGGACCACATCGGCCTTGAACCCGGACGACACCTTCTGGAACGCCTCGTCATCATCAGCGTAGAAGGTGTAGGTCGGCTTCTGGCCATGCTTTTCGACATAGGGCACCAGCGCGCCGTCGATCTCCCAGCCCGCCCAGTCGAAGACGGTCAGTTGGGGATCGGCGGCATGGGCGGCGGTCGCAAGAGCCATGGCCGAAACGGCGCCGGCCAGGAACGGAAGGGTGCGGGACATGAAATCTCCTCTGTCGGGGCCAGCCGCTTTTTCCCCGGGCCGGCCGTTTCATTCGCAAACGCTATGACAGGGCAGGCCCCGTCACAAGACGGATGTGAGGATGGGCGGACCATCCTGCAAGGGCAAGAGGGCATGGAAGAATTTGCCTGTCCGTCGCACGCGCCCTGCCGGTTTTGCCTGTTCCTTCGGCGCGGGCCGGGGCAGTCTGGCGCGGCCCCGCGGGATTCGCGGCCAAAGCCGGGAGGAGACCACCATGCGCGCAATCCTTATGGAAAAGGACGGAGAGGCGCCCGCCGCAGCCCGGCTGGCCGACATTCCGGAGACGGCCCTGCCCGAGGGCGAGGTGACGGTGGCTGTCGAATACTCGACGGTGAATTACAAGGACGGGCTGTGCCTGTCGGCCACCGGTGGCGGGCTGGTCCGAAACTGGCCGCATGTGCCCGGGATCGACTTTGCCGGCGTGGTCGAAACCTCTGCGGATCCGCGCTATGTGCCGGGGGACCGGGTGGTGCTGACCGGCTGGCGCGTGGGCGAGGCCTATTGGGGCGGCTATGCGCAAAAGGCGCGGGTCCGGGCGGATTGGTTGGTCCGGCTGCCCGACAGCATCTCCACCCGGCGCGCCATGGCCGTGGGCACCGCGGGATTTACCGCAATGATGGCGGTGGTCGCGCTGGAGGAACACGGGCTGACCCCGGCGCAGGGCGAGGTGCTGGTGACCGGCGCGGCCGGGGGCGTGGGGTCGGTCGCGGTGGCGATCCTTGACCGGCTGGGCTACCGGGCCGCCGCGGTGACCGGGCGGCCGGAAACCGAAGGCTATCTCCGCGACCTTGGCGCCGCGCGCATCATCCCGCGGGCCGATCTGGCCGAGGCGGTGAAGAAACCGATGGAGTCGGAAACCTGGGCGGGCTGCATCGACGCGGTGGGCGGCACCATGCTGGCGCGGGTGCTGGGCCAGCTGAAATCCGGGGCTTCGGTGGCCGCCGTGGGCAATGCGGGCGGGCTTTCGGTGCCCGCGAACATCATTCCCTTCCTGCTGCGCGGGGTGAACCTCCTTGGCATCAACTCGGTTCATGTGCCCTATGACCGGCGGGTGATGCTCTGGGACCGGATCGCCCGCGATCTGCCCTTCGACAAGCTGGATGCGATGACGCGCACGGCCCCCTTGGCCGAAGTGCCCGCCCTTGGCGCGGCCATCCTGAAGGGACAGGTGCAGGGCCGGGTGGTCATCGACGTGAACGCCTGACGGTGAAGGGGTCGGGACCTTGCAGCCGCTAAATCCCCCCCGGGCGCGCCGCGCGGTCCTGCCCTGCCGGTCCAATGCAGACCAACCGCCCCTCCCGCGCAGTAATCCTGCCGCGGGCCCCATACCTATTTCTTTCCATTCATCTGTTCAGAAATATCCTCGGGGGTCCGGGGGCAGACAGCCCCCGGCGGCTGCGGCGGGGCGCCATCTTCTCCCGCTTGCACGCTGCCCAACCCCCGGCTAAGCCTTGGGGGACGCCCGGGTCCTCCCGGGCTCTGGGCCGCGGAGAGACAGCCGCGGCTCTGGCGGGAAGACCCGGCCAGCGAACCGGGGTCCCCGGCGGCGCGGTCCCGTCCGCCGCGGCCCCGCAGACAGGAGTTGCGATGACCGCGCTTGATCTTGATTTCGTCCGTTCCCAGTTCCCGGCCTTTTCCTCGCCGGTGCTGTCCAGCCACGCGTTCTTCGAGAATGCAGGCGGCAGCTATCCCTGCCGTCAGGTGGTGGACCGGCTGACCCGGTTCTACACCGACCGCAAGGTGCAGCCCTATGGTCCCTATCCCGGCGCGCAGGCGGGCGGGGCCGAGATGGACGAGGCGCGGACAAGGCTGGCCGCGATGATGGGCGTCGCGCGGGAGGAGGTGTCCTTCGGCCCTTCGACCAGCGCGAACACCTATGTTCTGGCGCAGGCGGTGCGGCAGTGGCTGCGCGGCAGCGATGGCGCCGTGGTGGTGACCAATCAGGACCATGAGGCGAATTCCGGCGTCTGGCGCCGTCTGGCCGACGAGGGGATCGAGGTCCGCGAATGGCGACTGGACCCCGCAACCGGCAGCCTTGATCCGGGTGCGCTGCAGACGCTGCTGGCCGATGGGCGGGTGCGGCTGGTGGCCTTCCCGCATTGCTCCAACGTGATTGCCGAGATCAACGATGTGGCGGCGATTTCCGCCATGGCGCGGGCGGCGGGCGCACGCACGGTGGTGGATGGCGTCAGCTATGCGCCGCATGGCTTTCCCGATGTCCCGGCGCTGGGCTGTGACGCCTATCTGTTCTCCGCCTACAAGACCTATGGCCCGCATCAGGGCATCATGGTGTTGCGGCAGGATTTCGGGATGGAGCTTCCGGGGCAGGCGCATTTCTTCAACCACGGGGTGCTTTACAAGCGGCACACCCCCGCGGGGCCGGATCATGCGCAGGTGGCGGCCTGTGCGGGCATGGCGGATTATGTCGATGCCTTGGCCGCGCATCATGGCATCACCGGCGATCCGGCGGCGCGCAACCGCGGCGTGCACGATCTTATGCGCGCGCAGGAGGTTGCGGTGATCCAGCCGCTGCTGGACTATCTGTCCGCCCGCAACGACCTGCGCCTGATCGGGCCACGGGATGCGGCGACGCGCGCGCCGACGGTGGCCGCCGAACTCTCCGGTCCGGCCGAGCCGGTGTCGGAAGAGCTGGGCCGTCAGGGCATTGCCTGCTGGGCGGGGGATTTCTACGCCGTCCGCCCGCTGGAGGCGCTTGGCATCGACCGCGCCAAGGGGGTGCTGCGGCTGTCGGCCACCCATTACACCAGCGCCGATGAGGTGGCGCGGCTGATCGCGGCGCTGGACCGGGTGCTGTAGCGGCGCGCTTTGCCGTTCCCCCGGGGAGGTTTTGCACCTCCCCGGACCCCTCCGCAGGATATTTTTGCCAAGATAAAGGGGCGAAGGAAGAGTGGTCCGCAGGCGAGTGGTCTGCGTATCAGGGCGGAGACGATGAAGGAATGCCGATGACCGCGCCCCTGATCCTGTGGTTCCGCCGCGACCTGCGGCTGGCCGACAACCCGATGCTGGCCGCTGCCGCCGCGACCGGACGGCCGCTGATCCCGGTTTTCGTGCTGGACCCCGAGACCGAGGCCATGGGCGCCGCGCCGAAATGGCGGCTGGGCCGTGCGCTGGAGGTGTTCGGTGCGACGCTGCAGGCAAAGGGGCTGCGGCTCATTCTGCGCCGTGGTCCGGCGCAAGAGGTGCTCGAGGCGTTGCTGGCCGAGACCGGGGCGGCGGGGGTCTGGTGGGGGCGGCTTTATGACGGGCCGTCGGTTGCGCGGGATACCGCTGTGAAGGCCGCGCTGCGCGGGCAGGGCGTGGAGGCGCGCAGTTTCGCGGGCCATCTGCTGCATGAGCCCTTTGCGGTGGAGACCGGGCAGGGCGGGCCTTACCGGGTCTTCACCCCCTATTGGAATGCGATCCGCGGCCGCCCGGTGCCTTTGCCCGCGCCCGTGCCCAAGGCGCTGCGCGGGCCCGCGGACTGGCCTTCCTCGGACGTTTTGGGGGATTGGCGGCTGGGGGCAGCCATGCGGCGCGGCGCGGCGGTTCTTGACGCCCATATCCGCCCCGGTGAAGAGGCCGCGCGCGACCGGCTGCATTGGTTTCTGGACGGGCCGGTGGACCGCTATGCCGAGGACCGCAACCGGCTGGACCGCGATGCCTGTTCGGGCCTGTCCGACTGGCTGACCTGGGGCGAGATCGGCATCCGCGAGGTCTGGCACGCGGCCGAACGCGCAGCTTTCGAGGGGCGGGCGGGCGCGGGCGCGTTTCTGCGCGAACTCGGCTGGCGCGAATTTGCATGGCACCTGTTCTATCATTTTCCGCAGATGGACCGGGCGAACTGGCGCGAGGACTGGGACGCTTTCCCGTGGCGCGGCGACAATCCCGATGCCGAGCGCTGGCGCCGGGCCCTGACCGGGGAGCCCGTGGTCGATGCCGCCCTGCGCGAGATGTATGTCACGGGCCGGATGCACAACCGGGCCCGCATGATCGTGGCCAGCTATCTGACCAAGCATCTGATGACGCATTGGCGGGTGGGGCTGGACTGGTTCGCCGATTGCCTGACCGACTGGGACCCGGCTTCGAATGCCATGGGCTGGCAATGGGTGGCGGGGTCCGGCCCCGATGCGGCACCCTATTTCCGGGTGTTCAATCCGGCCTCGCAGGCGGAGAAGTTCGATCCTGAGGGCCGCTATCGCCGCCGCTGGCTGACCGGGAAGGGGGCCGAGGCGCTGTCCTATTATGAGGCTGTGCCGAAGTCATGGGCACTGACGCCCGCCACGCCCACTCCTGCGCCGGTTGTCGATCTGGCGCAGGGCCGGGCGCGGGCGCTGGCAGCCTATGCGGCACGAAAGGCTTGAGCCGGCGGGGTTTCTCTGGAAAGCTGCCCGGGACGGGGCATCCTTGCGGGGAAAGCGATGGAGTTCCTTGAGTCCACCGAAGGCCAGACCGGCCTGCCGCGCTGGTTCGCGCAGGTCTATCAGCAGATTCGCGGGTTGCGGGCGGGGCGGCTGGATTTCGTCCTGACCGATGGCCGCCGCTTCCGCGCCGAAGGGCCGGAACCGGGGCCGGTGGCCGAAGTCATCCTGCATCACCCGGATGTCTTCGCCCGGCTGGTCCGCGATGGCGAGCTGGGCTTCTGCGAGGCCTATCTGGACAACCACTGGTCCACGCCCGACCTGCAGGCCTTTCTCGATCTGATCATGCTGCCGGACAATCTGCCGGTGATCGACGCGTTTCCGGGCATGGCTCTGGTCCGGGCCTGGGAAAGGCTGCGGTTCTGGGTGCAGTCCAACACAAGGCGTCAGGCGCGGCGCAACATCGCGGCGCATTACGATCTGGGGAACGAGTTCTACGCGCTCTGGCTGGATGACAGCATGACCTATTCCAGCGCGCTGTTCCTGACCGGGCAGGAAAGTCTGGAACTGGCGCAGCGGCAGAAATATGCGGCCCTGGTGGACCGGATGGGCGCCCGGCCCGGCGATCATGTGCTGGAAATCGGCTGCGGCTGGGGCGGGTTCGCCGAATATGCCGCGGCCGAGCGGGGGCTGCGCGTGACCGGGCTGACGATCAGCCGCGCCCAGCACGATTTCGCGGTGGACCGCATCCGCCGCGCGGGCCTGTCCGACCGGGTCGAGATCAAGCTGCAGGATTACCGGGACGAACGCGGCCAGTATGACGGCATCGCCAGCATCGAGATGTTCGAGGCCGTGGGCGAACGCTACTGGCCGGTCTATTTCCGCAGCCTGTTCGACCGGCTGCGTCCGGGCGGAAATGCGACGCTGCAGATCATTACCATCGCCGAGGACCGCTGGGCCAGCTATCGCCGCAGCGTGGATTTCATCCAGAAATACATCTTCCCCGGCGGCATGCTGCCGCCTTTGTCCGCGCTGCGCGATCAGGCGGTTCAGGCCGGGCTGGCGGTGCGCGACCATGCCGAATTCGGGCAAAGCTACAGCCAGACCCTGCGGCGCTGGCACGAGACGTTCAATGCCCGCTGGGACGACATCCGCCGGATGGGGTTTGATGACCGGTTCCGGCGGCTGTGGAACTTCTACCTCGCCTCTTGCGCAGGCGCGTTTCAGGGCGGTAACTGCGACGTGACCCAGATCACCCTGACGCGGCCCGCCCGCTGAGGCTTGCCCCCGGAACACCCCGCTGACAGACGAGGACCGATGCCCACCTCTGCGAAACTGGCCGCTGCATTGTGGTTTGCCGCCATGGGCTGGCTTGCCGCGAATGCCCATGTGCCCGCCCTTGGTCCCGACGCCCAGATCGGCTGGTTCCGGGAAATCACCGCCGCCATCGGGCTGGTCTGCGGCTGGACGATCTCGGGCCGGCTGGCGGGCGGTACCTGGACCGATGCGGTGAACAACGGCCTGCGCACGACGGTCAGCATGGCGGTGCTGGCGCTTCTGGGCTTTTCCATCATGTTCATGGTGAAGGAATCCCTGCGGATGCGTTATGACGGGCCGATGGATGCGGTCGTCGGCGTCTTTACCCTGATGATCGAGCATGCGCAGAAGATGCTGAGCGTGGGGGTCATCGGCGTTCTCCTGATTGCCGCCCTGGGCGGCGGGCTTCTGACCGAAGCCGTGTTCCGGCGCTGGCGCTGACATGACCGATTCCAGATTGAAAGACCCGGCGCTGGCGGCGCTTTTCGCGGCACGGGATGCCGGGGCGCTGGCCTATTGGCAGGAGGCGACGGGCGGTTCGGCCGCGCCGGATGCCGCGATCGAGCGGGCCCTGGCGCGCGACATCCTGGCCCATCGCGGCGACTATCCCGCCGCGCTGTTGCGGCAGCATCGCGGCCCGATGCTGGCGCGTGCAGCCTCAACCGTCCGGGCCATGGGCCAGGGCGGCGCGGCCGGGCCGGGGGACAGCCTGGTCGAGCTTCAGCAGACCGACCATGCCTTCCGCGGCTTCTTCGGGGTCGAGGTGCTGACCCTGCGCCACCGCCGCTACGACGGCACGATGAGCCTGCCCCTGCGGCGCGAGGTCTTCGTCTCGGTCGATGCGGTGACGGTGCTGCCCTATGATCCGGTGCAGGATCTGGTGCTGATGGTGGAACAGTTCCGTGCCGCGCCCGTTGCGCGGGGCGGGGGACGGGTCTGGCAGCTTGAGGCGGTCGCAGGCCGGATCGACGCGGGCGAGACGCCGGAAGAGACCGCCCGGCGCGAAGCCGCCGAGGAGGCCGGGGTGCAGCTGGACCGGCTGCTGCCGGTGGCCAGCTACTATCCAAGCCCGGGCGCGGTGACCGAATATCTCTATTCCTTCGTGGCGCTGACCCGGCTCGACCCCGGTCAGGCGGGCCTGCATGGTCTGGCCGAGGAAGGCGAGGATATCCGCACGCTGGTGGAACCCTTCACCACCGCCATCGGCCGGGTGGCCGCGGGCGAGATCACGAATGCACCGCTGATCATGTCGCTGCTCTGGCTGGAGCGGGAACGCGCGGCCTTGCGCGGCTAGGGCAGGGGCGGCGATCCGCCGGGCTGCCTAGGACGGGTGGAGAATTTGATCAACTCCCGAAAGCGCCGGTCTTGAAAGCTGCGGCCATGCGGTCATAACTGGCCTTCCGGCGGCTGGCCGGGCGTCGGGACATCAGACACGGGACAGCAGGTATGGGGGCAGCAGGCATGGCCGGAGACAGCCGCAAGATACCGACCCATGAGGTCACCTATGCGCGGCTGCGCGACATGGTGCTGTTCGGCCATCTGGCCCCGGGCCAGCCCGTCACCATCCAGGGGCTGATCGCCGAACTGGGCGCCGGCATGACCCCGGTGCGCGAGGCGATCCGGCGGCTGACCGCCGAGGGCGCGCTGCTGCCGCAGGGCAACCGCCGCGTGGCGGTGCCGCAGATGACCGCGGCGATGCTGGATCAGGTGGCTTTCGCCCGGCTTTCCATCGAGCCGGAGCTGGCGCGGCTGGCACTGCCGCGGCTGGCGCCGGCGCGTATCGACCGGCTTGAGGCGGTGGATGCGCGGGTGAACGAGGCCATCGGCACGGGCGACCTTCCCGCCTATCTGGAAGCGAACCACGCCTTCCACTTCACCCTTTATGAGGCGGCCGAGGCGCCGGTGCTGCTGGATCTCGCACGCTCGCTGTGGCTGCGGGCCGGGCCCTCGCTGCGCGAGGTGATCGGCCGCTACGGCCGCGCCGCCCTGCCGGACCTTCATCACGAGGCGCTGGCCGCGATGCGGGCCGGCGATCCCGCGGCGCTGGCGGCCGCCGTGCACCGCGACATTCAGCAAGGCGTAGATCAGGTGCGCGCCGCGCTGTCCGCCTGACCGCCGCGAAGCGGAGCGGCTTGCGCCGCAAGCCTTTTGCCTCGTCGTCGCGCCTGCGCGCTCCTCCTCAGGTTTGCCTTCGGCGAGGATATTTGGACCAATGTGAAAGGGCTTTCATACTGGTGTAAATATCCCGGGGTGAGCGCGTCAGCGCGAGGGGCAGCGCACCTGTTCTGGGGGTGTGGCAGGGCACTTCAACAATTTGATCAAATTTCTTGAACGCCGTCAGGTTTGATCATATCCTGCGCTGGAAGAGGCGCGTCTGGACGTGCCCTGCTGATTCCGTGCCCGCTGATTTCCGTGAAGGAGGTGCCGCCATGACCACGATTTCGACCAACACGCCGACCGCCGAGCTGCAGCGGCTGGATGCGGCGCATCACTTCCATCCCTTCACCGACAAGGCGGCGCTGGACCGCAAGGGCGCCCGCGTCATCCTGCGGGGCGAAGGGGTCTGGCTGACCGACAGCGAGGGGCACCGCATTCTGGACGGGATGGCCGGGCTCTGGTGCGTGAATGTGGGCTATGGCCGCAAGGAACTGCCCGAGGCCGCCGCGCGGCAGATGCTGGAGCTGCCCTATTACAACACCTTCTTCCAGACGACCCATGTGCCGGCCATCGCCTTGTCCGCGAAGATCGCGGAGCTGGCGCCGGGCAACCTGAACCATGTGTTCTTTGCCGCCTCCGGCTCGGAAGCCAATGACACCAACATTCGTCTGGTCCGCCGCTACTGGCAGGTGAAGGAACAGCCGGAGCGGCGGGTGATCATCGCGCGCTGGAACGGCTATCACGGCTCCACCCTGGGGGGAGGGTCCTTGGGCGGGATGAAGGGCATCCATGCCCATGGCGGGATGATCGACGGGGTGGAACATATCCGCCAGCCCTATTGGTGGGCCGAGGGCGGCGATATGGACGAGGATGCCTTCGGTCTGGCCCGCGCGCAGGAGCTGGAGGCGAAGATCCTGGAGATCGGCGCCGACAAGGTCGCGGCCTTCATCGGCGAGCCCATTCAGGGCGCGGGCGGGGTGATCGTGCCGCCGAAGACCTATTGGCCGGAGATCCAGCGGATCTGCCGCAAATACGGCATCCTGCTGATCGCCGATGAGGTCATCACCGGGTTTGGCCGCACCGGCAACTGGTTCGGCAGCCAGACCTTCGGGATCACGCCCGACATCATGACCATCGCCAAGGGCCTCAGCTCCGGCTATGCGCCGATCGGCGGGTCGATCCTGTCGGACGAGGTGGCCGAGGTCGTGGGTTCCGGCGGGGAATTCGCCCATGGCTACACCTATTCGGGCCATCCGGTGGCTGCGGCGGTGGCGCTGGAGAACCTGCGGATCATGCAGGACGAGGGCATCGTCGACCATGTGAAGAACGTGGCGCATCCCTATCTGGCCGAGCGCTGGTTGAAGCTGACCGAGCATCCGCTGGTGGGCGAGGCGAAGCTGGTGGGGCTGATGGGCTCCATCGCGCTGACGCCGGACAAGGCCAAGCGCGCGGCCTTCGCCAGCGAGGCCGGGACCGTGGGCTACCGCTGCCGCGAACGCTGCTTTGCCAATGATCTGATCATGCGCCATGTCGGCGACCGGATGATCATTTCGCCGCCGCTGGTCATCAGGCCGGAAGAGATCGACGTGCTGATCGCGCGCGCCACCAAATCGCTGGACGAATGCTATGCCGGGCTGAAGGCCGACGGGCTTCTGGTGGCGAAAGAGGGCTGATCCGTCAAAGGACGAAAAACGGGGGGCGGGCCGTCGGGTCCGCCCTTTTCCTTTGCCGCTTGACCCCGCGTCGGTTCCCGACGGATAACCAAGGCGTGAACCGGGTCGCAGAGCCCGGGCCGGTGGTGTGTGGGGCGAGGAACGGGCGATGCGGCTGGACCTGCGGGAGATTCCCGCGACGATCATCAACCTGCCCAAGGAACGCAAGCGGCGCGCGGCGATGACCACGCGGATGACGGCGCTTGGCATTCCCTTCGCCTTTTCGGACGGGGTGACCGATCAGGACGGCAAGATCCGCAATGCCGCCGCTGCGCATCGCAATGCCATGGCGGCAGCGGGCGATCCGCCCTTTATGATCCTTGAGGATGATCTGGAATTCCGCCGCCCCTCGACCGTGATCGAGGATGTGCCGGAGGATGCCGATGTGGTCTATCTGGGCATCAGCTCGGTCGGGTGCTTTCCGCGCAGCTCGGACTATACGCGCGATCTGGGCCACCGCGGCGTGCCGGATTTCGTGCTGGCCTCGGCGCATAACGCCTCCTTTGCCCGGCTGCATTCGATGATTTCGGCCCATGCGGTGCTTTTTCTGACCCGCACTGCGGTGGACCGCTACGGGCAGGCGCAGCAGATGGCGGTGAACCGCAAGATGCCGCTGGATGTGTCCTATGCCTATGCCATGGCGGATCTGACGGTCTATGCCGCGATCGACCCGATCTTTGTCGAGGATCAGGCACTTCAGCCGCAACAGAAGCGCAGCGACTGGCGGGCCGCGCTGACGACGGGGCCGCTGCGGCTGGCTGCCCCCGGCGATCAGCGGACCGGACGGCGCAAGCGCTATACGATCGAAGGCGAGGTTGAGGAGGCCGGAGAGGGCCGCCTGCAATGGCGGCTGCGATCCTACACCGATCACCGGGCCGAGGGTGCCGAAGAAGAGGACGGGGATGACGACTGACACCCTGCATGCCTCGCCCGGGCTGGTGATCCGCCACGCCCGGCGCGGGGACGGGGATCTGGTCGTCGTCACCTTTTCCGACATGCTGGACCGCGGCGCGGCCGAGCCGGAGGCCGCCTTCGGTTGGCGCTGGCTGGCGCGGCACGGGATCAGCCAGATCGCGGTCTGTGCCGAACGGCCGGACTGGTTCCAGTGCCCGGGCTTCATGGAGGGCATGGCCGCGGTCAGCCAGCGCATCGCCGCCGAGGGCTATCGCCGCTCAACGCTTTACGGGTTGTCGATGGGCGGGTTCGGCGCGCTGTTGGCGGCGCCCGTCCTGCGGCCCGGGCGCATACTGGCTCTTGCTCCGCAGATCTCGGTCGATCCGGCGGCGGTGCCATGGGAACGGCGCTTTGCGGCCGAGGTTTCGCAGATCAGCCCGTTTCGCTGGAGGATCGACCCGGATGCAGGCCGCGGCAGCACGGTCATCCTGCTGCATGATCCGCTGAAAGGCGCCGATCACCGGCATGTGCGGCTGATCCGGCGCGGGCGGGTGGTCAGCGACCTGCCGGCCTATGGCGCGCGGCACAATCTGGTGGCGTGGCTGGCGGCGCGGGGCGCAGGGGCGCCCTTGCTCGCACAATTGCAGCAGAGGGCGCCGCCGGGTGCGTTGCGGCGGGAAATCCGCAGCCTGCGCCGCGCCGATCCGCGCTGGCGTCCGAAGATGGAGCGCAGGCTGGGCGCCGCGCGGGTGGCGGCGATCCTTGCCGCCTGTGCCCGGGCTGTCGCGCAGCGGGTTCCCGGCTGACCATCCTGCGCGGATTGGAAAAAGCCCGGGCCAAAGGCCCGGGCGGATACTCGTTACATCAGGTGTGAACCTGAAATCACATCACCGGAATTTCGGCTTACTGGGCCGGCATCGTATATTCCGGCAGCGCCTCCAGCGCGGCCTTGTCCATGGCCACATGGGCGACCAGCGCCTTGTCGGCATTCTCGTAGAAGGAGATCTGATCCAGCATCAGCTTCACCGTATGGGTGCCCATGCCGAGGAAGCCGCCCACATCGACGATCACACCGGTCACAGCGCCGTCAGCCGACAGTTCGACATCGGAAATCTCGCCCACGCTGCTGCCGTCCGAGGCCAGAAGGTCAACGCCCTTCAGCGTGTCTGCGGTCAGGGTGGTCATATCCGCCACGGCGACATAGCCCTCGGGCACGACGAAGGCCGGTGCGGTTTCGGCCGGTGCAACCGCGGTTTCGGCCGGAGCGGCGGGCATCACCTCGGGGGTGGTCGCCTCGGGCGTGGCGGGCTCGGTCGTGGCCGTCTGGGCGAAAGTCATCACCGGCGCGGCGATGAGAGCGGCCGACACCAGCAGGGCCGGGATCTTCGAAACGGTCTTGCGGTCCATGGTCATTCTCCTTTGCGGTTTTTGCGGAAGGCGGTGCAGTTTCGCAGCGCCCGTCGCTTGGACACTGGCACAACACGGCCAACCGCCGTCCGGGTCCGCGGCAGAGAGAGGTGTCGGAAAGGGTGGCGACACTTTGCCGAAATGCGCAAACCGGCTGCGCAAGGCCTTGCCGAGCGACGTTTTGAGGCGGGAACGCAAACAGGATCAACGCGTTACGCGCAAGGTGGATGGGGTGTGCCCGGGTGGTGTCCTGACCGGTCCATCCGCTGTCTGTCCAAGGGGGCGGGGCGGCCGCAGCCGGTGTTTGCCGCGCAAATGCCGGTCACCGCCTTGCTTTCCTGCACTGTCCTGCCTGTCCACGCTGCATAGTGTGGTGCCGCGGGCCCCCCTTCGTTCCGCGACCTGCCCTCGCCCTCCGAACCGCCGCGGATGCGCCCGGATCGCCGGTGCCCTTGCCTCGGGCGCGGGCTTGGCTATGGTCGCCCTCCCGACCGCGCCCGAGGAGGAATCGCATGAGCCTTGCCCGTATCCCCGAGATCATCGCCTCGGACATCGCGGCCCAGCCCCGGCAGGTGATCGCTGCGGTGGAGCTCTTGGACGGTGGCGCGACAGTGCCCTTCATCGCGCGCTACCGCAAGGAAGTGACGGGGGGCCTTGACGACACGCAGCTGCGCAAGCTGGAGGAACGTCTGTCCTATCTGCGTGAGCTGGAGGCCCGGCGCGCGGCCGTGGCGGGAGAGATCACCAGCCAGGGCAAGATGACCGATGATCTGGCCCGCGCAATTGCCGGGGCCGGGACCAAGGCCGAGCTGGAAGACATCTATCTGCCCTACAAGCCGAAGCGCCGCACCAAGGCGATGATCGCGCGCGAGGCGGGGCTTCAGGCGCTGGCCGATGCCATTCTGGCCAACCGCGCGGCGGATCCGCTGGTGCTGGCCGCGGGCTTCGTGACCGAGGGCTTTGCCGATGCCAAGGCGGCGCTGGACGGCGCGCGCGACATTCTGGCCGAGGGGCTGGCCGAGGACGCTGCCCTTCTGGGCCGGTTGCGCGACCATATGCGCAAGGTGGGCCGTCTGGCCGCCAAGGTCGTGGCGGGCAAGGAGCAGGCAGGGGCCAAATTCTCCGATTACTTTGACCATACCGAGACCTGGGCCGATGCGCCCAGCCACCGGGTTCTGGCCATGTTGCGCGGCCGGAATGAGGATATCCTGACGGTTGATCTGGAGGTGGATGCCGACGCCCCCCGCGGCGAAAGCCCGGCCGAACGGGCCTGCGGCGCGGCGCTTGGCGCGGCGGGTCAGGGCGCGGGCGACCGCTGGCTGCGCGAGGCGGCCGCCTGGGCCTGGCGGGTGAAGCTGAAGACCAGCCTGACGCTGGACCTGATGGCGGATCTGCGCGACCGGGCCGAGGCGGAGGCGATCCGCGTCTTCGCCCGCAACCTGAAAGACCTGCTGCTGGCCGCGCCCGCGGGCGGCAAGGCGACGATGGGTCTGGACCCCGGCATCCGCACCGGGGTGAAGGTGGCGGTGGTTGATGGCACCGGAAAGCTGGTGGCGACTGACACTGTTTATCCGTTCCAGCCGAAGAACGATCTGCGCGGCGCGCAGGTGGCGATTGCCAAGCTGATCGGGAACCATGGCGTGAAGCTGATCGCCATCGGCAATGGCACCGCCAGCCGCGAAACCGAGAAGATGGTGGCCGATCTGCTGGCGCTGCTGCCCGCGGGGGAGAACAAGCCCACCAAGGTGGTGGTCAGCGAGGCGGGCGCCAGCGTCTATTCGGCCAGCGAACTGGCGGCGCGCGAGTTTCCGGGGCTGGACGTCTCCCTGCGCGGCGCCGTCTCCATCGCGCGGCGCTTGCAGGACCCCCTGGCCGAGCTGGTGAAGATCGAACCCAAAAGCATCGGCGTCGGCCAGTATCAGCATGACGTGGACCAGCACCGGCTGGCGAAACAGCTGGATGCCGTGGTCGAGGATGCGGTGAACGCCGTGGGGGTGGATCTGAACACCGCCTCCGGCCCGCTGCTGGCGCGGGTTTCCGGCGTGGGGCCGGGACTGGCCGAGAATATCGTCGCGCACCGCGATGCGAACGGCCCCTTCGCCACCCGCCGCGACCTTCTGAAGGTGGCGCGTCTGGGGCCGAAGGCCTTTGAACAGGCGGCTGGCTTTTTGCGGATCACCGGCGGGAAAGAGCCGCTGGATGCCTCCTCCGTCCATCCCGAAGCCTATGATGTGGCGCGGAAGATCGTGGCCGCCTGCGGGCGCGATATCCGCGCGATCATGGGCGACGGCGCGGCGCTGAAGGCGCTGAACCCGGCGTCCTTTGTCGATGAGAAATTCGGCCTGCCCACGGTGAAGGATATCCTGTCCGAACTGGAAAAGCCCGGCCGCGACCCGCGCCCGACCTTCAAGACCGCCACCTTTACCGATGGGGTCGAGGAAATCTCGGATCTGAAGCCCGGCATGGTGCTGGAAGGCACGGTCACCAATGTCGCGGCCTTCGGTGCTTTCGTCGATATCGGCGTGCATCAGGACGGGCTGGTCCATGTCAGCCAGCTGGCCGACCGTTTCGTGTCAGACCCCCATGAGGTGGTGAAGGCGGGTGATGTGGTGCGCGTCACCGTGGTCGAGGTGGATGTGCCGAGGAAGCGCATCGGCCTGACCATGAAAAAGGACGGCGGCACCTCGGCCAAGGCCGCGAAAGAGGAACGCGGGCCGCAGGGCAGGGGACCGCAGGGCGGGCCGAAGGGCGGCGGGCGCGCACCGATGAATGCGGCGCCGAAGGGCGGCGGTTCGGGCGGGAATGCCTTTGCCGATGCGCTGAAGGGCAAGTTTGGGCGCTGAGCGCCCACCTTCTCGTCCGCTTGACGGCGGCATGTCGGGCCGGGCCGCCGTCAGGCAGACAAGAAGCGGTCAGAATGCCATCGGCCGCCACAGCGCCAGCGCGAAACGGTGAAAAGTGGCCATCACCGCGCCAAGGGCCATCAGGACCGGCTCGTGCAAGATGGCGCCGGTCAGCCCGCCCAGCAGGGCACCCAGAATGGCGGCCACCCCTGCGCCATACCAGCCCCGCCGCATCAGAAGCGCCGCCGCCACTGCCAGCGTGGACCAGAAGGGCAATGTCACCAGCGGCGACAGCGTGGCAAAGACGAAGCCCGCGCCCAGCCTGACGAAATCCTCGCCGAAGGTGTCCGGACCGATCTGCCGCAGCACCGTCCAGCCCACGGCCCCGGCCAGCGCCGGGCCGAGGCAAAATCCCAAAGACACCGCCGCCACCGCACGCCAGCCGGTCAGGGCCAGCCCGCCGGGGGTGGAGCGCAGGAAGCTCATCCCGCTTTCGACCCGCCCACGGTCAGCCCGCCGATCATCAGCGTGGGTTGCCCCACGCCGACCGGCACCCATTGCCCGGCCTTGCCGCAATTGCCGATGCCGGGGTCCAGCGCCATGTCATTGCCGATGGCGCGGATTTCGCGCAGGGCGGTGGCGCCGTCGCCGATCAGGGTGGCGCCTTTCAGCGCCTCGCCCACCACGCCGTTCCTGACGCGATAGGCCTCGGTGCAGCTGAACACGAACTTGCCGCTGGTGATGTCCACCTGACCGCCGCCGAAGCCCACGGCCCAGATCCCGTCCTTCAGATCGGCCAGAATGGCCGCGGGATCATCCGGCCCCGCCAGCATATAGGTATTGGTCATCCGCGGCATCGGGATATGGGCAAAGCTCTCGCGCCGCCCGTTCCCGGTGGGGGCCACCCCCATCAGCCGGGCGTTCTGGCGGTCCTGCATATAGCCCGTCAGCACGCCATCCTCGATCAGCACATTGCGGCCCGAGGGCGTGCCCTCATCGTCTATGGTGAGCGAGCCGCGGCGGTCGGGCAGGGTGCCGTCGTCCAGCACGGTCACGCCGCGGGCGGCGATCTGCTGGCCCATCAGCCCGGCAAAGGCGCTGGTCTTCTTGCGGTTGAAATCGCCCTCCAGCCCGTGGCCGATGGCTTCGTGCAACAGGATACCGGGCCAGCCGGGGCCAAGCACCACATCCATCATTCCGGCGGGCGCGGGCACGGCGCCCAGATTGACGCGGGCAATCCGGATCGCCTCGGCCACCATCGGCTTCCAGTGATCCGCCGCCATCAGCCCGGCCAGACCGAACCGCCCGCCGCCGCCCATGCCGCCGCTTTCGCGCCGCCCGTTTTCCTCAAGGATGACCGAGATGTTCAGCCGGGCCATGGGCCGGGTGTCGGTCAGGATACCGCCTTCGGGGCGCAGGATCACCACCTCCTGCAGGCTGGCCGAGACCGCGGCCGAGACCTGTACCACCCGCGGATCGGCGGCGCGGGCAAAGGCGTCGATCTCTTTCAGCAGGTCGATCTTCACCGCAAAGCTGGCATCCGCCATCGGATTTTCCGCGCCATACAGATGGCGGTTGGTGCCGGGCGGGGGCAGGGCCAGCGTGCCGCCGCCATCGCCCACGGCCAGACGCGCCGTTTCCGCCGCACGGCGCAGCGCGGTTTCGCTGATCTCGGTCGAATGGGCATAGCCC
Source organism: Neotabrizicola sp. VNH66 (assembly GCF_049445895.1). Taxonomy (NCBI): domain Bacteria; kingdom Pseudomonadati; phylum Pseudomonadota; class Alphaproteobacteria; order Rhodobacterales; family Paracoccaceae; genus Neotabrizicola; species Neotabrizicola sp. VNH66. The sequence goes on from NZ_JBMSDW010000003.1 coordinate 373,481, forward strand.
GCGACATCGCCCTTCACCGCGCGCAGGCCGAAGCCTTCGGTCGCGTCATAGCTGGCGGTGCGGATGCGACCGTCATCCAGCACAAGGCTTTCGCCGACGCGGCGTTCCAGGAACAACTCGCCATCTTCGGCGCCTGCGGTGGCGGCGCGCAGCACGGACAGGGCGGCGGCCTCGTCCAGATGGGTGTCAAAGGGGCGGAAGGGAGCGTCGGACATCGGAAAACGGCCTTGTGCAAGCGGGTCTCCGGAACCTAGGCGCGCGGCCCTTGCCTTGCAAGCGGTCCCGCCCCCGGGCGTGTCTGCCACCTCTGTCGCACCGCCCGGGTTTCCGCGCCGCGGCAGGGGTGTCGTGCAGATGCAGCACGTCTTTGACACAGATCAACGGGTGCGGCTTTGTCGCACGGGTTTCTCTTGTCGATCCCGTGCCGATGTGGTTTGAGAAGATACGCCAAAGACGGGATTCCGGCCCGACGGGGACGGCGTTCGTGACAAGCGGCAACAAGCCGCAGCTGAAGACGGGAAGAGACATGCGTGGGATGACGTATTTGCGGGGCCTTGCCCTGAGCGGTTTCGTGGCGCTTGCGTCGGGCAGTGCTCTGGCCCAAGGGCTTGAGATTGTCGGCCAGCCGGTGCCCAAGGGGATCGGGTTCCAGCCCGCTTCGAGTGAACTGGCCCATGATCAGCAATGGCTGGATCATATGGTTCTGGTCATCATCTCGATCATCACCGCCTTCGTGCTTGGCCTGCTGCTGATCGTGATCGTGCGCTACAACAGCCGGGCCAATCCCGTGCCGAAGAAATTCACCCACAACACCCCGGTCGAGGTGGCGTGGACCGTCATCCCGATCATCATCCTGATCTTCATCGGTGTCTTCTCGGTGCCGGCGCTGAAGAAGCAGCAGACCTTCCCTGCCGGCGATGTGGTGGTCAAGATCACCGGGAACCAGTGGTACTGGACCTATGAATATCCGAATGAAGGCATCGGCCCCTACGACAGCTATATGATCGGCGGCCTGAACCTGGGCGGCGACGGTCGCTTTAACGAGCAGGTCGAGGCGGATCTGAAGGCGGCGGGCTATTCCAAGGATCAGTGGCTGCTGGCCACCGACACCGCGATGGTGGTTCCGGTCGGCTCCAAGGTGCTGCTGCAGATCACCGGCGCCGATGTGATCCACTCCTGGACCATCCCGGCTTTCGCCGTGAAGCAGGACGCCGTGCCGGGCCGGATCGCCCATGCCTGGTTTGCCGCCGACCGTGAAGGCATCTTCTTCGGCCAGTGCAGCGAACTGTGCGGCAAGGACCATGCCTACATGCCGATCACCGTGAAGGTTGTCTCGCCTGAGGCCTATGCCGCCTGGGTCGAGCAGGCCAAGGGCGGGAATGTCGTGCTGGCGGAGGCTGCGGCGCCCGCCGCACCGACCGCGCTGGCCTCGAACGACTGATCCCAAAGGGATCGGCCAGGCGTTGGCCCTGCCGTCGCGGCGGGGCCATCTGTCCAAGCGAAGGAACGGCGATGAGCGAGATCGGAGCATATCAGCAGTCTGAAACCGGCCCCGGCTTTGGTCCCGGCGAGGCGGGTTTCGGCGATTACGTGCAGCTTCTGAAGCCGCGCGTGATGTCGCTGGTGGTGTTCACCGCGCTGGTGGGTCTGCTGGTCGCGCCGGTGCATCTGCACCCGGTCGAGGCATTCGCCGCCATCCTGTTCATCGCGCTTGGCGCGGGCGCCTCGGGCGCGCTGAACATGTGGTGGGATGCCGATATCGACGCGGTGATGCGCCGGACGCAGGGCCGTCCCGTCCCCTCGGGCCGGGTCCAGCCCGGTGAGGCGCTGGCCATCGGCCTGTCGCTCTCGGGCATCAGCGTGGTCATGCTGGCCCTGGCCACCAACATCATGGCCGGTGCATTGCTGGCCTTCACGATCTTCTTCTATGCCGTGGTCTATACGATGTGGCTGAAGCGCTGGACGCCGCAGAACATCGTGATCGGCGGCGCAGCCGGGGCCTTCCCGCCCATGATCGGCTGGGTTGCGGCCACCGGGCACATCGGGATCGAGGCGGTGCTGATGTTCGCGCTGATCTTCATGTGGACCCCGCCGCATTTCTGGGCGCTGGCCCTGTTCATCAAGAGCGACTACGACAAGGCGCAGGTGCCGATGCTGACCTCGACCCACGGGCGCAAGGTCACGCGGAACCACATTCTGGCCTATACCGTGCTGCTGGCGCCGGTGCCGCTCTGGGCGGCGATGACCTCGATCGGCGGGCCGCTGACGCTGGCGGTGGCGGTGGTGCTGAACGGCTGGTTCCTGATCGGTGCCTTCCGCATCTGGCGCCGGGACGAAATCATGGCCGAGGCGGACGGCTACCGGGTGGAGAAGCGGTTCTTCGCCTTCTCGCTGGCCTATCTGTTCCTGCATTTCCTGGCCTTCCTGGCCGAGGCGGGGCTGCGGCACTGGGGCATGGGGGGCTGGTAAGATGGCACTGAACCCGACACATGAAATGCACAAGCGCCGGTTCGGGCGCAATCTGGGCGTGGCGCTTCTGCTGGGGGCCTTCGTGGCGCTGGTCTTCGCGCTGACGGTCGTCAAGGTGACGCGCGGCGATCCGATGCAGGGCTATGACCATGTGGTCCAGCCCGAAGCGGTGCCGGGCGCGACCGCACCGGCCGAAGGGGGCACGCCATGACCGCGCGCCAGAACCGCACCGCGCTGAAGCTGGTGGGCGTCGTCGTCACCATGGGGGCCTTGTCCTTTGCGGCGGTGCCTTTCTATGACTGGTTCTGCCGGGTCACCGGCTATGGCGGCACCGTCTCGGTCGCGGCGCAGGCGCCGGATACCGTGCTGGACCGCACGATCAAGATCCGCTTCGACGCCTCGCTGGAGGCGGGGATGCCGTGGAAATTCACCCCCACGCAGCGCGAGATGGACATCCGCATCGGCGAGAACGGGCTGGCCTTCTATGAGGCCTATAACCCGACCGACCGGGTGATCGCCGGCACGGCGAGCTATAATGTGGCCCCCGATGTGGCGGGCTATTATTTCACCAAGATCCACTGCTTCTGCTTTGAACAGCAGGTGCTGCAGCCCGGTGAGCGGGTCAGCATGCCGGTCAGCTTTTATGTCGATCCCTCGATCATGGACGACATCGACGGCCGCGAGGTCGAGGCGATCACGCTGAGCTACACCTTCCATGTGACGGACCTGCCGAAAGAGCAGGCCGCACTTGCCGAACAAGGGGGCGCCGCTCCGGCCGCGCCCGCCGCGAACTGAGAGAGAACGAGGGAACCGAAACGGCCATGGCCCACGCAAAGAACCACGACTATCACGTCCTGCCACCGTCGATCTGGCCCTTCCTTGGCGCGGTCGGCGCGTTCATCATGCTGTTCGGCGCCGTGCTCTGGGTGTCGCCCAACCATGCCAATCCGCAGCCCTGGATGTTCCTTGTCGGGCTGGCGATCGTGCTTTACGTCATGTTCGCATGGTGGTCGGATGTGGTGCATGAAGGCCAGACCGGCGATCATACCCCGGTCGTCCGCATCGGCCTGCGCTACGGCTTCATCCTGTTCATCATGTCCGAAGTCATGTTCTTCGTGGCGTGGTTCTGGACCTTCTTCAAGCACCGCATGTATCCGATGGGGCCGGACAGCCCCTGGGTGGACGGTGTCTGGCCGCCGGCCGGGATCGAAACCTTCGACCCCTGGCACCTGCCGCTGATCAACACGCTGATCCTGCTGCTTTCCGGTTGCGCCGTGACCTGGGCCCACCATGCGCTGGTGCATGAGAACAACCGCAAGGACCTGATCAACGGCCTGACCATCGGTATCGTTCTGGGGGTGATCTTCACCGGCCTGCAGGCCTATGAATACAGCCATGCGGCCTTTGGCTTCTCGGGCAACATCTATGGCGCGTCCTTCTTCATGGCGACCGGCTTCCACGGTTTCCACGTCATCGTCGGCACGATCTTCCTGTTCGTCTGCCTGATGCGGGCGCTGAAGGGCCATTTCACCCCGTCGCACCACACCGGCTTTGAGGCTGCGGCCTGGTACTGGCACTTCGTGGACGTGGTCTGGCTGTTCCTGTTCTTCGCCATCTATGTCTGGGGTGAAGGCTGATATCAGCCCCTTGACGATCCCACCCGCGCGGGCCCAAGTGGCCCGCGCTTTCCATTCTGCGCCTTCACATGCCGGGGGGACCATGCGGCAGATCCTGTTCCTTGTCGTCTGCGCGGCCGGTCTGGCCGTCCTTCTGTCATTGGGTGTCTGGCAGCTCCGGCGGCTGGAGTGGAAAGAGGGCCTGATCGCGCAGGCCGAGGCGATGATCGCGCAGGCCCCGGTGCCGCTGCCCGCCGCGCCGGATCCGGCCCATGACCGCTATCGCGCCGTCACGGTGGAGGGGCGGTTCACCGGCGAGGAAACCTATGTCCTGACCTCGACCCGTGAGCGGGGACCGGGCTTTCTGATCATTGCCGCGTTTGAAACCGAAGACGGCCGCCGCATCCTGATCGACCGCGGCTATGTGCCCGAGACGGCGAAGACCACGCCGCGCCGGGGGCATGGGGCCACGGTGACCGGCAATCTGAACTGGCCGGACGACATCACCTCTTCGACCCCGGCGCATGACGAGAAGACCGACATCTGGTTCGGGCGCGATCTGGCGGGGATGGCGGCGCAGCTGAAGACCGATCCGGTTCTGGTCATCGCCCGCGCCGATACCGGCGACGGCATCACGCCGATGCCCGCCACCGCAGCCTTTCGCAACGATCATCTCGGCTATGCGGTGACATGGTTCGGGCTTGCGGCGGTCTGGGCGGGGATGACACTTGGGTATCTGTGGCGTATCAGACGGCGGACGGTCTGAGGGGGATTCATGCGGTATATCTCGACACGGGGGCAGGCGCCCGCTCTGGGCTTCGGCGAGGCGATGATGACGGGGCTGGCCCGCGACGGCGGGCTTTATGTCCCCGAGACGGTGCCGGTGCTGACCGCCGCTGAAATCGCCGCCTGGCGGGGCCTGTCTTACGAAGATCTGGCCTTCAAAGTGGTGCGCCCTTTCGTGGCCGGGTTCTTCGACGATGCCGAGCTGAAGCGGCTGATCGCGCAGGCCTATGCGGGCTTTGGCCACATCGCCCGCGCGCCTCTGGTCCAGCTGGGCCCGGATCACTTCCTGATGGAGCTGTTCCACGGCCCGACGCTGGCCTTCAAGGATTTCGCCATGCAGCTGATCGGTCAGCTGATGCAGGCGGCGCTGGCCCGGACGGGAGAGCGGATCACGATTGTCGGCGCCACCAGCGGTGACACCGGATCGGCCGCGATCGAGGCGTTCCGCGGCCTGTCCAATGTGGATGTGGTGATCCTGTTCCCGCATGGCCGCGTCAGCGAGGTGCAGCGCCGCCAGATGACCACGCCGTCCGAGGCGAATGTCCATGCGCTGGCGATGGAGGGCGATTTCGACGATTGCCAGTCGCGGCTGAAGGATATGTTCAATGATTTCGCCTTCCGTGACCGGGTCCGGCTGGCGGGGGTGAACAGCATCAACTGGGCGCGGGTTCTGGCACAGGTGGTCTATTACTTCCACGCAGGCCTTTCGGTCGGCGCGCCGGACCGGCCGGTCAGTTTCACCGTGCCCACCGGCAATTTCGGTGACATCTTCGCAGGCTATATCGCGCAGAAGATGGGCCTGCCCATCGACCGGCTGGTGATCGCCACGAACCAGAACGACATTCTGGATCGTGCGCTGAAGACCGGCGAATACCGGACCACCGGTGTCGTGCCGTCGATCAGCCCTTCGATGGATATTCAGGTCTCGTCCAACTTCGAACGCGCGCTGTTCGATGCCCTGGACCGTGACGGCGCGGCGGTGCAGGCGCTGATGGACAGCCTGAAGCAATCGGGCAGCTTCACCATTCCCGCGCCCGCACTGGCGAAGCTGCGGGCGACCTTCCTCTCGGGCCGCGCGTCGGAGGAGGAGACCGCCGACACTATCGCCCGCCTCTGGCGCGAGACGGGTGAGCTGCTGTGCCCGCATTCCGCCGTGGGTGTGAAGGTCGCGCAGGAACACGCGGGCCAGGGGATGATGGTCACGCTGGCCACCGCCCATCCGGCCAAGTTCCCCGATGCGGTGGAACGCGCCACCGGCCTGCGCCCCGGCCTGCCGCCCCGCATGGCCGACCTCTTCGACCGGCCCGAGCGGGTGACCTGCGTGCCGAACGATCTGGCCGCGTTGCAATCGCTTATCCTTGAAAGGACCGGGCTGTGAGCACCACCCGCATTCACCGTCTGGCGAACGGCTTCCGCATCGTGACCGAACATATGCCGGGGCTGAAATCGGCCTCTGTCGGGCTGTGGGTGGGCGCGGGCGGCCGGCATGAGCGCGCCGCCGAAAACGGCATCGCGCATTTTCTGGAACATATGGCGTTCAAGGGCACGGCCCGGCGCAGCGCACTGCAGATCGCCGAAGAGATCGAGGATGTGGGCGGCTATATCAACGCCTATACCTCGCGCGAGATGACGGCCTATTACGCGCGCTGCCTGTCGGCCGATGTGCCGCGCGCGCTGGACGTGATTTCCGACATCGTGCTGAACCCCGCCTTCCACGACGGCGATATCGAGACAGAGCGGCATGTCATCCTGCAGGAGATCGGGCAGGCCAATGACACGCCCGATGACATCATCTTCGACTGGCTGCATGAGGCGGCCTATCCCGGTCAGGCCTTTGGCCGCACCATCCTTGGGCCGGAGGACCGCGTGGGCGGCTTCTCCGCGCCGGATTTCCGCGCCTTCGTCAGCCACCATTATGGGCCGGACCGGATGATCCTGTCCGCGGCGGGTGGGGTGGATCACGATGCGATCGTGAAACAGGCCGAGGCGATCTTCGGCGGCCTGTCGCCGGTGGGGCTGCGGGTGGCGGATCCCGCCCGGTTCCTGACCGGCGAACGGCGCGAGGTGAAGGATCTGGAGCAGGCGCATTTCGCCCTGAACCTAGAGGCGCCGGGCTACCGCGATCCCGCGGTCTATACCGCGCAGATCTGGTCCATGGCCGTGGGTGGCGGCATGTCCAGCCGGCTGTTCCAGAAGATCCGGGAAGAGCGGGGCCTGTGCTATTCGATCTATGCCCAAAGCGCCGCCTATGACGACACCGGCCATGTGACGATCTACGCCGGCACCTCCGGCGAGGAGATCGGGGAACTGGCACAGCTCACCATCGAAGAACTGCGCCGCGCCGCCGATGACATGAGCGAGGCCGAGGTGGCCCGCGCCAAGGCGCAGATCACCGCGGGCATGATGATGGGGCTGGAAAGCCCGTCCTCGCGTGCCGAACGAAATGCGCGGCTGCTGTCGATCTGGGACCGCGTGCCCGATCTGGACGAGGCGGTGGCCCGGATCGAGGCGGTGAATGTCGCGGGCGTGCGCGACTGGGGCGCACAGGTCCTGTCGGCGCAGACCGCGCTGGCCGTCTATGGCCCGGTCGAGGCCGCCCCCGGCGTGGAGGCGATCCGCGAGGCGCTGTCGGCGTGATGCTGGGCCTTGCGCGGCGTGTCCGGATCGAAACCGCGCGGCTGACGCTGCGCCTGCCCCAGCATGAGGACTGGCGGCAATGGTCCGACCTGCGCGCCGCCAGCGCCGATTTCCTGACCCCGTGGGAGCCGGTCTGGTCCGAGGGGCACCTGTCGCGCCGCAGCTTTGCCGCGCGGGTCTACTGGGCCAAACGGGCGGAGGCGCAGGGCACGGCCTTGCCGCTTCTGCTGATCCGGCGCGAGGATCAGCGGCTTCTCGGCGCCATCACTTTGGACAACATCCGCCGCGGCCCCTCGCAGGCCGCCACCGTGGGCTACTGGATCGGTGCGCCTTTCGCCCGCGCAGGTCATATGCGCGAAGCGCTGCAGGCGGTGGCGCACCATGCCTTCACCCGGCTGGATCTCAGCCGGATCGAAGCCGCCTGCCTCCCGGAAAACGCACCCTCGCGCGGGCTGCTGGAAAAATGCGGCTTCAAATACGAAGGCGTGGCGCAGGCCTATCTGCAGATCAACGGCCGCTGGCGCAACCATGTGCTTTACGCCAGCCTGCGCCCCGACCGCCGCGGCCGAACGGATGTCGGCCCCGCCTGACGGTGACCGTTCCGTCCCGCCGCCTCGTCGCGCGGGGGCTGTCTGCCCCCGCACCCCCGAGGATATTTGGACCAATGTGAAAGTCCGTCCGGGAAGGGTTTGTGCCTTTCACAATGGTCCAAATATCCCGGGGGAGTCCTCCGCAGGAGGACGGGGGGCAGCGCCCCCTTTTGCGGCAGAGCGGAGGCGGACGACGCTGACCGGGGCGAAACGACCCCGGCTCGCGCATCCGTGATGCCGGGGCGAGGGGCGCGTCGGGGTAGCCTTGCGTCACCCGCCGCCGCCGGAGGTCTGCCCCATGACCCGCCCGCTTGCCGCCCTGATCCTGTCCCTGGGAACGCTGCCCGCCATCGCGCAGGAGCGGATCCCCTCGCATTGCATCGCCCTTGCCGCGGGGCCAGCACGGGTGATGCCTGCCGCGCTGACCGTGCCGGAGGCGGATCATGTGCTGCTGCGTTTTCTGGATCATGCGAGCTTTGCCATCGTGGCCGAGGACGGCACTTTTGCGGTGACGGATTACACCGGCTATCTCGGGACGGGCGATGCGGTGCCGGATGTGGTGACGATGAACAATTCCCACAGCACCCACTGGACGCCGACGCCTGACCCGCGCATCCCCCATGTGCTGAAGGGCTGGCCCGAAGCGGGCGCGCTGCCGGACCACCGGCTGGATCTGGGGATGATGCTGGTCCGCAATGTGACGACGGATGCGCGCAGCTGGGGCGGCTCGGTCCGGCCGGACGGCAATTCGATTTTCATCTTCGAGGTGGCAGGCCTCTGCATCGGTCATCTGGGCCATCTGCACCAGATCCCGACCGAGGCCCAATATGCCGCCATCGGGCGGATGGATATCGTGCTGGTGCCGGTCGATGGCCGGGTCACGCTGGCCGTGGATGACATGGTGCAGGTGGTGCGGCGGCTGCGGTCGAAGGTGGTGATCCCGATGCACTGGATGTCGGGAGCGGGGCTTCAGATGCTCATGGCGGCTTTGTCCGGGCAGTTTCAGGTGGTCGAGACCGGGCTGAACGAGATGGTCTTTTCCATCCGGGATCTTCCGGCCGAGCCGACGATCCTTGTGCTGGAGCCGCGCTGGCTGGACTGATCCGGCGCGCGGGTCTAGGCAGGGGGCCGGAGGTGCCCATGCTGAACCCCTGCGATGCCGCTTTCCTTGCCGGTCTGTCCGAAACCCTGCCGCCCGGCACCCTGCGTGAGGCCGAACCGCGTTGGCTGAGCGAGCCGCGCGGGCGCTATCAGGGGCAGGCGGGCGCCGTGGCCCTGCCGCGCAGCACCGCGGAGGTGTCCGCCATCCTGCGGGCCTGTGCGGCGGCCCGGGTCGGGATCGTGCCCTGGGGCGGGGGGACGGGGCTGGTGGCCGGACAGGTGATGGCCGAGGGCCCGGCGCCGCTGCTGCTGTCGCTGGAGCGGATGGCCGCGGTCCGCGGGATCTGGCCCGGGGAAAATGTCATCGCGGTCGAGGCGGGCATGACGCTGCAATCCGTGCAGGAGGCTGCGGCCGCGGCGGGTCTGCTGTTCCCGCTGTCGCTGGCCAGCGAGGGGACTGCGGCCATCGGCGGCAATCTGGCCACGAATGCCGGGGGCACCGCGGTGTTGCGCTACGGCAATGCGCGCGACCTGTGTCTGGGGCTGGAGGCGGTGCTGCCGGACGGTTCGGTCTGGAACGGGCTGGGGCGGCTGCGCAAGGACAACACCGGCTATGACCTGAAGAACCTGCTGATCGGGTCCGAGGGCACGCTGGGAGTGATCACCGCGGCAAGCCTGCGGCTTTATTCGCAGCCCGCGGCGCGGGTGGTGGCCATGCTGGCCGTGCCCTCTCCGGCCGCGGCGCAGGCGCTGTTGCGGCTCTGTCAGGCGCAGACCGGCGGGCTTGTCAGCGGGTTCGAGCTGATCGGGCGCATGGGGTTCGAGTTTCTGGCCGAGGCCGGGCCGGCACTGCCCTTGCCCTTTGCTGCCCCGCCGGACTGGACGGTGCTGCTGGAACTGGGTCTGCCCGTCGCGATGGAGCCGGAGGCGACCATGGCGGGGATCTATGAGGCGGCGGATGGTGCCGGGCTGGTGCTGGACGGGGTCATCGCCACATCCGAGGCGCAGGCCGACCAGCTTTGGGCGATCCGCGAGTCGATCCCGGAAGCCAACAAGCGCATCGGCGCGGTGGCGAGCCATGACATCAGCCTGCCGCTGGATGCGATCCCGGGCTTTCTGGAGACGGCCGGGGTGGCGCTGGCGGCGCGGGCGGATGTGCGGATCAATGCTTTCGGCCATCTGGGCGATGGCAATCTGCATTACAACCTGTTCCCGGCCCGGGGGCGGCACCGCAGCGACTATGACGATGCGCGCGCGGAACTGACGCGGATCGTGCATGATCTGGTGGCGGCCGAGGGGGGCAGCATCTCGGCCGAGCACGGGATCGGGCGGCTGAAGGTGGCCGATCTGGAGCGTTACGGCGATCCGGCCCGGCTTGCGGCGATGCGGGCGATCAAGGCGGCGCTGGATCCGGCAGGCATCATGAATCCCGGCGCTGTGCTGCGCGGCTGACCCACCCCGCCGCGGGGCTTGCAAAGCGGAGCGGCCGCAGGCGGCGGCCGCAAGTCTGGTCCTCGCCTCTGGCCTGCGGCCAACCGCCTCGGGCGGCGCCTCGGCATTGGCAGAGGAATGCTGCCTGCCGGCGAGCCGGGTGATCTGCGGTGGTCGTTATGGTGGCTGTCTGACCGGGGCGGCGCCGGACCGCAGAAAGCCGGGGCGAGGGGCTAGTTGATGACCGTCGCACAGGGGGGAGGTTTGAACCCCGGCGTATCGTGGTCTCTGGGGAATATTGCCGGGGCTGGCCTGTGTCCCGCCCCGGGATGGGGCGGATGGTCGTGCGGCCTCAGCGCTGAGATGTCTGATTCTGGCCAATGGGCGAGACGGGGCCCGAGTCGAGGCAATCAGGGGCTCTCTGCCCGGATGGGACGGGATGGCGCAGGGGGATTGGCCAGGGTGCGATTCTGGAGCGTGATGTCGCGGCGTTGGTCTGTGGCAGCTGTGGGTGCGGGCGCTATCGCTCGCGGTGATCACTGGGGATGGCTCGTCCCGGAGGACAATGCTGCGTGCTTGAGCCGCCGAGGGAAAGCCCCGCCGGTGGGGGCCGGCGGGGATGCGGTATCGGGCGGGGTGAGGCCCTTGCGCGGGGCCGGCGGCTTGGGGTTTGGGTGGGGTGTTCCGCCGGTAAGCCCAGATTGACCGGCGCGGGTTGCGATTCGGTTAACGGTGGAAAGGGCCGGCCATCGCCTCAGCCCCGTTATCGCGCCTTTTCCTTCACCTCACGCGCCGCGCCATCGCGCACAGGCCGTTACTTGAACAGACCGTCATTCCGCGGCATTGGCCCGCGGCACCTCGCCGATTGAGTTGCCCGGTGCCATCCCCCACCGGCCCGGGCTGCGTCCCCGGTTGTCCCCTCTGGTCGCGATGCCCCCGGTCCCCGCCTCCGGGTCTTACAGCCCCTCGAAGGCGCAAAGGGCGTGGACCTCCAGCCCCATTCCCTCCAGCCGCTTGCGGCCGCCCAGATCGGGCAGGTCCACCACGAAGGCGCAGCCCACCACCTGCGCGCCGAGCCGTTCGATCAGCCGGATGCCGGCCGCCGCCGTGCCGCCGGTGGCCAGCAGGTCATCGACCAGCAGCACCTTCTCGCCCGGCTGCATCGCATCGTCATGCACCTCGATCACCGCCTCGCCATATTCCAGCGTATAGGCCTCGGCGATGGTGGCGCCCGGCAACTTGCCCTTCTTGCGGATGGGCACGAATCCGGTGGAGAGCTGATGCGCCACCGCGCCGCCCAGAATGAACCCCCGCGCCTCCAGCCCGGCGACCCGGTCGATCCGCATCCCGGCATAGGGCGCCAGCAGCTGATCCACCGCCATCCGGAACCCGCGCGGATCGGCGAAGAGGGTGGTGACATCGCGGAACAGGATCCCCTCATGCGGGAAATCCACGATGGTGCGGATATAGTCGCGGACGGTTTTCTGGCGGGTCATGGGTGCGGTCCTTCAGCGGCCTCGGGCCTGATCGATTTCGTGAAGCGCCGCCTCTGACAGGAACCAGAGGCGGTCGTGCCGGTCGCAGTGCAGCTTTGACCGGAGCGTCTGTTTCCGGCGGTCCGCGCCGTCCAGCCAGCTTGCGGCAAGGGGCGGGGACAGGCGGGTCGCCGCGCCGGTCTGCAGTGTGGCGCCGTTGCAGGCGAGCACGGGCACCTCTTCGACGAGCCCGATGGCGTTGGCCCACAGGTGGACCGTGTCACCCGACCCGGGAAGCCGCGCCGGGCGGGCGCGGGTGGGAAGGGGAACCGTGACACTGTCCAGCGTGGCGATCCCTGCGGATTTCAGCAGCCAGGCCGCCATCACAATACCCGGCCCGCCACGGCGTCCAGCTTGGCCAGCAGGGCAGGGTCGCGTTTCTCTGGCGCGGTCATCAGCGCATAGGTCAGGGCGCGGTCGCAGCCATGGGGGCAGGGCGCGCGTTCCGGGCCGAGAAGGGCGGGCAGGGCCGCCACGGTCGCGCGGGCGGCGCTGGCATTCGCCGTCAGCGTCGCGATGACGGCGGCCACATCCACGGCGTCATGGTCGGGGTGCCAGCAGTCGTAATCGGTGACCATCGCCAGCGAGGCATAGCAGATCTCGGCCTCCCGCGCGAGTTTAGCCTCCGGCATGCCGGTCATGCCGATGACATCGGCGCCCCATTGGCGGTAGAGCAGGCTTTCGGCGCGGGTGGAAAACTGCGGCCCCTCCATCGCCAGATAGGTGGCGCCGTCATGCACCTTTACCCCGGCGCTTTCCGCCGCGCGGACGGCCAGAGTACCCAGCCGGGGGCAGGTGGGATGCGCCACGCTGACATGGCCCACGCAGCCCGGGCCGAAGAAGCTTTTCTCCCGCGCGAAGGTGCGGTCGATATACTGGTCCACCCGCACGAAATCGCCCGGCGCGTAATCCTCACGCAGCGAGCCTACGGCCGAGACGGCCAGCAGGTCGGTCACCCCGAGCCGTTTCAGCGCGTCGATATTGGCGCGGTAGGGCACGGAACTGGGCGTATGAACGTGCCCCCGCCCGTGCCGCGGCAGAAAGGCCATCGGCACGCCGGACAGCCGCCCGGTCAGGATCTGGTCCGAAGGCGGCCCCCAGGGTGTGTCCACCGTGACCCATTCGGCATCCTCCAGCCCCTCGATCTGATAAACGCCCGAGCCGCCGATGACGCCGATCATGGTCTGCATGGATAATCCCCCGGTTGTGCGGGATGAGCCTAGCGGCACCGTGCAGGTGCGGCAAGCCGCCCGGTCATCCCGCCGCACCCGCGCATGAGTATTTGGATCAAGAGGAAGACCCGTCCCTTCCTCTTGATCCAAATACTCTCGCCGAAGGCACCTCTGGCACGGCAAGGCGCTTTCTTCGGCCCTTGCGCCGACCCCGCAGGGCCGCTAGGAAGCGCGCGGTTTGAACGGGCCGCGGGGGGGTGCCATGCCGCTTCTGGTAATGAAATTCGGCGGAACCTCCGTCGCCAATCTTGAGCGTATCGAGAATGCGGCGCTGAAGGTTCAGAAAGAGGTGGAGCGCGGCTATGACGTGATCGTCATCGTCAGCGCCATGTCGGGCGAGACCAACAAGCTGGTGGGTTACGTCGAGGGCACCTCGAAACTCTACGATGCGCGCGAATATGACGCGGTGGTCGCCAGCGGCGAGAATGTGACGGCGGGGCTGATGGCGCTGCGGTTGCAGGAAATGGGGATTCCCGCCCGCAGCTGGCAGGGCTGGCAGGTGCCGATCAACACCACATCGGCCCATGGTTCGGCCCGGTTCATGAGCATTCCGCGCGAGAATATCGACGCGAAATTCGCCGAAGGATTCAAGGTGGCCGTCGTTGCGGGCTTCCAGGGGATCAGCGCCGAAGGCCGGATCACCACTCTGGGCCGCGGCGGCAGCGATACCACGGCGGTGGCCTTTGCGGCGGCCTTCGCGGCGGAACGCTGCGACATCTATACCGATGTGGACGGCGTCTACACCACCGACCCGCGTGTCAGCCGCAAGGCCAGGAAGCTCGACAAGATCGCCTTCGAGGAGATGCTGGAACTGGCCTCGCTGGGCGCCAAGGTCCTCCAGACCCGCTCGGTCGAGCTGGCGATGCGCTACAAGGTGCGGCTGCGTGTGCTGTCGTCCTTTGAGGATACCGACGAAAACTCCGGCACCCTGGTCTGCGACGAGGAGGAAATCATGGAATCGAAAGTCGTCTCTGGCGTGGCCTTCTCGCGCGAGGAAGCCAAGATCACCCTCTTCACCATCGAGGACCGGCCCGGCGTGGCGCAGGCCATCTTTGGCCCCCTGGCCGAAGCCGGGGTGAATGTGGACATGATTGTCCAGAACATCAGCGAGAAAGACTATGACGACCACCATTCCGGTGCCGTCACCGACATGACCTTCTCTTGCCCGATCAACCAGGTCGAGCGTGCGAAGAAGGCCATGGAAGATGCCCGCGCCGAAGGGCTGATCAAATATGACGAGCTGATCATCGACACCGATGTGGCCAAGGTCTCGGTCGTGGGGATCGGCATGCGGTCACAGGTGGGCGTGGCCGCGCGGACCTTCAAGGCGCTGGCCGATGAGGGGATCAACATCAAGGTGATTGCGACGAGCGAGATCAAGATTTCCGTCCTGATCGACCGCAAATACATGGAACTGGCCGTGCAGGCGCTGCATGACGCCTTCGAGCTGGACAAGGCCTGAGGTTGCTGGCCTGATCCGTCCCGCTCCGGCACCATGACAGGCCCCGCCCGGCAACGGCGGGGCCTTTTCCTTCGGCGGGCTTGCCGCTACCCTGCGGACAAAGCGAGGACCATCTCCCCCATCCGGGACGCTTTGCCCAGATCGTCACCCCGGGGGACCCATGCGCAAGACAGGCGACCGCATCCGGCATGCGCTGATGTTCGAAGGCATCGGCCTTGCTTTGGTGGCGCCTTTGGGTGGTCTGATCTTCGGCGTGCCAGCCGGGCATTTCGGCGTGGTGGCGGTGGTCAGCACCACGATTGCCATGGGCTGGACCTATCTTTTCAACCTTGGTTTCGATCATGCCCTGCGGCGGCTTGGCCGCAGTTTGCGCAAGACGCCGGTGCAGCGGGTGCTGCATGCGGTTCTGTTCGAGGCCGGGCTGCTGTGCCTGCTGGTGCCGCTGATCGCCCTCTATCTGGCCGTGCCCCTGTGGGAGGCCTTCGTGATGGATGTGGCGCTGGCGGGGTTCTACCTGGTCTATGCGCTGGCCTTCAACTGGGGCTATGACCTGATCTTTCCGCTGCTGCCCGACAGCTGACCGCGCCCGCAACAGGCATCAGCGCGGCAGAATGCCCGGTTTCTGGCCGCCGTCCGTCCCGCTGCGCTGCGGCGTATCGGGGGCGTTCCGTTTGCCGCAAAGCTGTGGTCTAAGGGCGCTATTGTTTCCAATTCAGAGTTTGTTCCGGAATCATGCCCGATCGCAGTGAGAGCGACAGCCGCAAGCTTCTGCGCCGTTTGCGCGATGTTCTGGCCATGCCCGGCAAAGGGCAGGACCGGCTGGACCGCATCACCCATCTGATTGCGGATTCGATGGGGACTGAGGTCTGCTCGATCTATCTGTTCCGCGACGCCGAGACGCTGGAACTTTTCGCGACCGAGGGGTTGAAGAAGGAATCCGTCCACCAGACCCGGATGCGGCTGGGCGAGGGGCTGGTGGGCCGCGTCGCCCGCACCGGGCAGCCGGTGAACACCGCCAATGCGCCGGGCGAAAAGGGCTTTCGCTACATGCCCGAGACGGGGGAGGAAATCTATTCCTCCTTCCTTGGTGTGCCGATCCAGCGCGTGGGCGAAAAGCTGGGCGTTCTGGTCGTGCAGTCGAAAGAACAGCGCAGCTTCTCGGACGAGGAGCTGGATGCCATCGAAGTGGTGGCCATGGTGCTGGCCGAGATGACGGAACTGGGCGCCTTTGCCGGCGATGACGGTTCGGTCCGGGCGCTGCACCGCCAGCCGGTGATGTTCCGCGGGGCCACCGGGCAGGAAGGCGCCGCCGAGGGCCGGGTCTGGCTGCACGAGCCGCGGGTGGTGGTGACGAACCCGGTGGCGGATGATCCCCTGACCGAGATCGACCGCATCCGAGATGCCGTGGGACGGCTGCGCGTGTCCATCGACGATCTTCTGGAGGCGGAAAGCCTCGACAAGGACCAGAAGCAGGTGCTGGAAGCCTACCGGATGTTCGCCCAGTCCCGCGGCTGGCTGCGCCGGATGGAGGATGACATTGCGCGCGGCCTCTCGGCCGAGGCGGCGGTGGAAAAGGAACAATCCTCGGCCCGGGCGCGGCTGGAACAGGTGCAGGACCCCTATCTGCGCGACCGCATCCATGATCTGGACGACCTGTCGAACCGCCTGCTGCGCATCCTGACCGGGCAGGGCACCGATACCGGCGCGCAGATGCCGGACAACCCGATCCTCGTCGCGCGCAACATCGGCCCGGCCGAGCTGCTGGATTACGGGCGCAAGCTGAAGGGCGTGGTGCTGGACGAAGGCTCGGTCGGGTCGCATGCGGCGATTGTGGCGCGGGCGCTGGCCATCCCGCTGGTGATCCACACCGGCAATATCACGACCGAGGCGCTGAACGGCGACCCGATCCTTGTCGATGGCGATCAGGGCATCGTGCACCTGCGCCCCGAGGAAACCGTGGCCCGTGCCTTCCGCGACAAGATCGCCATGCAGGCCGAGGCACAGAAGCGGTATGCCAGCCTGCGCGGCAAGCCCGCCACCGCGAAATGCGGCACGACCATCGCGCTGCACATGAATGCGGGGCTGATGGCAGACCTGCCCAGCCTGCAGAATTCCGGCGCCGAAGGTGTGGGCCTCTTCCGGACCGAGCTCCAGTTCCTTGTCCGGTCGAAAATGCCGAAACGGTCGGAACTGGCGATGCTTTACACCCGCGTCATGGATGCGGCCAAGGGCAAGCGGGTGGCCTTCCGGACGCTGGACATCGGCTCGGACAAGGTGCTGCCCTATATGAAGCCCAACGAGGAGCCGAACCCGGCCATGGGCTGGCGGGCGATCCGGGTGGGGCTGGACAAGCCGGGCGTGCTGCGGATGCAGGTCCAGGCGCTGATCCGGGCGGCGAACGGGCGGCCGCTGACCATTATGTTCCCCTTCGTGGCCGAACATTCCGAATTCGTCGAGGCGCGGGCCTGCATCCTGCGAGAGCTGCATCGCGAACGTTCTCTGGGTCATGCTGCCCCCGAACGGCTGGAGATCGGGGCGATGTGCGAGACGCCCTCGCTGGCCTATGCGCCGCGGGCCTTTTTTGAGGCGGCCGATTTCATCTCGGTCGGCGGCAATGACCTGAAGCAGTTCTTCTTTGCCGCCGACCGCGAGAACGAGCGCGTCCGCCGCCGCTATGACACGCTGAGCCTGTCGTTTCTGGCCTTTCTGGAAACCATCGTCGCGCGCTGCGCCGAGACCGGGACGGCGCTGTCCTTCTGCGGCGAGGATGCCGGGCGCCCCATCGAGGCCCTGGCCTTGGCCGCACTCGGCTTTCGCGCGCTGTCGATGCGCCCGGCGTCGATCGGGCCGGTCAAGGCACTGATCCGGCGCGTCGATCTGCGCGAGGTGCGCGCGGTGATCGAGGCCGCCCGCGCGGCGGGCGAGGAAAGCGTGCGCCCCCGTCTGATGGACTGGCTGGCTTCGCAACCCGAATAGGGGGCGCTGCCCCCGTCGCGTGCCGCGACTCCCCCGGGATATTTTCTCCAGTATGAAAGCGCAAAGGTCTTTCATACTGGCTCAAATATCCCCGCCGGAGGCCTCTGTGGCTGCGGCCTGCGGCACGTTCGGCAAGAGGGGCGCGGGCTCTTGAAGCCGGGGGGGCGGCGGCCTAGTGTCCGCGGGAAAGCGACGCCGTCGAGCAAAGGGTGCCAAATGGCCGGAAAACGCAGCATTTTCGAGGAAGTGGGCGAGGGCGCAAAGCCCGCGCGGGCGGCGAAAGGCGGCCTGATCGACGCAAGGCCGAAAGGGGCGCGGCGGTCAATCCGCAACTGGCTGATCGTGCTGTTCCTTCTGGTGGCGGCCATGGTGGTGGTGGGCGGGCTGACCCGGCTGACCGATTCCGGGCTGTCGATCACCGAATGGCGGCCGGTAACGGGTTCGGTTCCACCGATGAACGAGGCAGACTGGACCGCGGAATTCGCCAAATATCAGGGCACGCCGCAGTTCGAGCGCGCCAATCCCGGCATGACGCTGGCCGAATTCAAGACGATCTACTGGTGGGAATGGGGGCACCGGCAGCTCGGGCGCACGGTGGGCGCGATCTGGGCCATCGGCTTCCTGTGGTTCCTGGCACGGCGGCAGATTCCGGCGGGCTGGACCGGGCGGCTGGTGCTGGTCGGCGCGCTGGGCGGCGTGCAGGGGGCCATTGGCTGGTGGATGGTCGCCTCGGGTCTTGAGGGCGCGCGGATCGCCGTGGCGCCGTACCGGCTGGCCACGCATCTGGGGCTGGCCTTCATCATTCTGGGCTTCCTTGGCTGGTATATCCTGCTTTTGGGCCGAAGCGAGGCGCAGCTGATGACGGCGCGCCGCGGGCGGGAGGCGAAGCTGTTTTCGCTGTCCACCGGGCTGATGCATTTCGCCTTCCTCCAGATATTGCTGGGTGCACTGGTGGCGGGCACCGATGCGGGCACCGCCTTCCCGACCTGGCCCCTGATGGGCGAGAGCTTCATCCCGGCGGACATCTTCTATGTCACCGATCTGGACGGCAACGTCCTGCCCGCCTGGCATGCCTTCTTTGAAGGGCAGGGGATGACACAGTTCCTGCACCGGATGGCGGGCTATCTGCTGTTTGTCTTCGGTATCGTCGTCTGGTTACGCGGCAGGAAATCGGCGCATGCGACCACCCGCTTTGCCTTTCACATGGTGATGCTGATGCTGGTGGCGCAGGTGGGCCTTGGCATCATGGCCGTGCTGACCGGCGCGCATCTTCACGTCTCGATCACCCATCAGATCGGGGCCATCCTTCTTTGGGTGCTGATCCTGCGGGCTCGGCACCTGTCGCAATACCCCGTGGCGGGGTCGATCCGGAAAGGCACGGCATGACACGCAACGACGCTTATGAAGCGCTGATGGCCCATGCGCGCGAGACCTGCGCGCTGGAGCAGGTGGCGGGCCGGCTGGGTTGGGATCAGGAAACCATGATGCCCCGCGGCGCCGCCGAACAGCGCGGCGAGGAAATGGCCGCGATGGAGGGCGTCTTGCACGCCCGGCGCACCGACCCGCGTCTTGGGGACTGGCTGGAGGCGGTGCAGGCCACCGATCCCGTCGCGCTGGCGCAGGTCGAAAAGCTGCGCCGCGGCTATTCCCGCGCCAGCCGGGTGCCCGCGAAACTGGCGCAGGAGATTGCACGCGTGACCTCGGTCGCGCAAGGCATCTGGGCCGAGGCGCGGTCGCGCGACGATGTGGCGCATTTCCTGCCCACGCTGGCGCAGGTGGTGGCGCTGAAGCGGGAAGAGGGGGCTGCGCTGGCCCAGGGCGGCGACGCCTATGACGCGCTGGTGGACGATTACGAACCCGGCATGACCGGGGCCGATATCGCCGCCATGTTCGGCGCGCTGCGGCCGCGGCTGGTGGCATTGCGGGAGAAGATTCTGGGTGCTGACCGGCAGCCCGCCGCCCTGACCGGCAGCTTCGGCGCGGATGCGCAGAACCGGCTGTCGCGCGATCTGGCCACCGCCTTCGGCTATGACTGGTCGCGCGGGCGGGTCGATATTGCGGTGCATCCGTTCAGCTCCGGCTCGGGCAATGATGTGCGCATCACCACCCGGATCGCGGAAGCGGACCCGTTCAACTGCTTCTACTCGACGATCCACGAGGTGGGCCACGCCTGCTATGAACAGAACGTCGACCCCGATTACCTGCTGACCCCCATCGGCGGCGGCGTCTCCATGGGCGTGCATGAAAGCCAGAGCCGGATTTATGAGAACCAGCTGGGCCGCAGCCGCGCCTTCACCGGCTGGCTGTTCGGGCAGATGCGCGAACGGTTCGGCGAATTCGGCGTCGCCTCGCCCGAGGATTTCTTCGCTACCGTGAACCGGGTGCAGCCCGGCTTCATCCGGACTGAGGCGGATGAGGTGCATTACAACCTGCATGTGATGCTGCGGTTCGATCTGGAACGCGCACTGATGCGCGGCGAGCTGGAGGCGGATCAGCTGGAAGAGGCGTGGAACGCCCGGTTCCTGTCCGATTTCGGCGTGGCGGTGGACCGGCCCAGCCATGGCGTGTTGCAGGATGTGCACTGGTCGGTGGGGCTTTTCGGCTATTTCCCGACCTATACCCTGGGCAACCTTTACGCGGGCTGCCTGCACAAGGCGCTGCGGGCCGACCTGCCGGATCTGGATGCGCAACTGGCCGCGGGCGATCCGGCCCCGGCCACCGGCTGGCTGCGGGAAAAGGTGCAGCGGCACGGCGGGCTTTACACGCCCCGCAGCGTCATCGCGCGGGCCTGCGGCTTTGAGCCGGAAGCCGGGCCGCTTCTGGATTATCTGGAGGCGAAGTTCGGCGCGATCTACGGGCTCTGACCGCCGTCAGGCGCGGCTTTGCCCCTTCCTCTTGACAGAAATACTCCGGGGGTGCGGGGGCTGGCCCCCGCATTCGGGAGCGGATCATGACCCTGCAGATGGACCGGGCGGCGCTGACCGCCTTTCTTCTCCGCGATTTCGGTCAGGTGGCGGCGGATTTCGCAGTGGAGCGGGCGGATACCGCGGGCGTCGCCCTGCGGCTGATCGCGGCAGAGCGGCATCTGCGGCCGGGGGGCACCGTCTCCGGCCCGGCGATGTTCGCTCTGGCCGATGTGGCGATGTATCTGGCGATCCTGTCGCGGATCGGGCCGGTCGCTTTGGCGGTCACCACCAATTGCGCGATTGATTTCATGCGCAAACCCGCCGCGGGCCGCGATCTGCGGGCCGAGGCGCGGGTGCTGAAGCTGGGCCGGGTCCTGGCGGTGGGCGATGTGCTGATCTTCTCGGACGGCGAAGAGGCGCCGGTGGCGCGGGCGGGCCTGACCTATTCCATCCCGCCGCGGTGACATGAAAAAGGGCGCCGCGGTGTCCTGCAGCGCCCCCTGTCTCAGACCCGGCCGATCAGGCCAGATCGAACCGGTCGGCGTTCATCACCTTGGTCCAGGCGGCCACGAAATCGGCCACGAACTTGCCCGCATTGTCGTCCTGGGCGTAGACCTCGGCATAGGCGCGCAGGATCGAGTTCGAGCCGAACACCAGATCCACCCGGCTGGCCGACCACTTCACGGCACCCGACGCACGGTCAAGGATATTGTAGCTGTTGGCGCCGGTGGGCTGCCACTTGTTCGACATATCCGTCAGGTTGACGAAGAAATCGCTCGTCAGCGCGCCTTCGCGGTCGGTGAAGACGCCGGTTTTCGACCCGCCGAAGTTTGCCCCCACAACCCGCAGCCCGCCGACCAGAACGGTCATTTCTGCTGCGGTCAGACCCAGAAGCTGGGCACGGTCCAGAAGCATCTCTTCGGGGCTGACGACATAGTCCTTCTTCTGCCAGTTGCGGAAGCCGTCGGCCACCGGCTCCAGATAGGAGAACGACTCGACATCGGTCTGGTCCTGCGTGGCATCACCGCGGCCCGGGGCGAAGGGCACTTCGACCGCATGGCCCGCGGCGGCGGCAGCCTTCTCGATGCCGACATTGCCGGCCAGCACGATCACATCGGCCAGCGAGGCGCCGTATTGCGCGGCGATCGGCTCCAGCACGGCCAGAACGCCGGCCAGACGGGCGGGCTCATTGCCTTCCCAGTCCTTCTGCGGCGCCAGACGGATGCGCGCGCCATTGGCACCGCCGCGATAGTCCGACTTGCGGAAGGTTCGCGCCGAATCCCATGCGGTGGAGACCAGATCCGCCACCGACAGGCCCGAGGCGCCAATCGCCCGCTTCACCGCGCCGATGTCGTATTGGGTGGCACCAGCCGGGATCGGGTCCTGCCAGATCAGATCCTCAGCGGGGATTTCCGGCCCGACATAGCGCGACTTCGGCCCCATGTCGCGGTGGGTCAGCTTGAACCATGCCCGGGCGAAGGCATCGCTGAACGCCTCGAAATCATTCATGAACCGCTCGGCAATGGCGCGATAGGCGGGGTCCACCTTCAGCGCCATGTCGGCATCGGTCATCATCGGGAAGGTCTTGATCGAGGCATCTTCCACATCCGCGGGCTTGTCTTCCTCGGCGATGGAGACCGGGCCCCATTGGGTGCCGCCAGCGGGCGATTTCACCAGATGCCAGTCATGCTTGAACAGCATTTCGAAGAAGCCGCCGTCCCATTTGGTGGGGTTGGTCGTCCATGCCCCTTCCAGACCCGAGACCACCGTGTCGCGGCCGATGCCGCGGCCCTTGGTGTTCATCCAGCCAAGGCCCTGATACTCCGGGCCTGCGGCTTCGGGATCGGCCGACAGGTCGGCCGCGCTGCCGTTGCCGTGGGATTTGCCGATGGTGTGGCCGCCCGCGGTCAAAGCGACGGTTTCCTCGTCATCCATCCCCATCCGGGCAAAGGTTTCCCGCATCATCGCCGCGGTGGCCAGCGGGTCGGACTTGCCGTTCACCCCTTCGGGGTTCACGTAGATCAGGCCCATCTGCACGGCAGCGAGGGGGTTTTCCAGCGATTTGGCATCCGACACATCGCCATAGCGGGTGTCCGACGGCGCCAGCCACTGCTTTTCGTCGCCCCAGTAGGTGTCCTTCTCGGGGTGCCAGATGTCTTCGCGGCCGAAAGCAAAGCCGAAGGTTTTCAGCCCGGCTTCCTCATAGGCGACGGTCCCGGCCAGGATCATCAGATCGGCCCAGCTGATCTTGTTGCCGTATTTCTTCTTCAGCGGCCACAGCAGGCGGCGGCCCTTGTCGGTGTTGACGTTGTCCGGCCAGCTGTTCAGCGGGGCGAACCGCTGGTTGCCGGTATTGGCGCCACCGCGACCGTCGGTCACCCGGTAGGAGCCTGCCGCATGCCACGCCACCCGGGCGAACATGCCGACATAGCTGCCCCAGTCGGCCGGCCACCAGTCCTGGCTGTCGGTCATCAGGGCGCGCAGATCGGCCTTCAGCGCCGCCACGTCCAGCCCTTTCAGCGCCTCGCGATAGTTGAAGCCCTGCAGCGGGTTCGTCTTGGTGTCATGCTGGTGCAGGATGTCCAGATTCAGCGCATTCGGCCACCAGGCCATCACCGAATTTCCGGTCGAGGTCATGCCGCCATGCGCGACCGGGCATTTGCCCGCGGGTTTCACGTCGTTGCCGTCCATATCTGGCTCCTGTCTGGCTGGTCTTCGGGCCTTGGTCTTGCGAATCCCGGGCCCCATTTCTGGAATCGTTCTAGCATAGGAGTTTCATAAACAGAATTTGCATTTTCTAATGTGAATGATAGGTGAAGGTTATGAATGGCATCACCATGCGCCACCTGCGCTATTTCGAGGCCTTGGCCCAGCATGGCCATTTCGGCCGCGCGGCCGAGGCCTGTGCCATCTCGCAACCCGCGCTGTCGGTGCAGATGAAAGAGCTGGAGGAGATACTGGGCGCCGCGCTCATCGAACGCGGGCCGCGACAGCTGCGGCTGACGCCGGTGGGGCAGGCGCTGGCCGACCGCGCGCGCGAGATTTTGCGCGCGGTGGACGATCTGGGCGCGCTGGTGCAGGTGGAGGGCGGGCCGTGGACCGGGCGGCTGCGCATCGGCGTGATCCCGACCGTGGCGCCCTATCTTCTGCCCGGGATGATCCAGCGGCTGGCCGCGCGCCACCCCGCGCTGGACCTGCGCCCGCGTGAGGCGGTGACGCCCCGGCTGGTCGAGGATCTGGTCGAGGGGCGGCTGGATGTGGCCGTGGTGGCGCTGCCGATCTCGGAACCCGCGCTGGTGGAAACCCCGCTCTTTTCCGAGGAATTCGTGCTGGTCCGCCCCGCCGCCGATGCCGCCCTGCCGGTGCCGGACCCGGAGACCCTGCGCGAGATGCGGCTGCTTCTGCTGGAAGAGGGGCATTGCTTCCGCGATCAGGCCTTGTCCTTCTGCCAGCTGTCCCGTGCCCTGCCGCGCGATCTGATGGAGGCCAGCTCGCTGGCCACCTTGGTGCAGATGGTGGGGGCGGGCATCGGCGTGACGCTGATCCCCGAAATGGCGGTGGCAGTGGAAACCCCCACGGCCGAAGTGTCCGTGGTGCGCCTGCCCGAACCGCGCCCCAAACGCACCATCGGCCTTGTCTGGCGCCGCACCAGCCCGCTGCGCCCCCGGCTGGAGGCGCTGCCCGATCTGTTCCGCAGTCCCGGCGGTCAGATTACCCGGACCTGAGTGCCGATCGGGCACAAGGGATAAAGCTGGGCGATCATCTCGTTATAAAGCCCGATGCAGCCATCCGACGATCTGCGGCCGATCTTCCGCGTGTCATGGGTGCCGTGGATGATATAGGCGGGCCAGCTCAGATACATCGCATGGGTGCCCAAGGGGTTCTCAGGCCCGGGCGGGATCGGCTTCCAGTCGGGATAGCGTTCCATCTGCGATGGCGTGGGCGTCCAGCTTGGCCCCTCTTTCTTGCGCACGATCTCGGTATAGCCGCGTTTCGTCAGCTCATCCGAAATGGGAACAGAGGTCGGGAAGACCCTGTAATCGCTGCCATCTGCATTCCAGTAATGCAGCGCGCGCGAGACGGTGTCGGCCACGATGGTGGCCTTGCCCAGACCGGGGAAATGGTCGCGCCAGTCCTGCATGGTGAAGCTGGAGGTGTTGGCCCGCGGATTGCCCCCGGCATCCTGCGCCCGCACCAGCGCGGGCAGCGACAGCCCGGCGGCGGCGCCAAGGCCAAGGGACAATGCCGTGCGGCGGGAAAACGTCATCGCATCTGCTCCTCTTTTTCTTTGTCCCAGACTGGGCCGCGCAGCCGGGCCGCACAACCGCGGGGCGCGGGGGAAAGCGGGAACATCCGCTCACGTCTTTGCCAGCTGACAGAATCGTGAAATGGCAGGGCATTGATCGCGCAGGAAAAAGGCCGCCCGTCGCGCGGACGGGCGGCCCTTGTCTGTGCCTTTGGTCCTTAGACCAGCGTGGCCTCGGTCGCCTTGCGGAACTCTTCTTCCGACACGCCATCCGCCAGTTCCACCAGCTTCAGCCCGCCGGGCACCACATCCAGAACACCCAGATTGGTGATGATCCGGTCCACCACCGCCTTGCCGGTCAGGGGCAGGGTGCAGGATTTCAGCACCTTGGATTCGCCCGCCTTGTTGGTGTGGTCCATCACCACGACCACGCGGCCCACCCCGGCCACAAGGTCCATGGCGCCGCCCATGCCCTTGACCAGCTTGCCCGGGATCATCCAGTTCGCCAGATCGCCGTCTTCGGAGACTTCCATCGCGCCAAGGATCGCCATGGCGATCTTGCCGCCGCGGATCATCGCGAAAGAGGTGGCGCTGTCAAAGAATGCGGTCTGCGGCAGTTCGGTGATCGTCTGCTTGCCCGCGTTGATCAGGTCCGGGTCTTCCTCGCCCTCGAACGGGAAGGGACCCATGCCCAGCATGCCGTTTTCCGATTGCAGCGTGACCGTCATCCCGTCAGGGATGTAATTCGCCACCAGCGTCGGAATGCCGATGCCAAGGTTCACATAGGTGCCGTCCTGCAGCTCTTTCGCAGCGCGGGCGGCGATCTGGTTACGGTCCCAGGGCATCACACGGCCTCCTTCTTGCGGGTGGTGCGCTGTTCGATGCGCTTCTCATGGGTGCCCTGCACGATGCGGTGCACATAGATCCCCGGCAGGTGGATCGTGTCGGGGTCAAGGCTGCCCATCGGCACGATTTCCTCGACCTCGGCCAGACAGATTTTGCCGCAGGTGGCCGCGGGCACGTTGAAGTTGCGCGCGGTCTTGCGGAACACAAGGTTGCCCGACGGATCGGCCTTCCACGCCTTCACGACGGACAGGTCCGCCACGATCCCGCGTTCCAGGATATAGGTCTTGCCGTCGAACTCGTGATGTTCCTTGCCGTCGGCAATGACGGTGCCCACGCCGGTTGCGGTGTAAAAGCCCGGAATGCCCGCGCCACCCGCCCGCATCCGCTCGGCCAGCGTGCCCTGCGGATTGAACTCCAGCTCCAGCTCGCCCGACAGGTATTGCCGCATGAATTCGGCATTCTCGCCCACATAGGAGGAGATCATCTTCTTGATCTGCCGGCTTTCCAAGAGGATGCCCAGACCGAACCCGTCCACGCCGCAGTTGTTCGACGCGACCGTCAGGTCCTTCACGCCGCTTTGGCGGATGGCGGCAATGGCCAGTTCCGGAATGCCGCACAGGCCAAAGCCCCCGGCCGCGATCAGAAGCCCGTCGCGCAGCACGCCGTCCAGCGCGGCCGCGGCATCGGGGTAAATCTTGTTGAAGCCCATCTTCCCCTCATGGATGAAAGCCTGCCCCCCGGTCAGGCCGGAGGAATGACGCATCCTCAGGGATTGTGCGCGGCCTTCCCATCCGTAAGAATACTTAGATGGCTAAGTAGAGGGCGCGATGCGCGGCGATACAGAACGGCTGGCCTTCCGCCACGCCCCCGACGCCACGCTCATGCTGGCCGAGCGGGTGATCGTCGAGGCAAGCCTGATGGTGGAGGAGGTCTTCGGCTGGACGCCCGCCGAACTGCGCGGACAGTCGATCCGCCTGCTTTACCCCGGCCCCACCGACTACGCGCTGATCGGCGACCGCGCCCGTCGCGCGATGCGCGACCATCCGGTGTTCAGCGATGAACGCTTCATGCGCCGCAAGGACGGGCAGGTGGTCTGGATGGAGGCACGCGGCCGCACGCTCGACCCGGCCGAGCCGGAGCGGATGGCGGTCTGGACCTATCGGCCGGCCGAAGGTGGACCCCCGGCCGAAAGCGCGCTGACCGCCGCGGAAAAGCGCGTCGCCCGCTATCTGGTGAATGGGTTCACCTCGAAAGAGATCGGGCAGGCGCTGGCCTGTTCCCCGCGCACGGTGGAGGTGCACCGCGCCAATATGCTGCGCAAGCTGGGGGTGCGGAACAGTTTCGAACTGGTGTCGCGCCTGCTGGGGGCCGCGGATTAGCATCAGGTCCCACCCGCCGGGCCGGGCCGCCTGACCGCCGATCTTGCCCGCGGTTCAGCAGGGCTGGGACTGCTGTCGAGGGGCGATCACTGCCGAGATCGTCGGTCGGACCGGCGGCCGCGCCATGGCTGGGGCCGGGACGATGGGCCGTTCCTCCGCCAGCCCCGAACAGGTGCAGGGCCGGGGATCATGCCCCAGACACGGGCTTTGCTGCGGTTGTCCGCTGCATGTCGCGATGGCGGGGCATGCTGCCGAAGGGGGCGATCCGGATGATCGCACCGCGCATTTGGCATCGCCCTGCAGCGGCGAGAGGGGGCGGGACGGGTGCGGAAAATCATATTGCGATCTGCGATCACAGATCATTGACCGATGGTCTTTCATCATGCTACCCCTTGCAGCGGGAGAGGGAGACTCGGGCCGGGAAGGCCGCTTCTCTGATCTTCAGGCACGCCGGACCGGCGCGCCGACATAGTTCAGACGTTCCTTTGGGAGGAGAAACCGATGAATATTGCTGTGCCGCCCGGCTTGCTGGGCGCAGAGGCCGAGGCATTCCTCACGCGCAAGCAGCAGATGCTGATTGGCGGCAAATGGGTGGATGCGCTGTCGGGCAAGACATTCGATGTCTTCGACCCCGCCAATGGCAGAAAGATCACCAGCGTGCCCGAAGCCGACAAGGCCGATGTGGACCGGGCGGTGGCCGCGGCCCGTGCCGCCTTTGACGCGGGGCCCTGGCCGAAGATGAACCCCACGGCCCGCTCGGTCCTGATCTGGCGGCTGGCCGATCTCCTGGACAAGTACGGTGATGAGCTGGCGCAGATCGAAAGCGTGGACAACGGCAAGCCGGTCCGCGATGCCCGCGCGGTGGATGTGGGCTTCGGCGTGGATCTGCTGCGCTATATGGCGGGCTGGTGCACCAAGATCGGCGGCGATGTCATTCCGATGTCGGTTCCGGGCGAATGGCACGCCTATACCCTGCGCGAACCCGTGGGCGTCTGCGCGCAGATCGTGCCGTGGAACTTTCCGCTGCTGATGGCGATCTGGAAGATCGCGCCCGCGCTGGCCGCCGGTTGCACCGTGGTGCTGAAGCCCGCCGAACAGACGCCGCTGACCGCACTGCGTCTGGGTCAGATCATCGAGGAGGCGGGCTTCCCGCCGGGCGTGTTCAATGTGGTGACGGGTGACGGCCGTACCGGGGCCGCGCTGGTCGATCACCCGGACGTGGACAAGGTGGCCTTCACCGGATCGACAGAAGTGGGCAAGCTGATTGTCAAGGGTTCGGCCGGGAATCTGAAAAAGGTCTCGGTGGAACTGGGCGGCAAGTCGCCGCAGATCGTCTTTCCCGATGCCGATCTGGACCACACCATTGCGGGCACCGCCTCTGGCATCTTCTTCAATGCGGGCCAGTGCTGCACCGCGGGCTCGCGGATCTATGCCCACAAGTCAGTCTTCGACAAGCTGGTCGCCGGTCTGGCCGAGGAGGCAGGCAAGCTGAAGATCGGCCGCGGCCTGCTGCCTGATACCAACATCGGCCCCGTCATCTCGCAGGAACAGTTCGACAAGGTGTCGGGCTATCTGGCGGCGGGCAAGCGCGACGGCGCCGAGGTGGTGGCGGGCGGCGAACGCTGGGGTGATGAGGGCTATTTCATCAAACCGACGATCTTTGCCCATACCAATCCGCAGATGTCGGTGGTGCGCGAGGAAATCTTCGGGCCGGTGGTCTGCGCGATGCCCTATGACGATGACGATCTGGACAAGATCGCGGCCGAGGCGAACAACACCCAGTTCGGTCTGGGCGCCTCGATCTGGACCCGCGACATGAGCGTGGCGCACAAGCTGGCCCGGAAGATCAAGGCCGGAACGGTCTGGATCAACTCGCACCTGACCAATGATGTGGCATTGCCCTTCGGCGGCTTCAAGCAATCGGGCTGGGGCCGCGAGATGGGGCGTGAGGCGATCGAGCTTTACACCCAAGTCAAATCGGTGGCCTGCCGCCTCTGACCTTTTTCCCCTTTGCCAAGATCAACGGGCCGCACCTGCGGCGGCCCGCATGGAACAGGCATCCCATTGACAGGAGGATGAAATGGGAATGATGAATGCCTCGGTTCTGGACGGCGTGCGGTCCATCGCACGGGTCGAACAGGTCGAGATCCCGGAGATTGGCGCCGATGATGCGCTGATCCGCGTGGTCGCCTCGGGCATCTGCCGCAGCGACTGGCATCTGTGGAACGGTGACTGGGCCTGGTTCAACCAGAAACTTTACCCGACGCTGGGCCATGAGATCGGCGGCGTGGTCGAGGCGGTCGGCGCCAATGTGAAGAACATCAAGACCGGCATGAAGGTGACGATCCCCTTCAACCTCGCCTGCGGTTCCTGCGCCTATTGCCGCAAGGGGCGGCAGAACCTCTGCGACAACCAGCAGGTGCCGCATTCCCTGCCCGGGTCGGGTGGTTGGGCGGAATACATGCGCGCGCCCAATGCCGACATGAACTGCATGCCGTTGCCCGAGGGCGTGGATGAGCTGGCCGCGGCGGCGCTGGGCTGCCGGTTCATGACCGCATGGCGCGCGGTGCAGACGCAGGGCGCGGTGCGCGGCGGTGAGACGCTGGCCGTCTTCGGCTGCGGTGGCGTAGGCCAGGCCGCGGTCGAGATCGGTGCGGCTCTTGGCGCGCGCGTCATCGCCGTGGATGTGGACGACCGCAAGCTGGCGCGGATGAAGGAGCTGGGCGCCGATGCGGTGGTCAATTCCGGCGGTCTGTCGGGCGAAGAGGCCGCGCTGAAGGTCAAGGCCGTGACCGACGGCAACTGGGGCGCGGATCTGGCGGTCGATGCGCTGGGCATCCGCAACACGATGATCGGCGCGCTGATGAGCCTGCGCAAGGGCGGGCGGCTGGCGCAGGTCGGCCTGACCTCGCAGGCGGAGCAGGGCAAGGTCGCGCTTCCGACCGACCTGATCGTCGTCAACGAATGGGAGATCCGTGGCTCTCTGGGCAATCCGCAGGGCGGCTATCATGACCTTCTGGGCATGGTCGCGCGGGGCAAGCTGAACCCGACGCGGCTGGTGTCGGAACAGGTGCGGCTATCCGATGTCGCCCGGGTTCTGGACGACATGGATAACTTCCGCACCAACGGCTACGTGGTCATCACCGACTTCACCTAAGACCGGCCGCTTCGGCCGTGCAATCCCCGGCCCGCCTGACCGCGGGCCGGACCGAAGATGGCTTGCCGCGGGGAGGCGGCGGGCCGTGCCCTGTCCAAAGACACACAACAAAACCGGTATGCCACAGGCAACCGGATGGGAGGAGATTGCCATGACGAACGAGATCATTCCGCAGGAAACCCCGACCGACGCCCCGGCCGCGCGGCCCGCCTCGGGCCCCGGCCTGTCGCGCCGCGGTTTCATGACCGCTGCTGCAGCCACCGGCATGGCCATGGGCGGCGTCACCCTTGGCGGCTTTGTCACCCCGGCCCGCGCCGTGGGCAAGGATCCGGCCTCGCTGAAATTCGCCGCCGCTTTGGGCTGGACCGCCTTCGATTCCGGGACCCATATGCTGAACGGCTACAAGGATGCCGTGGCGGCCATGGGCGGAGAGCTGACGATTTCCGACGCGGGCTTTGACCCGAACAAGCAAAGCCAGCAGATCGACGCGCATATTGCCAACCGGCCCGATGCGCTGTTCATCACCCCCGCCGATGTGGTGGCCATCACCCCGGCCATCAAGCGCGCGACCGATGCGGGCATTCCTGTCTTTGTGGGCGACAGCCTGTCGATCGGCCCGGCCTTCACCAACACCACCATGTCGAACCAGTTCGGCATGGGCGAATATACGATGGAATACATCGCGGCCCAGTTGGGCGGCAAAGGCAAGGTGGCCACCGTCCGTCTGCCCGCGAATGAGACATGGGACCTGCGCTCGCACGGGATGCGGGCGGCGCTGGCCCGTCATCCGGGGCTGGAGCTGGTGGCCGACTGGGCCTTCGCCTTCAACTCGAACACCACACCGCGGCAGGCGGTGGACAATATCCTGACCGCGAACCCCGATATCGACGCCATCTGGTGCGCATGGGACGGGGCCGCGGTCGAAGGCGCGCTTGCGGTGCGGGCGGCGGGCAAGGATGACCAGATCATCATCACCGGCATCGACGGCGGCAAGCAAGCCTTTGAATATATCAAGGCGGGCACCTCGCTGAAACTGACCATGGGCCAGTCGCTCTATGAGGTGTCGTGGCTGAACGTGCAGTTCGCGCATCAGTTCCTGGCCGGAAATCCGGTGCCGCGCATCGTGATCAGCCCGGTCTATCCGGTGTCGCAGGACCAGCTGAAGGACATCGACATCCCCGATGACTTTGACCACCCCGGCCGCGCGCAGGAGCTGGGCTGGGTCCGCGCGCTCTGAGCGGGCACAGGTCCGGGGGGGCGGCCATCTGCTGCCCCCCTTCCACGAATGGGAGGGTGACATGACCGATTCCGTCCTGCAGATGCGGGGCATCCAGAAACGCTTTGGCCCGGTGAAGGCGCTGGACGGGGTGGATTTCACCCTGCACCACGGCGAGATCCACGCCCTGCTGGGCACCAATGGCGCGGGCAAGTCCACGCTGGTGAAGATCATCTCCGGCCTTTACCAGAAGGATGACGGCACGATCCGCATCGGCGGCGAAGAGGTGGAGATCGCCTCTCCCGCCGGGGCGATGGCGGCGGGTGTCGCCGCGGTCCAGCAGCACCCCGAACTGATCGACGATCTGACCGGGGTCGAGAACATCTTCTTCGGCACGGAATCCCTGAGCGAGGGCGGCGGGCGCCTGTTCCGGCGCATCCGCACCGATGCGATGCGCGCGCGCGCACAGGACCTGCTGCGCCGCTTTCCCATCGACATCGACCTTGATCGCCCGGTTTCCGAGATGGGCGCCGTGGACCGCGAAATCGTGGCGGTCCTGCAGGCGCTGACCGGCGACCATATCCGCATCCTCATTCTGGACGAGCCGACCTCCACCCTGACCGAGCGCGAGAAGGCCAGCCTTTATCAGCTGATGCGGGCGCTGAAGGATGCGGGCATCGCCATCATCTACATCACCCACCGTCTGGAAGAGGTGTTCGAGATCGCCGACCGGCTGACCGTCTTCCGTGGCGGGCGCAATGTGGTGACCCTGACCGCGACCGAGGCGGCGGGCAGCACCACCTCGCTGGTGGAGCATCTGCTGGGCGAGGCGCCGGGCGATCTTTACCCGCCGCTGGCCGCCACCCCGGCTGGGGCAGAGGTGCTGCGGACCGAAGACCTGTCCGCCGGGGCTGCCTTCCGCAACATCAGCCTGACCGCGCGCAAGGGCGAGATCCTCGGGATCTACGGTCTTGTCGGTTCCGGTCTGGACGAATTGTCCAAGGCGCTGTTCGGCGCCCATCCGGTGACCGGCGGCCGCCTGATCCTGAACGGACAGCACCGGCATTTTGCCTCTCCGGTCGATGCGCTGCGGGCGGGGGTATTCCTTGTCCCCGGCGACCGGCGCACGGAAGGGCTGGCCATGGGCGAGGATGTGGTCTTCAACACCTGCCTTGCCAATCTCGGCCGCGCCTCGCGCCCGGGCGGCCTGATGCGCTTTGCCCGGCCGTGGCGGACGGCGGCGGAACTGGCCCGCAGGCTGGCGCTGCAACCGCCGATCCTGACCAAGCGCGCCCGCGAATTCAGCGGCGGCAACCAGCAGAAGATCGTGATCGCCAAGGGCCTTTATGCCCAGGCCGACCTTTACATCTTCGCCGAGCCGACCGTCGGCGTCGATGTCGGCGCCAAGGCCAAGCTTTATGCCGTCATGCGCGAACTGGCGCGCGAGGCGGCGGTGATCGTGATGTCCTCGGACGGGGATGAGGTGCATGGCCTCGCCGACCGGGTGATCGGCCTTTACCGCGGCGCGGCGGTGTTCGAGGCGGCAAACGGGCCGGGCACGCGCGACCGGCTTCTGGCATCCGGCATGATGGGAAGGGCCGCAGCATGACCCCGGTTTCACTTCGCACTCCGGCAGTGGCGCGGACCGCCGCCTTTGCCGCCCTTCTGGCGCTGGTGGCGCTGATCTTTCACCTGACGGCGCCGAATTTCCTGTCGCTGACCAATATCACCGCGATCTTCCGGCACATGTCCGCCTCGGGGGTGGCGGCACTTGGCCTGACCTTCGTTATCGTGGTCAACCGCTTCGACCTGTCCTTTCCCGGCATCGCCTCTTTCGGGGCTATGACCATGGGCATGATGATCGTCCTGGGCTATCCGCTGTGGCTGGCCATCTTTCTGGGCGTGGCGGCGGGCACGGTGCTGGGGCTGGTCAACGGCATCGCCGTGGGCTGGTTCGACCTGCCGGACATCGTGACCACCATCGCCGTGGGCTCGGTCGCGGTGGGGCTGTCGTTCCTTTACAGCGGCGGGATGACGCTGTCGGACAATTTCATGATGTCCGGCATCCTTGACCTGAACGACCGCAAGATCATGGGCATCTCCGGCCCGGTCTTCGTGATGGTGCTGCTTTATGTGGCTGCGGGGATCGTGCTGCATGCCACCCGCTACGGCCGCGGTCTTTATGCGACGGGCGAGAATGCGGTGGCTGCGCATTTCTCGGGCATCCGGGTGCGCTGGCTGATCGCCTTTGCCTTCGTGATGTGCGGCGCGCTGGCCTGCTGGGCGGCGGTGATGTTGTCGGCGCAATCGGGCCGGTCCGATGTGACCGCGGGCGGCGGGTTCCTGATGCCTGCCTATGCCGCGGTCTTTCTGGGGGCGGCGCTGTTCGGGCGGCCCTCGGCGCCTGCGACATTCGCCGGGGCGCTCCTGATCTCGACCATCCTGAACGGCTGCACCCTCTTGGCCATCCCCTATTACTACAGCGACGCAATCATCAGTGCGATCCTGATTGCCGCGATCTCTGTCTTCGATCCGCGGATCGGCGCGGCGCTGCGGCGGCTGTTCGCGGCCCGCGGCGCGAAATCCCGGCTGAAGGAATCCTGACATGAGCGACACCACATTCCACGCGCGTCCCGTGCGGCGCGGAACGGATCTGCGGGGCTTTGTGCTGCGCTACGGCGTGCTCGTCCTGCTGGCGGTCACCCTTCTGGTTGTGGCCGTGGCGATGCCGAACTTCCTTGACCCGTCGAATGTCGAGCTGATGCTGCGCGGCATTGCCATTTCGGCGCTGATGTTCCTTGGGCTGACCTGGGTCGTCGCGGCGGGCAAGATCGACGTCAGTTTCATGGATTGCGCGGCGCTGACCACGATGGTCTGTGCCACAGTGGTGGCGGGCGGCCATGGCTGGCTGGCGGGCAGCGCGGCGGGGCTCGCCACCGGCGCGGTCCTTGGCACGGTGAACGGATTGCTGGTCGGCTATACCGGGCTGCCGCCGCTGATCACCACCATTGCCACCGGCAGCATCGCCCGGTCCATCGGCTGGATCCTTGGTGCGGGCGCCTCGGTCCCGCTGAGCGGTGCGGGCGGGTTCGTGCATGATTTCCTTGGCCTTCGGCTGGGCGTAGTGCCGGTCGTGATGCTGGCCACGCTGGCGGTCTATGTGCTGGCCTGGATCGTGCAGGAGCGGCTGACCTTCGGGCGCTATCTTTATGCGCTGGAGCGCAACGAACGCGCCGTGGTCGAGGCGGGACTGCCTGCGAAGGGCCTGCTGTTGCGGCTGTTCATCTTCTCCGGCCTCTGCGCCAGCCTTGCGGGCATCCTGTTGACCGCGAACCTGAATTCCGGCCAGCCCGCGCTTGGGGCATCCTACTTTCTGGACGGGCTGACGGCGGTGCTGCTGGGCGCCATCGTCGTCAAGGTGGGCAAGGCCAATGTCATCGGCACCATGACCGCCGTGATCTTTCTGGCCGTGCTGGTCAGCGTCGGTGCCATGCTGGGCTGGCAGAACTACATCCGCGAGATCATCAAGGGCATGGCCCTGCTGGTCGGCATCATTGCGATCTTTGCACTGAAGAGGAGGGACCGCCATGGCCGGACCCATTGACCCGATCACGCCCGGGGACGGGCAGGTCGCCATCGTCGGCACCGGCTTCATCGGCCAGTCCTGGGCCATCGTCTTCGCCCGTGCGGGGTTCGATGTGGCGCTTTACGATGCCGATCCCGCGCAGACGGCCAAGGCGCATGGCTATATCGGGCGCATGCTGCCGGAACTGCACCGGGCGGGGCTCTTGAATGGGGCAGGGCCCGAGGCGGTGGCCGGACGCATCCGCACCGCGGAAACCCTGGCCACGGCACTGGAGGGGGCGGCCTATGTGCAGGAAAACGCGCCCGAGCGGCTGGACATCAAGCGGCAGATCTTCGCCGCGCTGGATGCCGCGGCGGACCCGCGCACCATTCTGGCCAGCTCGACCTCGGCCTTGCTGCCGTCCAGCTTTACCGACGATCTGGCCGGGGCGGCACGCTGCGTGGTGGCCCATCCGATCAACCCGCCGCATCTGGTGCCCGCGGTCGAGGTGGTGCCCGGCCGTCTGACCGCGCCGGATACCGTCAGCCGCACCGCCGCCCTGATGGAGGCCGTCGGCCAGTCCACCGTGGTGATGCGGCGGGAGATCGATGGCTTTATCGTCAACCGCCTGCAGGGCGCCCTGCTGCACGAGGCGTTTCGGCTGTTCGCGCAAGGCTATGCCGATACCGAATCCATCGACATCTGCGTGCGCGACGGTCTTGGCCTGCGCTGGTCCTTCATGGGCCCGTTCGAGACGATCGACCTGAACGCGCCCGAAGGGATCACCGACTACATCCGCCGCTACGGTCCCTTTTATCAGGGGCTCTGGCCAGGGGATGACACTCTCCCTGACTGGGAGGCGTCAGGCCCCCGGGCGGAATGCGAAAGGCGCAAGCAGCTGGCGCGGCAGGACATGGCCGCCCGGCAGGGCTGGCGGGACGGCAAGCTGATCGAACTGGCAGCGGCCCGGCGCCGCCCGCCGCAGGACCCATAAGGCAGGACCAAATGTCGAAAGTCATCATCACCTGCGCCGTGACGGGCGCGATCCACACCCCGTCGATGTCGCCCTATCTGCCGGTCACCCCGGAGGAGATCACCGATGCCGCCATTGCCGCGGCCGAGGCGGGGGCCGCCATCGTCCATCTGCATGCCCGCGATCCCCAAACCGGAAAGCCGGACCAGCGCCCGGAGGCCTTTGCCCCGTTTCTGCCGCGGATCAAGCAGGCGACCGATGCGGTGATCAACCTGACCAGCGGCGGCAGCCCCTTCATGAAGATTGAAGAGCGCATCCGCCCGGTCACCGAATTCCGCCCCGAGGTCGCCTCGATCAACATGGGGTCGATGAACTTTGCCTTCTTCCCCATGCTGGAGCGGTTCAAGACCTTCCGCCACGACTGGGAGCGCGAACATCTGGAAGGCAGCCGCGATCTGGTGTTCCGCAACAGTTTCAAGGACATCGAATATGGCCTGCGCGAGATGGGCGCCGGCGGCACGCGGTTCGAGTTCGAATGCTATGACATCAGCCATCTCTACAACCTTGCCCATTTCGCCGACCGCGGGCTGGCGAAGCCGCCGTTCCTTGTGCAAAGCGTGTTCGGCCTTCTGGGCGGTATCGGGGCGCATCCCGAGGACGTGATGCATATGCGCCGCACCGCGGACCGGCTGTTCGGCAAGGACTACCAGTGGTCGGTGCTGGGGGCAGGGCGCAACCAGATTCCGGTCGCCACCATGGCTGCTACCATGGGCGCCCATGTCCGCGTCGGGCTGGAGGACAGCCTGTGGATCGGGCCGGGGCGGCTGGCGGAAAGCAATGCCGATCAGGTCCGCAAGATCCGCGCCATCGTCGAGGAACTGGGCCACAGCATCGCTACACCTGCCGAGGCGCGGGCCCTTCTGGACCTCAAGGGCGGCGACGGCGTTCATTTCTGAACCCCGTCCATCTTGGCTGTTCTGGCAATCATCAGGGAAGCGAGTTATTCATGGACGACAAGGCATCACATCGCATGAGGATTGCCTCTCCGTTTGGGACCGCGAACTCCATGACAGCACGCTTCTCCGGTCAGAAGGCGAAAGGCGAAACCGCCGGTCTGCCCACCGTCGATTCCCGCAGCGTGCATGAAAGGGTTTACGACGAAATCCGCATCGGCCTGTCGCAGGGGCTGTTCGCCCAGGGGCAGACGCTGACGACGCGCGGCCTTGCCGCCACCTTCGGCACCAGCGAAATGCCCGTGCGCGAGGCGATCCGCCGGCTGGTGGCCGAAAAATACATCGTCCAGCTGGGCAACCGCAGCTTTCAGGTGCCGCTTCTGGACCGGGAGGCGTTTCAGGACGTGATCTCGGTCCGGTTGTTGCTGGAGGGCCATGCCGCAGCCAGTGCCGCGCGCAAGGCCGGGCCAGAAGACATTGCCCGGCTGCGCGAGGTCAATGCCGAAATGCGTCGCGCACTGGACAACCGCGATGCCCAGCAGACCCTGCGGCTGAACGAAGAATTCCACTTCATGGTCTATGGGATCACCGGCTCGGAAACGCTGCTGGACACGATCGAGACGTTGTGGAGCCGCTCCGGCCCCTATCTCGCCTCGGTCGTGGCCATCGACGGAGAGCTGAGCGTGTTCCACAAGGCCGAACAGATGCATGATGCGATCATCGCCGCCATCGAATCCGGCAATTCGGCACAAGCCGAAACCGCGCTTGTCGCCGACATCAGCTTTGCCGTCGAATGGTATGAGGAAAAGCGGTCCTGATCCGGACCTTTCCGGCGCATCTGGCCCTTCACTGGTCCGGGGACGAAGCCCCGTTCTGAAGGACAGGACGCCTCTTGCATTGCAGATGCGGACAGTCCGGTTGGCTCGGTAAGTTGACCGGAGCGGCAGATCGGAGCCTGTCGGTGAGACCTGCGTGGTGGGAGGTCTGGATTGACGTCCCGCCGCCGTATCAGCTTCCCGGCGGGAGCGATGCGCCGATGGCTCTATACGTTGTGAGGTCACAGCCCCGTTGCGGCCTGTCTGGCCCTGTCACCCCTGGCCCCTCCCCAACGCGGGGCGCGCTGAACGGGCCATGTCATGTGCGGCGCCAGCTTCGGCAGATCCGCCCGTGCTCAGATCCGCGGGGGTGTTTCAACCGCCGGTTCTGGTCTTCGGGCGCCTCTTGCAGGGGCTGCTGTCGGCAGAGGTCAGGAGCAGGCCGCTCTCCGGTGGGCGCAGCGTGATCTGCGGTTCGGTGAAAGCCGCCCCTGATCAACGGAGGCGACGGGACATCCCCACCTGCGCGGCTCATGGGTGAAGGAGAGCGGCGATGTCACTGATCCTTGGCGCTGGCGCTCCCCCCGGACCAAATGTCGGGAACTGAACCTGGCCATTCGCGATGTGCTCCCGTCCCCATCAAACCCAGCAAGGTCCCGGGTTCGCAGCTGTCCTGTTGCACTAGCAGGGCAGGGGTGCCCGGAGGACCCTTGACAGCCGGCAATAGCCCGCTGTCACCCTTCTGCCGGGCCGAAACGGTCCAGAATCCGGGACCTGATCTGGTCCCGCGCCTGCCGGTAGGCCGAAAGCTTGGCCTCGCGGGATTCGCCAAGGCCTGTCGGGTCAAGGATGGGCCAGTATTCCACCTCAAGATGGTGATAGCGCGTCAGTTCAAGGGCCTGCCGCTGGCTGGCAGGCGACAGGGCCACGATCAGGTCGAACTGTCCCAGATCATCGCCCCATTCCTGCATCTCCTCAAAGCTGCGCGATCGATGGCGGTCGATCTCTACCCCGATCTCGTGGCAGACGGCGATGGAAAAGCCGTCCACTTCCATGTCGTTTCTGACGCCAGCGGATTGCACATAGGCGCGCTGGCCGTAAAACTTCTTCATCATGCCCTCGGCCATCGGGGACCGCACGGCATTGTGGTCGCAGCAGAACAGAACAGACTGCGGGAATGCGGCCAAGATCTCCCCCTTGCCTTAGCCCCAGTGCAGAACACAGATCAGCGTGAACAGCCGCCGGGCGGTATCGCGGTCCACCTCGGCCTTGCCCTCCAGCCGCTCCTGCAGGACGGCGGCGCCTTCGTTGTGGATGCCGCGGCGGGCCATGTCGATGGCCTCGATCTGGCTGGGCGGCAACCGCTTCACCGCATCGAAATAGCTTTCGCAGATCTGGAAGTAATCCTTCACCACCTGCCGGAACGGGCCAAGGCTCAGGTGGAATTCGCCCACCGGGCTTTCATCCTCGCAGGCGATGGTGAAGACCAGCCGCCCCTCGCGGATGGCCAGCCGCAGCCGGTAGGGTCCCGGCGGCACCACCCGTCCGTCGCGCAGCGGGATGGCGAAGGCGTTCTCTTCCAGAAGATCGAAGATCGCGACCTTGCGCTCCTGCTCGATATCCGGCGTCGGACGGGCAAGCCCCGCCTCGTCGATCTCGATATGGCAGATGCGGTTGGTCATGGGCGGCGTCCACAGGAAAACTCAGACCCTAGATGCCCGACGGCCCCGGCCCGCGCAATCCTTCATCTGTTCAAAAATATCCTCCGGGGGTGCGGGGGTGGAAAACCCCCGCGATCCCGCCGCAGATGCCTAGCCGTTCAGCCGGTCCAGCCTTGCCCGGACGCTGAGCCCGTGGGCCTGAAGGCTTTCGCTGATGGCCAGACGTTCGGCGGCGGGGCCGATGGCGCGGAGCGCCTCGGGCGTCATCTTCGCCAAGGTGGTGCGTTTCAGGAAATCCATCACCGACAGGCCCGAGGAGAAGCGGGCCGACCGCGCCGTGGGCAGGACGTGGTTCGGCCCGCCGACATAATCGCCGATCGCCTCTGGCGTCCATTGGCCCAGGAAGATGGCGCCCGCATGGGTGATCTCTTTCGCCAGCGCCTCCGGGTCTGCGGTGCACAGTTCAAGATGCTCCGGCGCCACGCGGTTGGACAGAGCGGCGGCTTCGGACAGATCGCGGGTCACGATTACCGCGCCATAATCGCGCCAGCTGGCCCCGGCGATGGCGCGCCGCTCCAGCACCTCAAGGTGCTTTTCGATGCAGGCCACCACCGCGCGGCCAAAGGCGCCATCGGGCGTTACCAGCAGGGCCTGCGCGCTTTCGTCATGCTCGGCCTGAGACAGCATGTCCAGTGCCACCCAGTCCGGGTCGGCGGTGCCATCGGCGATGACCAGAATCTCGGACGGGCCGGCGATCATGTCGATGCCCACGCGGCCGAAAACCCGGCGTTTCGCGGCGGCCACATAGGCGTTGCCGGGCCCGGTGATCTTGTCCACCGCGCCGATGGTTTCGGTGCCATAGGCCAGTGCCGCCACCGCCTGCGCGCCACCGATCCGCCAGATCCTGTCCACCCCCGCCAGTCGCGCGGCCAGCACGACCAGCGGGTTCACCACCCCGCTCGGCGTCGGGCAGGCGATCACCAGCCGCTCGACCCCCGCCACCTTCGCCGGGATCGCATTCATCAGCACGGACGACGGATAGGACGCCAGCCCTCCCGGCACATAAAGCCCCGCGGCCGAAACCGGCGACCAGCGCCAGCCCAAGGTGGCGCCGTCCGGGTCGGTCCAGTTGGCATCCTGCGGCATCTGGCGCACGTGATAGGCGCGGATCCGCTGCGCCGCCAGCGACAGCGCCGCGGCATCCTCCGGCGCGACCTTGGCGCATTCCGCCTCGATCTCTTCGGGCGTGAAGGCCAGCGTCTCCGGCGTCAGCTCCAGCCGGTCGAACCGCGCGGTATAGTCGATCACCGCCCGGTCGCCGCGTGCCCGCACATCGGCGATGATCGCGGCCACCACCTCGTCCACCTCGGGCGAATCCTCGCGCTTCATGCCCAGAAGCGCGGTGAAGGCGGCTTCGAAATCCGGGTCGGTGGTGTTCAGGAAATGCGGCATGGGCGGGCTCCTCGGCTCAGGCCTCCCTTAGCCCGCGCGGGGCAGGGCGGCAAGGTTCCCGGCCCGCAAAGAATGCCGGTCGGACCGGGGCGCAGTGCGCCTGCTTTTCCGGTCTCAATCCGTTCCGTGCGAGGGCATCTTCCGCGAGGGCGCGAGATAGGGCTTCGTCACATCCTCCAGCCGCAGGTCCAGCGCCTCAACCTGCAGCGCGACGGCACCGTCGCCCGCCAGAACCAGCGTCAGCCGCCCGGACCCGTCTTCGCCCGGCAGCCAGTCCAGCGACAGGACCGACAGGACGGCCTCCTTTTCCCGCAGGTCGATGCCCATGGTGCGCGCGGACAGCACGCCGTCAACGGTCAGCAGGCTGCGCACCCGTTCAAACGGGCGGCCCGCGCGTTCGGCGGCCTCCCGGTCTTCCCAGCGGAAGCGGTTCAGAAGCGCGGCAAAGCGGCGGCGCGGCCGGTCCAGCTTCATCTCGGCCAGCGGCAGGACCGCATCCTGCACCAGCGCCGAAAGCACCGTCACATCCGCCGCTTCCTGCGCCAGCAGATGCAGCGGGCCTTCATCCCCGTCTTCGAACCGCGCGTCTGCCATCAGTGCCCCGCCACCCGTTCGATCTGCGCGCCGCAGGCCCGCAGCTTTTCCTCCACCCGCTCATAGCCGCGGTCAAGATGGTAGACCCGGCTGACCAAAGTCTCGCCCTCGGCCGCTAGCCCTGCCAGAATCAGCGAGACCGAGGCCCGCAGGTCGGTGGCCATCACCGGCGCGCCCCGCAGCTTTTCCACCCCATGCACGGTGGCATGGCCGCCTTGAACCTCGATCTTTGCCCCCATCCGCATCAGTTCCGGCGCATGCATGAAGCGGTTCTCGAAGATCTTTTCTTCCAGCACGCTGGTGCCTTCGGCCGTGCACAGAAGCGCCATCATCTGCGCCTGCAGGTCGGTGGGGAAGCCGGGGAAGGGTTCGGTCACCACATCCACTGCCCGCACCCGGCCGTTCTTGCGCGCGACCTTCAGGCCGTTCGCGGTTTCCGTGACGGAAATCCCCGCCGCATCCAGCTTTTCACAGAAGGCGGACAACAGGTCGATCCGCCCGCCCAGACATTCCACCTCGCCCCCGCAGATCGCCGGGGCCAGCATATAGGTGCCCAGTTCGATCCGGTCCGTCACGACGGGATGGGTGGCGCCGCGCAGCCGGTCCACGCCCTGAATGGTGATGGTGGGCGTGCCCTCGCCCTCGATCTCCGCCCCCATGCGGCGCAGGCAGGCTACCAGATCGACGATCTCCGGCTCGCGCGCGGCATTTTTCAGGACCGAGGTGCCCTTGGCCAGCGTCGCCGCCATGACGAAATTCTCGGTCGCGCCGACGGAGGCGAAGCGCATCTCATGCACGGCGCCCTTGAGGCCGCCCTTCGCCGTGGCATGCAGATAGCCGTCGCGCAGGTCGATTTCCGCGCCCAGAGCGGCCAGGGCGTCGATGTGAATGTCCATGGGCCGCGCGCCGATGGCACAGCCACCGGGCAGCGACACCACCGCATGGCCCAGCCGCGCCAAGAGGGGGCCCAGCACCAGATTCGACGCCCGCATCTTCCGCACGATCTCATAATCCGCGACCGGGTTGATGTCGGAATGGCTGGACATGGTGATGACCTTGCCCGCCTGCAGCGCACTGACCTCGACCCCAAGGCTTTGCAGAAGCTGCGTCATGGTGCGGATGTCCGACAGCCGCGGCGCATTGGTCAGCGTCAGCGGCTCTTCGCTCAGAAGCGTGGCCGGCATCAGCGTCAGGCAGGCATTCTTCGCCCCCGCAATGGGAATCACCCCGTTCAGCGGACCGTTGCCCTTGACCAGAATCGAATCCATTGCTGCCTCATGCCTCGTCTTGTTTGTGATTTTCTTCGCTGTCGTCTGTGGCCGGACCGGCCGCGCGCGCCTTCGCCTGTGCCTTGCGCCGGGCCATATTGGCCTTCAGCGCGGCCTTCAGCCGGTCCGCGCGCGGGTCGGCAGAGCCTTTTTCCCTTGGCGGTTTGCCACGGGCCAGGGCCTTCGGAAGGGGGGCATCGTCCTGCATGCCCTTCCCCTACCGCACCGGACAGATGCGGTCCAGAGAGCGGTGCGAAAAGGGGGTTGCAGAGGCAAAGCTTTGCGTCTATCTCCCCGCCTCACCGAAGGCGGCTGCAGTAGCTCAGTGGTAGAGCACTCCCTTGGTAAGGGAGAGGTCGAGAGTTCAATCCTCTCTTGCAGCACCATTTTTCCTCCTGTTAAAAACGATAAATTCAAAAAACTAGGACGGAAACTCCCTTTTCCCCAAGGAACGAAGCAAGACTATTCCCCAAGTTTCCCCATGCTATCTGGGGGAAATGTTCGCCTCATGCTCACCCTTTGTGAACACGTCGGCGACAACGTGGACGCCACACCAACGGAGGGCGAGCGCACTGCTGCATTCGACACAGGGTGTCATGCTGTGAACAACGCCCCATATCCCATCCACGACTAAGCAGACTTCAAGGCGTGGCGCCTGCTTCACCCCAACGCCCGGCAGTTGCTCAAAGAGGTCATCTTCCGCTGGCGAAGGTCCACATTCTCGGTGCGCGGCAAAGCGGGTAAGTGGGCTGCGTGGCCTCGGAAACAATGGGCCGAATGGTCTGGCCTGTCCTTCGAACAAACCAAGGACGCTTTGGCTTTTCTAAGGCGTGACGCAATGATTTGGTCAGAAAGGCACAGGGTGCCAAAGGCAGGTGTTCAAGCCTTCATTATGCCAACCGAGCAGGCTTCGAAGTATCTCGGCAGACCACAGAATATGCAGAGAATTGCCAATGACTTAGGCCCAATGCATGCCCCGACGCAGTTGCCGACACCTGTACCAGTCGAGGCACCAACTCAAGCACCGATACCGGCACCAAGCGATCATACTTTCTTTCCTTCCCTTTCCCCTCCTCTTCCTCTGCCAGCGATCCACAGCCCAAGTCAGCAACAGGCGTGGAAAAGAAAGGAAAGGCCGGGGAAGACGGTAA
Organism: Neotabrizicola sp. VNH66; assembly: GCF_049445895.1. NCBI lineage: Bacteria > Pseudomonadati > Pseudomonadota > Alphaproteobacteria > Rhodobacterales > Paracoccaceae > Neotabrizicola > Neotabrizicola sp. VNH66. The sequence goes on from NZ_JBMSDW010000003.1 coordinate 417,498, forward strand.
AGACGAAACCTCGAAGGGTCCGAAGACGATGATCATATTCAAATCCTCCCTGAAACCTTCCCCCCAAAGCCCCCTAGCTTGATTTGTCCGCGCTTTCCCTGATCTGGTCGGGCCTCTTGGGTTCATGTGCAGATCCGCCTGCGGCCGAAGCGGCGCGGACCGGGCGCATCAGAGCGCCGGCTCGCGGCCTGGGATCATCGTTCCCGGGTTCCGGCGCCCCGCACCGTCCAGGATCCGGTCCAGGCTGTCCTCGATCCAGGTGACCAGCGGGATCAGCCGGGCAGCGGCTTCGTGGCCCAGGGGCGTCAGGGAATAATCGACATGCGGGGGCACCACCGCATGGGCCACCCGCAGGACGAAGCCGCAGGCTTCCAGCTCTTTCAGGGTCTGGCTCAGCATCCGTTCGCTGACCCCGCCCACGGCACGGCGCAGCTCGGCAAAGCGGTGGGGCTGCGCGGCCAGCGCCACCATGACCAGCGTGCCCCAGCGGCTGGTCAGGTGTTGCAGCACCGGGCGGGACGGGCAATCCGCCGCCAGAACATTGCCGCGCTGAAAGCGGCTGAGAAGGGTCTGTGCATCGCTGGACAAGGTCATGTGCGCCCCTGTGTCATACTTACAAAAAAGTGCGTACTTCTGTTTCGTAAGTATTCCGGTATTGCTGTTCCCGTCAACATCTGAACGGAGACCATCATGTCCATCGCCGTCACCGGAGCCACCGGCCAGCTGGGCCGCCTTGCCATCGCCGCGCTGAAGGCGCGCGGCGCCGCCCCCGTCGCCCTTGTCCGCAGCCCGGAGAAGGCCGCCGATCTGGGGGTGGAGACCCGGGCCTTCGACTACAACGCCCCCGATGCAGCGGCCCTTGCCGGGGTGGATGTTCTGGTCCTGATCTCGTCCAACGATTTCACCGACCGGGCGGGCCAGCACGGCAATGTCATTGCCGCGGCCAAGGCTGCGGGGGTGAAACGCATCCTCTACACCTCGATCCTGAAGGCCACCTCGTCGCCGATGAAGTTCCTGCCGTCGGATCATGCCAAGACCGAGGCGCTGCTGGCGGCTTCGGGTCTGGAGGTCACGCTTCTGCGCAACGGCTGGTACACCGAGAACCTGACCGGTGCGCTCGGCGCGGCGATCCAGCATGGCGCGATCATCGGTTCGGCCGGCGAGGGGCGCTATGCCGCCGCCGCGCGCAAGGATTATGCCGAGGCGATTGCGGTCACCGCGCTGGACGCGGCCCATGCCGGCAAAACCTATGAGCTGGCGGGCGATGCCCCCTTCACCGGGGCCGAACTTGCCGCGGAAGTGGCGCGCCAGTCGGGCAAACCGGTGGCCTATGTGAACCTGCCCGAGGCGGAATATGCCAAGGCGCTGGAAGGTTTCGGCCTGCCCGCGGGCTTTGCCGCGGTGCTGGCGGAATCGGATTTCGCGGCGTCGAAAGGGGCGCTGGACGATGACAGCCACACGCTGTCGCGGCTGATCGGCCGTCCGACCACGCCGATGGCGGAAACCGTGGCGGCGGCGCTGGCGGCGCTGTGATCCCGGCCGGGGCGTGTCGGTTTTCCCGCCGCGCCCCGCCGCTTTCGGGCTTTCCCTGCGCCGACGGCGGGGTATCTTCTGCCGCAACAACAGGAGACCCGGATGTCCGCGACCGAAACCCGCCAGCTGATCGAAACCTATTACGCCGCGTTCAACGCCTTGAATCCCGAAGGGATGACCGCGCTGGTGACCGATGATGTCGAGCATCGGGTGAATGAGGGTGGCATCCGCCGTGGCCGCGAGAAATTCGCAGAATTCGGTGCGCATATGGGTGTCAGCTACCGCGAGGAATTGAAGGATATCGTGATCTTCGTGAATGACGATGGCAGCCGCGCGGCGGCGGAATTCGTGGTGCACGGGGAATATCTGAAGACCGACCCCGGCCTGCCGGAAGCGAAGGGTCAGAAATACATCCTGCCCGCGGGATCGTTCTTCGAGGTGAAGGGCGGCAGGATCGCCCGCATCACCACCTTCTACAACCTGAATGACTGGGTCGCGCAGGTCTCGGCATGACCGAGGTCCGTGCCCTGACCGGAGAGGCGCTTGGTGCCGCGCTGGAGGATGTGGCGCGGCTGCGCATCGCCGTCTTCCGCGACTGGCCCTATCTTTACGACGGCTCGCTCGATTATGAGCGGGCCTATCTTCAGGTCTACCGCGACAGCCCCGGTGCCCTTGTGGTGGGCGCCTTCGACGGGGCGCGGCTGGTGGGCGCGGCAACCGCCTCGCCCATGGAGGATCACGCGGAGGAGTTCGCCGAACCGTTGCGCCGCATCGGGCTACCGGTCGAACAGATCTATTACGCCGCGGAATCGGTGCTGCTGCCCGAATACCGGGGCAGGGGGATCGGCCACCGCTTCTTCGACCTGCGCGAGGCGCGGGCGCGCGATCTGGGGGATACCCATCTCGCATTCTGCTCGGTCCTGCGGCCCGCGGATCACCCGCTGCGCCCGGCCGATCCGCGCAGCAATGATGCCTTCTGGGCGAAGCGCGGCTATGCCCCGGTTCCCGGTGCGGTGGCCGAATTCAGCTGGCGGGATCTGGGCGAGCACGCCGAGACGAAAAAGCCGCTGCACTTCTGGATGCGCGCCCTCTGACCCGCCCTTCGTCTCCCGCAGAGCGGGCGGACGCCTCCGGCGGGGATATTTGGACCAGTATGAAAGACCTTTGCCCATTCATACTGGGCTAAATATCCCGGGGGAGTCCTTCGTCAGAAGGACGGGGGCAGCGCCCCCGCACGGGTGGGGCCGCAGAATTCCCTTGAAAATCCGCGATTCGAAGCGCATATGCCGCGGACCAGCGCCTGCGGTCCCCGCGGGCCATAACCCCTATGCGGAGTGAGCATGGCCAAGGAAGAAACTCTCGAATTCCCCGGTGTCGTGAAGGAACTCCTGCCCAATGCGACATTCAAGGTCGAACTCGAAAATGGCCATGAACTGATCGCGACGATGGCAGGCAAGATGCGCAAGAACCGGATCCGTGTTCTGGCGGGTGACAAGGTGCAGGTCGAAATGACCCCCTATGACCTGTCGAAGGGCCGTATCAACTATCGCTTCAAGTAAATTGAGATTCATCCTCGGCTCTGCCTCGCCGCGCCGGAAAGAGATTCTGGCGCAGTTGGGGGTTCTCCCCGACGCGATCCTGCCCCCCGACATCGACGAAGATCCGAAGAAAGCCGAATTGCCGCGGCCCTATGCGGCGCGGCTGGCCCGGGAAAAGGCCATGGCCGTCGCGGCCGGGCCGGCGGATCTGGTTCTTTGTGCCGATACCACGGTGGCCCTTGGCCGCCGCATTCTGGGCAAACCCGCGGATGCGGCCGAGGCTGCGCGTTTCCTGACCCTGCTGGGCGGGCGTCGGCACGAGGTGATCACCGCCGTAGCCGTCCGCCGCGGTGACAGGATCTGGGCGCGCGAAAGCGTCTCGGCCGTGAAGATGAAGCGGCTGTCCGATGATGAACTGAATGCCTATCTCGCCAGCGGTGAATGGCAGGGCAAGGCTGGCGCCTATGGCATTCAGGGTCTGGCCGGGGCCTTTATCCCGTGGATGCAGGGCAGTTTCACCGGCATCATGGGGCTGCCCATTGCGGAAACCGCCACGCTGCTGACTGCGGCGGGCTGGCCGGTCTGGAGGGCCGCATGAAGGGACGTGTCGTTCTTCTGGACCACCACGATGGCCGCGAAGCCGCGGCGCTGATGGTGGACGGACGGCTGGAGGATCTGGCGCTTGACCCGCGCGAAGAGGGGCTGCAGCCCGGCGCCATCTGCCGCGGCGTGGCCGACCGGCCGATGAAGGGGCAGGGCGGCATGTTCCTGCGCCTGCCCGGCGGCGAAAAGGGCTTTCTGCGGCAGACTGGTGGCATCGCGCCGGGCCAGCGGCTGCTGGTGCAGGTTTCCGGCCCCGCGCCGGAACCGGGCAAGGCCCTGCCGGTGACCACCCGCCTCTTGTTCAAGTCCCGCTTTGCCATCCTGACGCCCGAGGCACCGGGCCTGAACATCTCGCGCCGGATCCGTGACGAGGAAGCCCGCGCCGCGCTGGAGGCCCTTGCGGCTGCCGGAATGAAGGGGGCGGCCGGGGACCTCGGACTGATCCTGCGGTCGGCCTGTGCCGATGCGGAGGAGGCTGAGGTCGCAGAGGATCTCGCCCGGACCCGCGCACTGGCCGAAGCCGTGCTGGCGGATCTGACCGGAGAGCCGGAGCTTCTGGTCGATGCGCCCTCGGCTCATGACCTGGCCTGGCGCGACTGGCTGGACCCCGCCCCGGACGAGGTGCTGGATGCGGACGGCAGCTTTGCCGATCTGGGCGCGGATGAGGCGCTGGACGCGCTCTTGTCGCCCGCAGTTCCGCTGGACGGCGGCGGCTCCATGTGGATCGAAGCCACGCGCGCGCTGGTTGCTGTGGATGTGAATACGGGCAATGACACCTCGCCCGCCGCCGCGCTGAAGGCCAATGTCGCGGCGGCGCGCGATCTTCCGCGCCAGCTGCGGCTGCGCGGGCTGGGGGGCCAGATCGTGGTGGATTTTGCCCCCATGCCAAAGCGCGACCGCCATATCCTGGATCAGGTGATGAAGGCCGCTTTCAAGGCCGAGGGGGAGGCCAATCTGGCCGGCTGGACCACGCTTGGCCTTTACGAGCTGACCCGCCGCCGCGACCGGCCGGCGCTGGCCTCGGTCTGGCCATGAGCTGCCCGATCTGCGGCAAAGCCACGGAAGCGGCCTGGCGCCCGTTCTGTTCGCGCCGCTGCGCGGATCTGGACCTCGCACGCTGGCTGGGGGGCGGTTACGTGATACCCGGCCAATCGGGCGAGGAGGATCTCCCGGATGACCCCGCGCCGGAGCGCCCGGACGCCAACCAAGACTAGGAACGGGCTGTATCGGCCCCGGTGGCACGGTATCCTGCCGAGGGGTCTTTGACCGTGTCTCCGGCCGTTTCCGACGGGTGGCACAATGCCTGAACGGCATGCCCGCCGCCAAAAACCGGCGCGGAATCAGGACTGACAGGATGACGCCGGCCGTGTCTGGCCGACATCCTGGTTCGCATCCGCGATCACAAGATCAACCGGACCGACGCGCTGCTGCCGAGGAACTGGAAGCCATTGGCAGCCGTGCGGGCGGCCGCCCGTGAGGACTGCCGCCACGCATCCCTGCTCCCTCGACTCCACAGCCAGGATCCTCGGCGAAGATCGCGATCTGCCCGAAGCCATCATTGTGACCGACGACTGAGGTGCCCCTGGTTTCCTAGACGCCCGCCTCGTTCAGTTTCTGCTGCCGGGTTTCGAAATCAGCGGGCGTCGGACAAGGCATTCCTGCGGATGCTGGAAGACGGCGAATTCATCTGGCGCGACGGGGGGCATAACATGCGGATCGTGCTGGGTGACGGTGAGAACCGCATCCCGGCCCGTGCGCTGGATGACTGGATTCGCAGCCTCGCCGGTCGGTATGACAGCGATATGCGCCCGGCGGCGGCTGTCTGGAAGCGCCTCTTCGGTGCGGAACTCGACCGGCCCAAGGGCGCGCGGGTGACGGGCGAGCGGCAGACCCTTGATGAGGGCGCGCAGGATGCCGAATATGCGTGGCAGGCGTTCGGGTTCAACACGCCGATGTATCACCTGCCGGGGCTGTCGATCATCCGGGACATGATCCGCGACCGGACGGGACGCGAGATGGAGCCTGCCGAGGTGCAGAATTGAACAGGGGCCGCGTCAGCGGCCCTTTTCTGTTGTAGCCTGTTGCAACATGGATTTTTCTAAGTTGTTGTAATACAAAGATTGTTGTGAGTGTTGTTGTGTTGCAGCCTTCCGGCGGGTGGCAGGTTTTTCCGCGTGTGTGTCACCGTGGCCGAGGGTGGGTGACACACAGCCATTTGGTTGTGGTTGTTTTTATTACAACAACAACATCTACAACAAAGGAGAAGGCGGGGCTGGACACACCGCCCTCATGGTGCGGAACCGCGTCAGCGGTTCTTGTTCGCCTGCGACAGGACCGATCCGGCCAGCGACCTGGTGCCCGCGCTGTACTTCGAGCTGGACAGCACCTGCGAGGCGCGATCTTCCATCCTCGCGCCCGTTTGCTTGGCTGTCCCGGCCTGCGCCAGCGCCGACCCCGCTAGGCTGCGGGCAGTTGCCGAAGCGTTCGGGTTGCCGAGTATCGAACCTGCCTTAGATGCCACACCGCCCGAAGTGCCTTTGCCATTCTTAGACATGGGTGACTCCAATAGATGACTGACACCACATCTAGCATATGTTCTGCTTTCGTCCAAATAGATTCCGCAAGACATAGTGCTAGACAAGCCCCCATCATGGCCACACACTGCGCTACATGATCAAACGTAGAAACTGCCCCACCTGTCACGGGACTGGCGTCCTGACCTTACCGCCCACGCCTTGCAGCTATTGCGGTGGCAAGGCGCGAGAGCGGGACTCCGAGGAATGCCCGGCCTGCGGCTTCTCCGGCAGTCAGTCGGAGCGGATCACCTGCCCAAGCTGTCGGAACAAGGGCTGATCACTCCGGCGGCTACGGTCACATTCTTGCAATTGATTGCAGCACCTTGCCGTCCGCAACGCCGCCCGCCCGTGGTTTCTTGTTCACATTTTATCCACACCTTCCTATATACTGGCTAAGGGAAACCTACCCTGCACCACAACGGCTGCCTACTTTTCCCGCTACCGAGACCCTACAGATGACCTACGATGCCCGCCAAGTTGCGAACTGGTTCGTAACCAGCGCTCAGCGGGAAGGTCGGACTTTGTCCATCATGTCGCTTCTCAAGCTGACCTACATCGCGCACGGCTGGCACCTAGAGACCCAGAATGAGCCGCTGTTCGGGAACCGCATTGAAGCGTGGCAGTACGGCCCGGTTATCCCTGACGTTTACAACGACTTTCGCCGCCAAGGCGTTGCTGTAACTGGTACGGTGAACACGGTCCCGAAGTGCGCTTTTGATCCCGTGGATGAGTCGCTTCTCGATCAGGTTTGGAACATCTGTATGCGCCGTCTCTGCCCCATTGATTTTGCGCGTGTTCTATCGCGGCCGCAGCCTTCAGAAGGAGGGTTGAAGCTGGAGGAGCGCGCGGATGCCGGATGGTGGAGACGGATTTGTCGGTCGCTGCG